>NZ_JBVVOZ010000016.1:0-168498 GCF_055807395.1 Bradyrhizobium sp. Kon10 | reverse complement strand
CCAAGCTCGCCGGCGGCGTCCACCGCCTCGACGGTCAGCTCATGGTCGTCCTCGACGTCGATCGCGTCCTCGAGCTCGCGCCCGAGATGATGGCGGCCTGATCCGGCGGCATCGCTGCCGGCGGACTTGCAATTGAAGTGCCCCCGGGAAAAGGGGAGGAAGCAGAGGTTCACATGCGCACTTGTCTCGTCGTTGATGATTCCAGCGTCATCCGCAAGGTTGCGCGCCGGATCCTGGAGGGCCTCGACTTTCAGATTCTCGAGGCCGAGGACGGTGAAAAGGCGCTGGAAGCCTGCAAGCGCGGACTGCCCGACGCGGTGCTGCTCGACTGGAACATGCCGATCATGGATGGCTACGAGTTCCTCGGCCATCTCCGCCGCATGCCCGGCGGCGATCAGCCCAAGGTGGTGTTCTGCACCACCGAGAATGACGTCGCGCATATCGCGCGCGCGCTGCACGCCGGCGCCAACGAGTACATCATGAAGCCCTTCGACAAGGACATCGTGACGGCGAAGTTCCAGGAAGTCGGCCTGATCTAGCGACTGCCCCGGAGGCTGGACGGATCCTTCGGCGTTTGTTTTCCACTGAACCGTTTCAGTCTGAGTTGGTGAGTAATGAGTGTTGCGTTCGCAGGTAGTTCGACCACGAGTCCGTCGCGCGAAGCCGGGCCGCTACGCGTGATGATCGTGGACGATTCCGTCGTCATTCGCGGTCTGATCTCGCGCTGGGTCGGCGCCGAGCATGACATGGAGGTCGCCGCCTCGCTGCGCACGGGGCTCGAGGCCGTCAACCAGATCGAGCGCATCAATCCCGATGTCGCCGTGCTCGATATCGAAATGCCCGAGCTCGACGGCATCTCGGCGCTGCCGCAACTGCTGGCAAAGAAGCGCGACCTCGTCATCATCATGGCTTCGACCCTGACCCGCCGCAACGCGGAGATCAGCTTCAAGGCGCTGTCGCTGGGCGCCGCCGACTACATTCCGAAGCCGGAGTCGACGCGCGAAGCGTCCGCCGCGGACATCTTCCACCACGACCTTATCCAGAAGATCCGTCATCTCGGCGCGCGTCTGCGCAGGAAGTCAGCGGTCGGAAGCCCGCCACTGGCACCAGCGACCCCGGCGCCGGCCGCGCGCGGACCGGCTGTCGCACGCCCAGCTGCGCCCGTAGCCGCTCCAGCCCTGCATGCCCTGTCGTCGGGGCCGCTCACCACGCGTCCGTTCTCATCCCAGGCACCCAAAGTGCTGTTGATCGGCTCATCGACCGGTGGCCCGCAGGCGCTGATGGCGCTTGTCACCGAACTCGGCCCGGTGATCGACCGCGTCCCGGTGCTGATCACCCAGCACATGCCGCCGACGTTCACCACCATTCTCGCCGAGCATCTGGCGCGTTCGAGCCGCAAGCCGGCGAGTGAGGCGGTCGACGGCGAGCCTGTGAAGCCGGGTCGCATTTACCTCGCGCCCGGTGGCAAGCACATGCGCGTCGTGCGTAACGGCGCCGAGGCTGCAATCGCGCTCGACGACGGCCCCGCTGTCAACTTCTGCAAGCCCGCGGTCGATCCGCTCTTCAGCTCCGCCATCGACATCTGGCATGGCGCCATCCTGTCCGTGATCCTGACCGGCATGGGTTCGGACGGCATGCGCGGCGGCAAGGACATCGTCGCGGCCGGCGGCAGCGTCATTGCGCAGGACGAAGCCTCCAGCGTGGTGTGGGGCATGCCGGGCGCCGCCGCCAATGCCGGCATCTGCGCGGCAATCCTGCCGCTCAACCAGATCGGCGCCAAGGTCAATCGCCTGTTTGCGGGAGACCGCTCGTGACGCCCGCGGACTATGAGTATCTGCGCAAGTTTCTGAAAGAACGCTCCGGTCTCGATCTCTCCCCCGACAAGCAGTATCTGGTCGAAAGCCGGCTGCTGCCGCTCGCCCGCAGGGCGAGCCTGCCCGGCATCCCCGATCTCGTTCTCAAGATCAGGAACGGCGACGGCCGGCTCGCGACCGACGTGGTCGAAGCGATGACCACCAACGAGACCTTCTTCTTCCGCGATAAGATCCCGTTCGATCACCTGCGCGACAGCATCATGCCGGGCCTGATCCAGGCCCGCGCCGCGCGCAGATCGCTGCGCATCTGGTCGGCGGCGTCGTCGACCGGGCAGGAGGCCTATTCGATCGCGATGTGCCTGAAGGAAATGGGCGCTGCTCTCGCCGGCTGGCGTATCGAGATCGTCGGCACCGACCTCTCGCAGGAGGTGCTGGAGAAATCCAGGGCCGGCGTCTACAGCCAGTTCGAGGTGCAGCGCGGCCTGCCGATCCAGCTTCTGATGAAATACTTCACGCAAATCGGCGACGTCTGGCAGCTGAATGCCGATGTCCGTGCGATGGTGCAGTTCCGCCAGCTCAATCTGTTGCAGGACTTCTCTCATCTCGGGACGTTCGACGTGATCTTCTGCCGCAACGTGTTGATCTATTTCGACCAGGACACCAAGGCCGTGATCTTCGAGCGCATGACAAAGGTCCTCGAGGCGGACGGCACGCTGCTGCTGGGAGCAGCTGAATCCGTCGTCGGCATCACCGACGCCTTCCGTCCGGTGACCGAGCGACGTGGCCTCTACCAGCTCAATCCAGCGCGCTCCGGCCGACCGATGGGCGGATTGATGCCGCAGCCGCTGAAGATTGCCGCCGCGAAGTGAACGTCATTCCGGGGCCGCGCGTTAGCGCGGAGCCCGGAATCCATAACCACAGGCCATTGAAATAGGCAGGCGGTTAGACGTGGGGCCGTTCGATCTGCCTGTGGTTATGGATTCCGGGCTCGCGACGACGTCGCGCCCCGGAATGACGATCCTCACAAAATCGCATGCGGCAAGAACCGCGAACTGTTGCCGGTGATCGGACTCTCATCCTCACGGATCGAGAGGCCGCACGGCTCGTGGTCCACCAGCCAGCTTCCCACGACGGGATAGAAGCCTGAATAGTTCGGCAGCGGCGAGAGCGCCTGGTGCACGAAGCCTTCTGCGCCATAAGGGCCCGCGTGCGCGTCAAGCGGGACGCCAGCTGAGACCAGCGTGACATTGGCGCCTTCGCGCGACAGCAGCGGCTTGCGTACATAGGAGCTGCCAAGCTCGACCGCGCGTGGGTCGTCCTCGAAGAACGCCGGCAGCAGGTTCGGATGGTTCGGACACATCTCCCAGAGCAGCGGCAGGATGCCTTTGTTGGAGAGCACCGCTTTCCACGGCGGCTCGATCCAGCGCGTGGGCGCGTCTGCGAGCTTGGCGCCGAAGGCGTCGTGGAACATCCATTCCCAAGGGTAGAGCTTGAACGCGAGTGCGATGTCGCGATCATCGAGATCGACGAAGCCACCCGTCCCGTCGCGCCATCCGATCTCCTCGACATCGAGCAGCGTGGTGGTTAGCCCTGCCTGGCGCGCGGTGTCCTCGAGATAGGCGAGCGTGCCGGCGTCTTCCTCGGCGCCCGTGGTGCCGGTGAGATGCAGATGACGGCCAGCGCCAATCGTCTTCCATGCCTCGATCAACCGCTCGTGGATGGAGTTGAACTGGTCGGCGCGCGCGGGGATGATGCGCCGCTCGATCGCCTGCTCCAGCCAGGTCCACTGAAACACCGCGGCCTCGAAGATCGAGGTCGGCGTGTCCGCATTGTATTCGAGCAGCTTTGCGGGCGTCTCGCCGTCGAACTTCAGGTCGAGCCGGCCGTAGAGGCTGCGGTCGTCGCGTTCCCAGCTCTCCGCGATCAAGCCCCAGAATGCTTCCGGAATCTTCAGCCGCCGCAAGTGCCGCTCCTCGCCGATCACCCGTCCGGCAAGCTCAAGGCACATCGCGTCGATCTCGCCGGTCGGCGTCTCGATGCCGCGTTCGATCTCGTCGAGTGTGAAAGCGTAATAGGCGCGTTCGTCCCAATAGCGCTCGCCGTCGAAGGTGTGGAAGGCAAAGCCGCATTGCTCGGCGGTTTGCCGCCAATCGTCGCGTTCGGGACAGACGATGCGTTGCATGTGTCAGCCGCCGCCGTGACCGTGGCCGCCATGACCTTGGCCGGAATGGCCATGGCGGTGCATCTGATGCAGCGTGCCGCCGAAGCCGCCATAGGCCGGCCGGCAATAGGGCCTGCCGTCGATACCGGGCACAGCCTCGAGCCCGGAGCCGCACGGGCGCTCGCGCTTCACAAATCCCATCGAGACCGCACTGAGCGCGGCAGTGCCCATCAGGGTGAGCACGACCCTTCGCGAACGTTTCATGCGCTTCCTCCCGCGGGCTTACCTAAGCAGGGCCGCAGAATACTGTGAACCCACAAACCCGCGCCTCAGCTGCCGCCCGAGAACGCATGCGCAAACGAGCCGAAGCCGCCGCGCGTGACGCCGCCAGAGCCTGAATCGGACGAGCCTCCCGATGAGGAATGGCTCGAGGAGTCGCTGCTGAAGAAGCTCGATCGCGACGACGATCCTGAACTGCCGCTGCCCGACCAACCGTGGCTGCTGCCGCAATTGGTGCTCGCCTGTGCCGGCGCCGCCGCGCCCGGCACTGACGCTCCGGGCGAAGGGGGACTGCAACTCTGTCGCGGCATCAGCGTGTAGGCAGTGGTGCCGACCGCGATCGTGCCCATCACCAGCAGCGCGACATGGCCTGAGCGTTTCACCGGCTCTCGCGGTGCCGACGCTATGGGACCCGGCCGGCGCTTGCCAAATTCCTTGGTGGGAGGTTTCGCGACCATGTCAGTAGATCATGCAGGCAGCGTTCAAGAGGCCCGCGGCGAGCGAGGACAGCCCGAGCCAGATCGCCGGCGCAAGCTCGCCGGCCGCGATCCGCCCCGACAGGTTCGGCACCGGCACCTTCACGAGATAGAACACGGCGACCTGCACGATCAGTGCGACGAAGGCCCAGATCAGGCAGTCCAGCACATTGGCCGCATGCGCGATCGCGCTGAACAGCGGCGCCACGAAGCCGAGCAGGCTGAGACCGAGCGCAATGGCTGCGGCCGGATCGTTCTCGCGGATGAGCTGGAACTCATTATGCGGCGTGATCCGCGTGTAGACGAACAGATACGCTACTATCGCGATCAGGCCGGTGCAGAAATAGACCAGGAAAGCGGGCAGGCCGGCGAGCGATTGCAGGATCATGGGGAGGTCCAATTTCTACCGCGCGGATTCTGGCACGATCGCTTTGTCACCGCACCGGGCAGATGGGTTCGATCCCCAGAAACGAGGCCGGCTCTCTGCGGGTGCTGGGGCACCGCACAAATTCACCTGCCGTATGAGACATGCTTCACAAATGCGTCTCGAGGTTGTGTGTGATAGTCCGGCCCATTGATGTCGCGGTGGTCCCCATTGCTATCGGCCACTGCTAGTTCGAGGAATTCTTCGCAGCTGGAAATCTTGTTGAGTGAGGGCTCAAAATGCCTGTTGCCGAATACGAAGATTTCGAGCTCGAGATCGGCTCCGATCTGCCGGTGGGTGGCGGCCCTCAGCAATATTACGGGCGGGTGGTCAGGTCACCGGCCGGTGAGGCGCCGAAGAGCCAGGTGAAGTTCTGGTTTTCCGCTCCCGGCGAATTGGCCAAGCTGCGGGGCGAACTGGAAAACGCCGTCCTGGAGATCGACGACAAAAATCGGCAGGGCCCGACGACGCGCGGCGAGCAGGTGCTGCGGGATTTCGGGCGCGGGGTGTTTCGCAGCGTCTTCACCGACGTCCCGTCGATCCAGCGGATCTATGAACGCAGCAAGGGCGCGGCCCAGGACCTGAGGATCAAGCTGCGGATCGAGGCGGCCGACCTTGCCGGGCTGCCCTGGGAATATCTCTACGACGAAGACGACATGCCGGGCTTCGTCAGTCTCACGCGCCCCATCGTGCGCTATCTCGAAACGGCGGGCGCCGTCGGCCGGATGGGCGTCAAGGGACCGCTGCGCATCCTCGGCATGATCTCCGATCCTTCGACCAGCGAATGGCCGAAGCTCAATGTCGTCAAGGAGCGCGATCGCATCAACAAGGGCATCGACGCGCTCCAGCACGAAGGCAAGGTCGATTTCCAGTGGGTCCCCGGCGGGACTGGAAAAGACCTGATGAAGAAGCTGCTCGAGGGGGATTGGCACATCTTCCATTTCATCGGGCATGGCGGTGTCGAGGAAGCCTCGCCCGGCGCCGGTGCGACCGGCTTCGTGGTCATGGTCGACGAGGACGGCAAGCCGGTGAAGAAATTCGCCTCCGACCTTGCGATGATGCTGACAGGGGCAAAGCGAAGCCTTCGCCTGATCGTGCTCAATTGCTGCGAGAGCGCGCGTATCAATGTCGGCGATCGCTTCGGCAATCCCGCGATCGGGTTGATGAAGACGGGATGGCTGCCCGCCGTGGTGGCGATGCAGTTTCCCATTACCGACGGTGCCGCGATTTCGATGTCGGAAGGATTCTACGCTGCGCTCGCCGGCAACCGTCCGATCGACGATGCAGTCACGCTCGCGCGTAAATTCATCCAGGAGAAGTCCCGCGTCGAATGGGGAATCCCGGTCCTCTACATGCGTTCGTCCGACGGCCGGATTTTTGACGTCGAGGCGCCGCAGCCGATCCCGCCCGAGGCGGCGCGGCCCTCGAAGGAAATGCTGCGGCAGCGGCGCGACGAATTCATGGAGGCGCTTGCCGCCGGCGCGACCACGATCGAGGCGCTGGAGGATCTGACGCGGCGCGGGCAGGAGCTTCACAGCCTGCTTGCCGATGACAGTGAACTCTCGGTTCGGCTGGCAAAAGTCTATTTCGATCTCGGCACGCTTCAGCACAAGCAGAAGCAAATTCCCAAGGCCGCCGCGAGCTTCGCCTACATGCTGAAGCTTGATCCGGCGAAGCCCGAGTATTTCGTGCGCAGAGCCAATTTCAACGTGACGGTCGGTCTCTACGAGAATGCGCTCAACGACATCGCGGAGGCGATCAAGCTCAAGCCGAAGAACGCGGAATTCTACTGGATCAAGGGCATCGTCAGCATGACGGCCGCCGGCACCGACGACAAGGGCGGCTATCTTGAGGAGGCGATCAAGGCCTTCGGCATGGCGATTGCGACGAACGAGAACGAGCCGAAATACCTGGTCTCGCGGGCCAATGCCTATGCCCAGATCAAGGACGTGGCGAAGGCCCAAAACGATATGGACAGCGCGATTGCGCTCGCGCCCGACAACATCGATCTCCTGGTCCAGAAAGCCAAGATGGTCGCCCAGGCTGCCTAATTCGCATGACCGCCGGATGCTGCGGCGTCCGGTGCGTCTTCATCAGCGAACCCTGGCAATAGGAGTTCACCGTGACGCTCGACAATGTCGTAGACCCCCTGAACGCCTTCTTCGGGTCCTTTGGCGGACCGCTTCTCGTCGTCCTGTTCTATTGGTTCAGATTCCACACGCTCAAGGGCACCCGCTCCTTCACGACAAAGCCCTTGTTCGTGTTTGGCGTCGCCGCCTTCATCACGCCGTTCATGATCCTCTACGCGCTGCTTCCGGACAAGCTGTCGCCGCTGGCCACGATCTGGCTCCTCATCTTCGTCTGGCGCATTCCAATTGTTCCGGCGTGGTGGCGAAGCCTTTGCCAGGGGCTGGCCGGAATTCCGGCAAGCGCGCTCGCGCTGCGCGACATGCTGGCCGCGGCGCCCTTCCAGGTCCATTCGGAGGACATGCCGAGCCTTCAGCGCAAGCTCGCCAGGGTCGGCTACCAGATCGATGACTTTCGTGCCGTGCAATCGACTGCCATCCAGTCGCGCTTGCTGAAGATCTCGGCGCTCATGCTGCACCTCGAGAGTTGGGCCGGAACCAGCGAGAGCTTCATGGAGCGCAATTCCGACGTCTATGCGGAGCTGCTGGCGGTGTATGACGCGCTGTGCTTCCGCACGGTGCGGGTGCTCAAGAGCAGCGCCGAGATCTACGGCGCGATCATGGAAGACAGCCAGGTCGAGCCGGACGACTGGCAGGCACTCGATCAGCTCTCGACCCGCCATAGCGTGGTCAGCCAGCTTCAACTGGCGGCCCAGACGGCGGCGGGATGCATGCTCGAGGATGTTCGCAAGGACATGGATTCGCTGCTCAACAATCTTCTGCTGTTTGCCGCGCGCGCGGCGCTCGCCGGCGAATGGTCGCTCGGCCGCAGCAAGCGAAGGCTGGGCGCGATCGGCTTCACACTGGAGCCGTCCCCGCCGGGCATCGTCAAGTTCGTGGCGACCGTTGCGGCTTTCACCTTCGGTTGGTGCCTGCTGTGGCTGCTCGGATCGGGCAAGATCATTCAAGTCCCGGGAGATCAAGCCGCCGGTGTCCTGCGCACCCTGGTCACGACGCCGCTGCAGTTCATCCTGAATTTCTGGCTGATCTACTATTTCAAGAGGTACTACGGTTTTGCGAACGAGACGATCTTCGGCCGGCTTCCGGTGGGATTCATCCTCTCGATCGGTCTCTGTAGCGCTCTGATCTTCTTACCGATCCAGGCGATATTCGATTTCTATCAGTTTCCCGATCGAGCCTATCCCGACGTCGTGCTGCGCGAGCTGCCGCTGCTGATCTTCCCGTGGGGCATCGGCGCGATGACCGCCCTGCTGGTGCAGGATTCGACCTGGGGCAGGCGGTCGCGGAAGACGCGGCAGGTGAGAGATGGTCTCGTCTTCGGCGGCGGTATGACCGTGATGCTGTGGGTGCTGATGATCATCCACCACATCGTCCCCGTGCCGGTGATGGAAATCGTCGACCACCTCTCTGGATGGGCATTCTTAGCATCCTTCGTGCTTCCGACCTTCGCGTTCGGCTTCATCATCGGCTATGCGATGATCGGCCGGCTCCGCGAGGCGGCGGCGCGTTGTCCGGTTTGGAAGCAGGACCTGGCGGCCCCGTCTCTCGCAAGGGCCTGATCGTTGCTGCGCCGGACCTCATAGGCGCCCAAAAACAAAACCCCGCCATTTGCGGCGGGGTTCATCCAGGCTGGGAGGAGCAAGCCCCGCAGGGCTTGCGACTTGAAACGGATCAGGCGGGGATGCGCTCTTCGACCTCGTGCGGCTCGCGCAGCACATAGCCGCGGCCCCACACGGTCTCGATGAAGTTGCGGCCTTCCGAGGCGTTGGCGAGCTTCTTGCGGAGCTTGCAGATGAAGACGTCGATGATCTTCAGCTCCGGCTCGTCCATGCCGCCATAGAGGTGGTTGAGGAACATTTCCTTGGTGAGGGTGGTGCCTTTGCGCAGGCTGAGCAGCTCCAGCATCTGGTATTCTTTACCCGTCAGATGCACGCGCTGGCCGCCAACTTCCACCGTCTTGGTGTCGAGGTTGACGACGAGGTCGCCGGTCTGGATGACCGACTGGGCATGGCCCTTGGAGCGGCGCACGATCGCGTGGATGCGGGCGACCAGCTCGTCCTTGTGGAAGGGTTTGGTCATGTAGTCGTCGGCGCCGACGCCGAGACCCTTGACCTTGTCCTCGATGCCGGCGAGGCCGGAGAGGATCAGGATCGGTGTCTTGATCTTGGAGACCCGGAGCTGTTTGAGCACGTCGTATCCGGACATGTCGGGCAGGTTGAGGTCGAGAAGAATAATGTCGTAATCGTATAATTTACCGAGATCGACGCCTTCTTCCCCCAAATCGGTCGTGTAGACGTTGAAGCTCTCAGACTTCAGCATCAGCTCGATCGACTGCGCGACGGCGCTGTCATCTTCAATCAGCAAAACGCGCATGCCAGTTCCCCATAGTCGCCGCTCCTGGGCGTCAGGTCGGCCGCATTCGCGGCACTCAACAAAACGCCTTTGAACAACTGATTCGGATCCTGACGATAGATGGTTAACAAACTCTGATTCTGGAACGCAAGTCCCCCCAGTGCAATTTTTGTCGAATCGCCCTAAGGTCTTGTGTAGGAAGCAGCTTTCGTTATCCGGCTCCGTTCAAGGTCCACTTTAAGAGACGGGCCTAACCGACTCCCGCGACTCAACCTTCTTCTGAAGGGGAGAAGCGCTCAGTCACAAAGACAGTGACGCAATGATTAACGATGCGGGTAAACACGGAGTTAAGCCCTGTTCAGAAATATGGCGAAACTTAAGAGTCTCGCCACGCGCTGCTTATGAAGGCCACCCCATGAAGGCCACCCCATGAAGGCCACACTATGAAGGCTCTTGCCGAACAGATCGGCGACATCGACGGCGTCAATATATACGGACGCGTGGTCGGCGTTCGCGGCCTGATGGTCGAGGTGGCCGGCCCGATTCACGCCATGTCGGTCGGGGCGCGGCTCGTGATCGAGACCGGTGCCAACCGTTCGATTCCCTGCGAGGTGATCGGCTTCTCCGGCAATAATGCCGTCGTGATGCCGTTCGCCGGCCTCGAGGGCGTGCGCCGCGGCTGCAAGGCCGTCATCGCCAATGCCGCCAATCAGGTGCGTCCGTCGTCGGCCTGGCTCGGCCGCGTCGTCAACGCATTGGGTGAGCCGATCGACGGCAAGGGCCCGTTGCCGCAAGGCGCCTCGCCGATGCCGTTCCGCAACTCGCCGCCGCCAGCGCATTCGCGCAAGCGCGTCGGTGCCCCGCTCGATCTCGGCGTGCGCGCCATGAACACTTTCCTCACCTGCTGTCGCGGGCAGCGCATGGGCATCTTCGCGGGCTCCGGCGTCGGCAAGTCGGTGTTGCTGTCGATGCTGGCGCGCAACGTCGATGCCGATATCAGCGTCATCGGCCTGATCGGCGAACGCGGTCGCGAGGTGCAGGAATTCTTGCAGGACGACCTCGGCGAGGAGGGGCTGGCGCGCTCCGTCGTGGTGGTCGCAACCTCCGACGAGCCGGCGCTGATGCGGCGGCAGGCCGCGTATCTGACGCTTGCGGTCGCCGAGTATTTTCGCGACGAGGACCAGGACGTGCTTTGCCTGATGGACTCGGTGACGCGCTTCGCCATGGCGCAGCGCGAGATCGGGCTGTCCGCCGGAGAGCCGCCGACCGCCAAGGGCTACACGCCGACCGTCTTCACCGAGCTGCCGAAGCTATTGGAGCGCGCCGGCCCCGGTCTCGGCGAGGGCGCGATCACTGCGATCTTCACCGTGCTGGTCGATGGCGACGACCATAATGAGCCGATCGCCGACGCGGTCCGCGGCATCCTCGATGGCCACATCGTGATGCAGCGCTCGATCGCCGAGCGCGGCCGCTACCCGGCCATCAACATCCTCAAATCCGTCTCGCGCACCATGCCGAAATCGGCCGATCCGCAGTTCTGGCCGACCATCCAGCGGGCGCGCCAGGTGATGGCGACCTACGCCGACATGGAGGAATTGATCCGGCTGGGCGCCTACCGGGCCGGCTCCAGCCCGGAGGTTGACGAGGCGATCCGCCTGCACGAGCCGCTGGAGGCGTTCCTGCGCCAGGGCAAGGACGAAAATGCCTCGCTGGCCGACGGCTACCGCCAGTTGGGGCAAATCCTCGGTAATTTGGAAACGGAACGCTAACTTTGTCCCGTCATCATCCGACCCCACAGAGTAGTCACGCCGGTCTGGGCCCAAATCGGGCCTGTGGGGAGAGCGGTGTTGTCCCACGTGCAGCCAAGGGACTTCTGGGGAGTACGAGTCGATGAAGTCACGTGATACCCTCATCCGCCTGAAGAAATTTCAGGTCGACGAGAAGCGCCGCCGGGTCGCCCAGATCGAGTCCATGATTGCCGATTTCCAGCGGATGTCGGTGGATCTCGAACGGGAGATCCAGACCGAGCAGGACCGCGCCGGGATCAATGATCCCTCGCATTTCGCCTATCCGACCTATGCCAAGGCCGCGATCCAGCGCCGCGAGAACCTGACCCGCTCGGCCGACGAGCTGAAGGGCCAGCTCGAGGAAGCCAAGGCTGCGCTCGGCGAAGCCTTCGAGGAGCTCAAGAAGGTCGAGCTCCTGGACGAGCGCGATCAGGCCCGCGAACGGGCCGAGGAAAATGCCCGCGAGCAGGCTGATCTCGATAGCATCGGCCTGATGCGCGCCCGCATGGGTGCCATCGCCTAAAGGCACAGCCAGCGGTCAAACCGCCGACAATTCGCGAAGCCCGGACCCGCAAGGTCCGGGTTTTTGCATTTGCTGTCCACAGTGTGGCGCGTCGCCCCCTTGGTGGCACGCTTTGCCGCGCGCTATGGTAGAGGCAGGGGTGCCGGGGTCCGCGCGGGATGCGACGGGCCGCGCATTGGGGGGCCGAATGCTGACGCCAGCAGAGCTGGTCGGGCTGATCGAGGAGGTGGCGAAGCGCGACCAGGCCGCGTTCGAGCGCCTCTATGGCGCCACGCGCGCGAAACTCTATGGGGTCGTGCTCCGTATCTTGCGCCGACAGGATCTCGCAGAGGAGGTCATTCAGGAGACCTACGTCAAGATCTGGAACAGCGCCGGACAGTTCAAACCTGCACTGTCCTCGCCGATCACGTGGATGGCGTCGATCGCGCGCAACCGCGCCATCGATGTCGTGCGAAAGAAGACGGAAGCCTCCATCGAGGAGGAGCCTCAGGCGATGGAGGTCACCGCCGACAGTCCCGATCCCCTGGCGCGCCGGGAGATGTCGGAGGAGCTGAAACGGCTGCTGGAATGTATTGGCCGGCTCGAGCCGGACCGTCAGAGGCTCGTGCTTCTCGCCTATTACAACGGCTGGAGCCGCGACCAATTGGCGGAGAAATTCGCCGCACCCGTCAACACGGTGAAGACGTGGCTCCGGCGCAGCATGTTGGATATCCGCGAGTGCCTCGGACTATAGATGATGGTGAGAGTGACTATGCAAGCGCGGCGTTCTCACTTCACGTCTCCCGATAGGAGAAGTGAAGGACACTGATGGCCTATAGCGAGGACCATATCGCGCTCGCCGCGGAATATGCGCTCGGCACACTCGACGCCGACGAGCGCGCGCAGGTCGTGACCATGATGGCGGTGGACCCGGAGTTCGCCGGTATCGTGCAGGCCTGGGAATTCCGGCTCGGCGTCCTCAACCAGATGGTTGGCACGATCGAGCCGCGGCCGATCGTGTGGGAGAACATCAGGCTCGAGATCGCGCGGGCGGCATCATCGCAGGACTCTTCTCCGGAGCCGCCGGCGATGTCGGACGCGCCGCCGCCACTGCCCGTCTCTCCTGCGCCGGAGCTTTCGTCACCCGTGACTGCACCGCCGGAGCCGCCATCGTTGGATGTGCAGCAGCCCGCAGGGCCGCAGTCCGATTCCGACGCGATTCCGATTTTGCCGCCGCAATTCATGCCGCAGACCCATGCGCCGGACCCGAGCGTCCTGCCGATGACGCAGGTGCCAATCGTCGACGACACCAACGTGATCTATCTCGAGAGCCGCGTGAAGCGTTGGCGCAATGCCGCCGCCGCCGTGGGCGCGTTCGCGGCCGCTCTGCTGGTGACGCTGTCGCTTCAGATCCTGATGCCCAATGCACTGCCAGGCGCGCTGCGTCCCGCGCCGCGCATCCAGACGGTCGAGGTGAAGACGCCGGCCGCGCCCTTGGCTGCGCCGGCGCAATATGTGGCACTGTTGCAGGGCCAGAGCGGCGGACCCGCTTTCATTCTCACCATTGATGGTGCGACCAGGAATTTCACGGTGCGCAAGGTCGGCGCAACGCCGGAGCCAGGCAAGAGCTTCGAGCTGTGGCTGATCTCCGACAAGCTGCCGCGCCCGCGTTCGCTCGGTGTGATCGGCAATGGCGACTTCACCGCGCGTCCAGTGCTCGCCGGCTTCGATTCCGACGTCGTCAACGGCGCGACCTATGCCGTCACCGTCGAGCAGTCGGGCGGCTCGCCCAACGGTCAGCCGACCTCGGCACCGGTATTTTCCGGCAAGCTGATCGAGACCGTGCCGCCGACCCAGCGGCAGGCGCCCGCGAAGAAGTAACAGCCGTCTCCGAGCGAGGATCGGGTCATTCGCGCTACGTCGCTACGGTCCATCCTGTCGTCGCATCCCGACAAGTCCGGCCGAATCCGTCGCCGATTTGAACCTCCCGGCAATCCGCGGCGTCAAATGCCCGGAATTTAAGGTCGGCCCTGCCGACCGTGATGCCGGAGAGGGGCCAGAAATCAAATGGATGCAGTCAAGTCGCCGGGCATCTTCATTCACCAATATGCCGGGCTACCGCATGGCCCAGCGTTCGAGCATTGGCGCGAGAAGGCCTGCGGACCCTGTGGCCTCGATATCGGGCCGAGCCATGGCGACAGCATCGATTGCCGGCTCCAGATCAGCGTGGTCGACAATATCGCGCTGGCCATCCCCGAAGGCGCCTCCGCGCAATATTCGCGCACGCAGAGCCGGCTTGCCGACGGCAGCGACGATCTCGTGCTGATCGCTGCGCATGCGGGCCTCGTCCTTGTCGCGCAGAACGGTCACAGCGTGGAGCTCGTGCCGGCACAGATGGTGCTCGTCGACATGAGCATCACCGGCAGTGTTGGCCACACCGACGAGAACCGCTTCACCACCATCCGGATGCCGCGCCGCGCACTGCTCGACATCAATCCGCGCGCGGAGGAGAAGCTGTCGCAAGTGCTCAGCGACGGTGCGGTCGCCGAAACCATCTTCCGCTACCACGCGCTCGCCGCACATCACGCGCCACATCTCGACGCGGTCGGCCAGCGCCTCACCGCACAACACATGGTCGATCTCGTCGGTCTCCTGCTCGGCACCGATGCCGAGCACGCGGCGCTCGCACGCGGTCGCGGACAGGCGGCGGCCCGTCTCGATCTCATGCGCGCCGACGTGATGGCGGCATTGAGCCGCAACGACCTCTGCCTGTCCGAAGTCGCCACGCGCTCCGGCCTCAGCCCGCGCCAGGCGCAGCGGCTGTTCGAGCAGGCGGGCACGACCTTCACCGAATTCGTGCTGGAGCAGCGCCTCTTGCTCGCGCGAAAGCTGCTCTGCGATCCCCGCGCCCGAACGCGCAAGATCAGCGACATCGCGCACTCCTCAGGCTTCTCTGACCTGTCCTATTTCAACCGCGCCTTCCGCAAGCGCTTTGCCACGACGCCGTCCGAACTGCGCGAGGCCTGAGCCGCAAGCTCGTTCAGCGGCGGCGGCACAGTTGGTCGATCCGGAGACATCAGCTATATTTGCCTGCGCGGGCAGGCCGCAGGATCTCCTTGGAAAGCACGGTAGGCGGACATGGCGCGTATCGTTGTGCTCGGTGCCGGTTTTGCCGGTCTGTGGGCGGCCATCGGCGCCGCGCGCAAGCGCGACGAGATCGGCGCAGGAGACGACATCGAAATCTGCGTCGTCGATCGCAATCCCTATCACAACATCCGCGTGCGCAATTACGAGGTCGATCTCAGCGACGTCGCGCTTCCACTGGCGCAACTGCTCGATCCGATCGGAGTCAGCCATGTCCTCGGTGAGGTCCAGGCTATCGATCCGGCACAACGCCGGATCTCGCTGGTCACGCGCGGCGGCGAAGAGATGCTTTACTACGACCGCCTCGTGCTGGCGCTCGGTAGCGAAGTGATGCGGCCCGACATTCCCGGCCTTGCCGACCACGCCTTCGACGTTGACACCTACGCCGCGGCGCTCCGCCTCGAGGCGCATCTCGTCTCGCTTGGACGCAGCGCGCCGTCGTCCGGGCTTTCGACGGTCGTCGTGGTCGGCGCAGGCTTTACCGGCATCGAGGTCGCGGCCGAGATGCCGGGCAGTCTGGCGCGTGCGGGTGTCAACGGCAGCCGCCGCATCATTCTGGTCGATCCCAATTCTGCAGTTGGCGCCACCATCGGCGCGCATGCGCGGCCCGTGATCGAGGCGGCGTTGTCGTCCCTCGGGGTGGAGACGCGACTTGGCGCCCGCGTCGTGTCCATCGAGAGCGCCGGCATCAGCCTGGATTCCGGCGAGTTCATCGCCGCGCAAACCGTGATCTGGTGCGCCGGCATGCGCGCGAGTCTGCTCGCGGCGAGCTTTCCGGGCGAGCGCGACCGCCTCGGGCGCATCCTGGTCGACCCGTTCATGCGGGTTGCGGACTTGCCCGGCGTCTTTGCGGCTGGCGACGTCGCCTGCAGCGTGGTCGACGGTTCGCATCCGACCGTGATGTCCTGCCAGTTCGCCCGTCCGATGGGCCGCTTCGCCGGCCACAATGTCGTGGCCGATCTAGCAGGCCAGCCGATGCTGCCGCTGCAGATCGACTGGTACGTGACCGTGCTCGATCTCGGCGATTGGGGTGCGCTTTATACCGAAGGGTGGGACCGGGAGGTGCGAACGATTGGCGAGGCCGCGAAGGCGACCAAACAGACCATCAACCGCCAGCGCATCTATCCGCCGCTCTCGGGACGCAAGGCGGACTTGTTCGCCGCGGCAGCGCCGATGGTGCAGGCGCCGCCGCCGACTTATGGGGCGCGGTAGCATCGCGCGACGTCGCGATGCTGCTCTCGCAATGACGAGGGGGCCAGACGTGAGAAAGCGCCCGTGGGGGGCGGGCGCTTTCTGTAGTCGACTTGGGGTTGGGGTCGTCTACATATCCACGTGGCGACTTTGGGGGGCTGGTAAAGAGCCGCGTGAATTCGAAAAACTCGTCAAAACTCCTTAACGAACGAGCGATGCGTTCGAGCTGGTGATCACAACCGGTTTGCCGGCCTTGATGACGCGCGCGGTCTGGGTCAGGCCGTCGTCCGAACCCGAGCGCGAGGTGATGCCGAAGCCTGCCACCGCGATCCCTGCGACGAGGGCCACGACCACGATCTTCAGGTGGGTCGAGCGATCTGCGCTGTAAATCGAGTGGTTCATGGAAGGCTCCTGCCGCCATCTACCCGAAGTAGTCGCCGCCTTGTTTAGGCAGGTTCATGCTTCCGGTGCCCAACAACCTAGTATTGGGGGGATTCGTTCCCAAGAGGCGATCACAAGAGCGTGACACGACGTGAAGAGTCGCGATCGAGAGCGACCGTCGATCGTGATATTCTCCAGTAGTTTCAAAGTTCTAGTTCGCTTATAGGCCGCCTTTTGCACATTCGGGCGCGGAGGCGTCAAAAACCCAAAAACCATTTGCCTGTGGCCAAAAAACACACGGCTTCTTAAGGCAAATCAGATGCTTCCGACCGTTTTCAACCGTGCCCTGGGGTGGATTTCGGCCTGCGACAAGACCGTGGTCTGGGCGCGGAACCGCTCGACGAGAGAGCGGACGAACGGACGAATTGCCGCAGAGGTGACCAGCACCGGCGCTTCGCCTTCGCGGGCGGCGCGCTCGAACGCCTCCCGCACGGCGGTCATGAACTCCGACAGCTTTGAGGGCTGCATGGCGAGGCTGCGCTCTTCGCCTTGGCCGATGATGGACTCGGCAAAGGCCTGTTCCCAGCGCGCCGACAGCGCGATCAGCGGCAAATAACCGCTGTAGGAGGTGTTCTGCGCGCAGATCTGCCGTGCCAGCCGGGCGCGGACATGCTCGACCATGGTGGCGGGATTGCGCGAGAAGGCGAGCGAGTCGGCAATGCCTTCGAGGATCGTCGAGAGGTCGCGGATCGAGATGCGTTCGGCGAGCAGGAGTTGCAGCACCCGCTGGATGCCGGACACGGTCACCTGTCCCGGCACGATGTCCTTGACCAGCTCGCCCTGCTCCTTCGGCAGCTCCTTGAGCAGCTTCTGCACCTCGCCATAGGAGAGCAGGTCCGACATGTTGGCCTTGAGCAGCTCGGTGAGGTGCGTGGAGAGCACCGTCGCGGCGTCGACGACGGTGTAGCCCTTGAGCGAAGCCTCTTCCTTGAGGCTGGCATCGACCCAGGTCGCGGGAAGGCCGAAGGTCGGCTCGGTGGTGTGGATGCCGGGCACCTGCACCTGGCTGCCGCCGGGGTCCATGACCATGAACTGGCTCGGCCAGATCTTGCCGGTGCCGGCGTCGACCTCCTTGATCTTGATGATGTAGGTGTTGGCCTCGAGCTGGACATTGTCGAGAATGCGCACCGCCGGCATCACGAAGCCCATCTCGATCGCCAGCGAGCGGCGCAGCGCCTTGATCTGCTCGGTGAGGCGGTCAGTGCCGTCGGGGCCGTTGACGAGCGGCAGCAGCGCGTAGCCGAGCTCGATCTTGAGGTCGTCGATCTTGAGCGCCGCCGAGATCGGCTCCTCGGCCGCGGCGGATCCTGGCGCGCCGGGCGTCCCGGCCGCGGGCGCGGCCTTTGCAGCTTCGTCGGCCCTGGCCGTCGCCCGGTTGCGGTTGCGGGCGTGCCAGGCGAGCGCGCCGGCGCCGGAGCCGAGCGCCAGGAAGGGGAGGGTCGGGATGCCCGGCAGCGCCGCCAGCACCAGCATGACGGCCGCGGACATCGCCAGCGCCTGCGGATAGCCGGAGAACTGCTTCATCAGCGCCTTGTCGGCGGCGCCGGAAACGCCGGCCTTGGAGACCAGCAGGCCGGCCGCGGTCGAGACGATCAGCGCCGGCACCTGGGTGACGAGGCCGTCACCGACGGTCAGCAGCGTGTAGCTGCGCCCCGCGTCGGCAAAGGACAGGCCCTGTTGCGCCACGCCGATGATCATGCCGCCGACGACGTTGATGAAGACGATGAGAAGGCCGGCGATGGCGTCGCCGCGGACGAACTTGGAGGCACCGTCCATGGCGCCGAAGAAGCCGCTCTCGTCCTCCAGATCCTTGCGCCGCTGCTTGGCGACCTTCTCGTCGATCAGGCCGGCCGAGAGGTCGGCGTCGATCGCCATCTGCTTGCCGGGCATGGCGTCGAGGTGGAAGCGGGCGGCGACTTCGGCGATGCGGCCCGAACCCTTGGTGATGACGACGAAGTTGACGATGATCAGGATGGCGAAAACGATGATGCCGATGACGAAATTGCCGCCCATCACGAAGCTGCCGAAGGCCTCGATGACGTGACCGGCCGCGTCCGTGCCCTCGTGCCCGTGCGACAGGATCAGCCGCGTCGAAGCCATGTTGAGCGACAGCCGCAGCATGGTCGAGATGAGCAGGACGGTCGGGAAAGCCGAGAATTCCAGTGGCGCCTGGATGAACAGCGACGTCATCAGGATCAGGATCGAGAGCGTGATCGAGATCGCCAGGAAAAGATCCAGCACGATCGCGGGCAACGGGAGGATCAGCACCACCAGGATGGTGAGGACGCCGAGCGCCAGCGCGATATCGCCGCGTTTGAGGATATTGCCGATCTCGGCAAGGGTGGGAATGCCGGCGTTCGTGCTACCTACGCCCTGTCCCGCGGTGACGTCGACCATGGTAGCTGCTCCCCCGCGTGACTGCCGTCCACGCGCCCCAAACGTCTGCGCGGCGGCCGAAGGGCCGCCGTTCCGAAAGTGAGGCACCGCACTGGCGTCCACGGGAGCTCCCGTTCTACGCGGCTGACGACACTCGACTCCACTGGGCAATTTTTGCCCGGTGTATGGTTAGCAAAGGGTTAACGACGGGGGAGGCAGGCGGTCAGAGCGGGATATTTCCGGCTCTCAGATCGTCATTCCGGGGCGCGCGAAGGGCGAACCCGGAATGACCAGGATGGCCCTACTTTGCCTTCTGCAGCTTCGTCACCGTGTACCCCGACGGCGCCTCCTCGGCTTCGAAGGTCACCTTGTCGCCGACCTTCACCTGCTTGAGCAGGGCGGGGTCCTTGACGCGGTAGACCATGGTCATGGGCTGATCCATGCCGAGGTTCTTGGCGGCTCCGTGCTTGAGCGTGATCTTGCCGGCGCTCTCGTCGATCTTCTTCACCTCGCCGCTGATGGAGGACGCTTGCGCGATTGCGCTCACGGTCAAGCCCAGCGTCAGCGTGAGCGCCGCGGTGATGCGGATGGTCGGTTTCATGGCTCTCTCCATCAGCTCATTTCACGGTGACGTGGCCGACCATGCCGTAGTCGCGATGGTCGGGGATCAGGCAGGAAAATTCGAAGGTGCCGGCCTTGGTGAACTTCCAGACCATCTCGGCCGTCTTGTTCGGCGCAAGCCGCACTCCGTTCGGGTCGTCGTGCTCCATATGAGGATGCTTCTTCATCACCTCTGCATGCGCGAGGTTCTCCTTGGTGGTCGCGAGCAGGAATTCGTGGTCCTCCTTGCCGACATTGCGCAGCACGAATCGGATCTGCTCGCCGCGCTTCGCCGTGATGTTCGACGGCTCGTAGGACATCTCGCTCATCGCGATCTCGACGGTGCGTGCAGGCTTGTTGGGGTCGCCGGGTTCGCCGGCCGCGAAGCTTTCGTGGGCGCGATGCTCATGCGCGAGCGCAGGCGCGATCGAAAGCGCGGCCAGCGCCAAAGCGAGTTTAATCGTCGTCTTCATCTTCTTCTCCAGTTGGTGGTTGATCGAAACGCTCACATCTTCATCTTCTGCATCGGCGCGGCGCCGGGTTGCTGCCGTGCTGGCTCCGCCGCGGGCGAAGCAACCTCGTAGGCGACGGTGCCTTGCGGGAATTGGTAGGGGCCGGGATCGCGATAATCGTCGCGCGCAAGCCCGTCGCGGATCTTCATCGCCGTGAACATGCCGCCCATCTCGATCGGGCCAAACTGGCCGGTGCCGGTCATCATCGGCAGCGTGTTGTCGGGCGCAGGCATCTCCATGTTGCCCATCGCCATGCCGGTCGATCCCATCGCCATGCCGTCGGGCGCGAGCTTGCCGACGGCCTTCGCGAGATCCTTGCGCGACACGCCGATCAAATTGCGCATGTTGTGGCCCATCGCATTCATGGTGTGATGCGATTTGTGGCAGTGGAACGCCCAGTCGCCGGGATTATCGGCGAGGACGTCGAATACGCGCACGGCACCGACCGGCACGTCGGTGGTCGTCTCCGGATATTGCGCGCTCTCCGGAATCCAGCCGCCGTCGGTGCAGGTCACCGCGAAGCTGTGGCCGTGCAGATGGATCGGATGGTTGGTCATGCTGAGATTGCCCATGCGCACGCGCACCTTGTCGCCGAGCCTGACCGGGAGCGGATCGATGCCGGGAAACACCCGCGCATTCCAGGTCCACATGTTGAACTCGGTCATCTCGTTGACCTTCGGCAGGTAGGTGCCGGGGTCGACAAGATAGGTGCTCATGACGAAGACAAAGTCGCGGTCGACGGGACGGAAGTTTGGATCGCGCGGATGCACGACGACCATGCCCATCATGCCCATCGCCATCTGCACCATCTCGTCGGAGTGCGGGTGGTACATGAAGGTCCCGCTCTTCTTCATCTCGAATTCGTAGACGAAGGTTTTTCCGGGTTGGATATGCGGCTGGGTCAGTCCGCCGACGCCGTCCATGCCGCTTGGAATGATCATGCCGTGCCAGTGCACGGTGGTGTATTCGGGCAGGCGGTTGGTGACGAAGATGCGGACCTTGTCGCCTTCGACGGCTTCGATCGTCGGTCCCGGCGACTGGCCGTTATAGCCCCACAGGTTGACCTTCATGCCCTCGGCGAGTTCGCGCACCACCGGCTCGGCGACAAGATGGAATTCCTTCCAGTCGCCGTTCATGCGCAACGGCAGGGTCCAGCCGTTCAGCGTGACGACCGGGCGGTAGTCCGGGCCGCTGGCCGGATGCAACGGCGGCTGCATGACCGCCTTGTCCATATGCGCGGCTTCCGGAATGCCCGCGGCCTGGACGCGGCCCTGAATCGCGCTCGCGCCGACGAACGCGGCGGTGCCCAGAAATCCTCGGCGGGAAAACATGTTGTCCTCCATCTCAGTGGCCGCCGTCGGCAGGCGCTGCCGCGGCGATGGTGGTTGGATTGTCGCGGCCGGCCGCAGGCGTGCCGCCTCCGTTGACGGCGGTTTGCAGGTCGGATTGAGCGAGGAAGTAATTTTGCTTCGCGTCGATCGCGCCGCGCAGCGACGCGAGCCGCTGCCGGGCTTCGGTCAGCAGCGCAAAGATGTCGACCTGCATGCTGGAGAAGCGCAGCTGCATTTCCTCGGTGATGATTTTTCGCAGGGGGAGGATCTCGCGCTGGTAGTGGCTCGCGATCTCGTAAGCGGATCGGTAAGTGCGGTAGGCATCGCGCGCTTCCGAGCGAACATTCACAGCGCGCTCGGTCAGGCGATCGAACGCGAAATTGTAGGCCTCCGCCGCTTGCCGCACCCGCACCTCGCCGCCGTCGAAGATCGGGATCTGGAACTGCACGTCAAAACCGCGCTCGCGAAACGGCGCGCCCTCGGGATCCTTGGAGCGGCGGGAGATGCCGGCGAGATCGAGCAGCGTCACGAAGCGCGTCGCCTCGGTGAGGTTCAACGACTTTGCCAGCGCCGTCAGCTCCAGCCGCGCGATCTGGAGGTCGATCCGATGCGCCACCGCGTCGGCTTCAATCGAAGGCAGCGCTTGCGGCCGCCGCGCCAACGCCGGCAAAGCATTGGGCAGACGGAAATCGAGGCCGTCGTCCCACAGTCCCATCAACCGCGCCAGCCTTTCGCGCGCCCTCGTCGCCGCCTGCCGCGCGGTGGCGAGATCGGCGGTGGTCTCGGCGTAAAACACCTGCTCGCGGGCCTGGTCGAGCTTGTTGATCGAACCGGTCTCGCCGAGCTTGACCGCGAGCTGCGCGGTGGATTCCGCCGTCGACTTCGCATCCGTCAGCAGCGCGGCCATCTCGTTGGCGGCGACCGCTCGCACATAGGCACGCCGCACATCGGCGGCGAGGCGCAAGGTGGCCAGCGCCGCGCGCAATTGCGCCTGACGAAAGCGGTCGCGCGAGATGTCGGAGCGGAACGGCAGCGTGGCCAACGCCAGGATGTCGCCGACCACCTGGCGCTCGATCTCGCTGGCGCCATTGCCGCTGATGCGCGAGACCGAGAACATCGGATTGGGCGGCAGGCTCTGCTCGACCAGATCGGTCTCGGCCAGCGCCAGCTCGTTGTAGGCGGCTTGCAGCCCCTTGTTGTTGAGCAGCGCGATCTGCACGGCGGCATCGACGCTCAGCGTGCGCGACAACAGCCGGCGGACGGTTGCGCCGGCCGCGTCCGCGCCTTCCGGCGACCGAACGAAGGCCACGTCCTTGTGGATGGTCTGGTTTGTCAGCTCCGAGACCGCGGACATGCCGCTGTCAGGCGAGAACGACGCGCAGCCGGCAAGAGCAAGCTCTAAAGGGCCGAACGCAGCGAGCACGAGAAGGCTGCGCGCCAAAGGGTGTGCCATGGCGCGCTCCTAGTGCTGTGGCTTCGGCTGCGGCGCAACGCTGTCATTGCGCTCTTGCCATGGTGCCGGCGTGGTGGGTCGCAGGCTGGTGTAGGGCGCGATCGTCGATCGATAGCCGACAGGCGCAACCCTGGCCGCTGGATCGGCAGGGCCGCCGCTGGCGAGCGGCACGGCCGCTGGCATGCAGCCGGCCAGTCCAAACGCTACTAGCAACGGCCAAATGAATCGAAAGTATCGTCCACGCGCCGAGAATACGGCGGCGGATCTCGCCCCGAGAAGCGTAAGCATGAGTCATCCCTGATCTGTCCGAGGACCACGGGCGTGCGCGCGCAGACGCGCGACGCCTCAAGTCGTGACGTTGTTCAGGTCAGACGATGGGAGGGCGGTAGAGCAGGGGCGGCGCCTGGCTGTGCAGGCTGGCCATGATCCCGGGCGTGCAGGCGGAGATCGGCTGCAGCGGCTGGGCGACGCTGGGGAGGTCGGCCGGCAGCGCGCTCACGCACATCATCGCGCAACACGGGCCCACCTTGCCCTTGCTGTCATGATGATGCGGAGCGGGTGTGTCCTGCGCGGCGGCCTGGTGATGCGCGTGCTTGCCGGTATTGTCATGCGTCACATTGCCCTCATGGCTGTGAGCCGCCGCCACCTGATGATGCACCGGCACGAGATCGGCCAGCAGCGTATCATCAAGGCACGGCGCCGGACCGCTGCCCCAGGCAAGTGCTGCCGCCGGCGCGAGCACGCAGAACAGATAGGCGAGCGCGACGAGGCGCCCCACCCTGATCCGCATCGATCGCGTCAATTGCAACAACATTTCTCCGACATGCTCATCGCGCGGCAATGTCGCACACGCGGATTGCAAACTAATGGCAAAGCGCGATTTCGCCAAGCTCCTTCTTACCGCAGTGCACCGCGCATGCCCAATATCGCGGCACGATGCTTGACCGTGAGGCGATCAGCGAACATGGTCCCGGCCGTGTACGCACCAAATCATCCGGAACAGAAACCTTCCGCTTTCACTCCCGACTCGCGTCAGGCCTGGGTGCGGCTCCTCATCGCGCTTGTGATCGGCTCGATCGGTGCCGTCGGCATGTGGGCGGTCGTCGTCGTGATTCCCGTGGTGCAGGCTGAGTTCGCTGCCTCGCGCGGCGCGGTGTCGCTGGCCTTCACCCTCATGATGTTCGGTTTCGGGCTCGGTGGCGTGATCGCCGGCAGGATCACCGATCGGTTCGGCATCGTGCAGGCGATGGCGATCAGCATCGCGTTCCTTGGCATCGCCAATGTGCTGGCGGGACTGTCGACGCATCTCTGGCAGTTCGTCGCCGCCTATTTCCTGATCGGCCTCGGCACCTCGGCGACCTTCGCGCCGCTCATGGCCGAGGCCTCGCACTGGTTCGAGCGCTATCGCGGGCTTGCCGTGACCATCGTCGCGAGCGGCAATTACGTTGCCGGCACGATATGGCCGCCGATCGTGAGCTTCGGCATCCAGACCATCGGCTGGCGCTATACTCACATCGGCATAGGTCTCGTCTGCGCCAGCCTGATGACGGTCCTCGTGCTGGTCCTGCGTTCGCAGATGGGCGACGACAAGGTTCGCAATCACGCCAACGCGCCGCCGCCGCGCGTCGATCTCAAGCTCTCGACCAACACGCTGACGGTGCTGCTCTCGATCGCCTCTGTCGCCTGCTGCGTGGCGATGGCGATGCCGCAGGTCCATATCGTCGCCTATTGCGGCGATCTCGGCTTCGGCGTCGCGCGCGGCGCCGAAATGCTGTCGCTGATGATGGGCTGCGGCATCGTCAGCCGCATCGGCTCGGGCTATCTCGCCGACAAGATCGGCGGCATCCCGACATTGCTGATCGGATCGGTGGCCCAGGGTTTTGCGCTGGCGTTCTACCTGTTCTTCGACAGCCTGACCTCGCTCTATCTGATCTCCGCGATGTTCGGCCTGTTTCAGGGCGGGATCGTGCCGAGCTATGCCATCATCGTGCGCGAGGCGATGCCGGCCAGCCAAGCCGCAACCCGCGTCGGCATCGTGATCTTTGCGTCGGTGTTCGGCATGTCCTTCGGCGGCTGGGTTTCCGGCGTGATTTTTGATGCCACCGGTTCCTATGCGGCTGCCTTTGCCAATGGCGTGGCGTGGAACGCCCTCAATGTCTTGATCGTCCTGACGCTGCTGATCCGTTCGCGAATGAATGCAGTCAGGACCGGACCGGGGTTCGCGACCTAAACCGCCTGTCCGGCTTTCAACAGCGAACAACCCGTGATCTTGTAGCTGCCGTCTGGCTGTTGCTCGAGCGTATAGAGCGCCTCCCAGGCCTCGCCATCGGCATCAATGATGTGGACGTGCTGGGCAATCGAGTTGCCTTCGCTCTTGCTGTCGCCGAACTCAAAGCTCCTGTGCCGGTACACCGGCGGGTAGCCGTTCTGCACCATGGACATGAAGATGTCGGGCGCCGGAAAGATCTGCTTGATCGCGGGCGCGGCGTAGGAATAGGCGGCGGCCGCATCGTCGTGGCCGAAGGCTTGCTCCTGGGCGCGGATCACACCCTGTGCCGTTGTGACATCGTCGGCGAATGCGGAGGGGCTGACAGCCACAGTGAGAGCGACGAGCAAGACTGCGATGCGCATGGCAGGCTCCGCGTTGATATCCGACGGTCGCGACCCTAGCACGACTTTGGGAAAGGCGGGACGCGCTATCGCTTGCGTTTTGTCGCCGTCTTCGCCGGTTTGGCCGCGCGCGATTTCGCCTTGGTGCCCGCCTGCAGGCGCAGCCCGTCGACGAACACGTCGAGCATCCGCAGGACCGATGCTTGCCAGCCGGGCTGATCATGCATGTAGCACATGCCGATCAGGGCCCTGAGCAGGTCTTCCGGGCTGATGTCGGCGCGCATCTCGCCGGCTGCCACGGCGCGATCGAGCAGCGAGCCGATCGCCTTGGTCAGACGATCCATCGAGAACGCCGCGAGCTCCGACGAGCTCTGGAACGTCAGCGCCAGCGCGGCCGACATGCCTTTTTTGGTGGCAATGAACTCGACCGTGGAACTCAGCCAGCGCCGCAGCGCATCGACCGGATCCTTGGCGCTTCGCAGACGCTCGGCGAACTCGCTGAGCTGCCCGACCTCGCGCCGGTACACCGCCTCGTACAAGTCCTCGCGCGTCGGGAAATGCCGATAGAGCGTGCCGATGCCGACACCGGCGCGTTTTGCCACGGCCTCCAGGCTCGCTTCCGGGCCGCCGGCGTTGAACACGACCTTTGCCGCCTCGAGCACGCGTTCACGATTGCGCACGGCATCGGCGCGAGGCTTGCGG
The DNA here is from genome assembly GCF_055807395.1 of Bradyrhizobium sp. Kon10. Classification (NCBI taxonomy): domain Bacteria; kingdom Pseudomonadati; phylum Pseudomonadota; class Alphaproteobacteria; order Hyphomicrobiales; family Nitrobacteraceae; genus Bradyrhizobium; species Bradyrhizobium sp. Kon10. Next base: position 142,196 of record NZ_JBVVOZ010000016.1, on the reverse strand, counting down.
ATCTGGTCGGCGTGATCGTCCATCACCCTAATGTAGATCACGAATTGGTTAGATTGAACCCTTGCAGGGCCCGATCGCGTTGTCTGTCCGCGGGCTTTTGACGAATTCCAAATAATTCTTTGACGACCCTTGTTAAGCGGAGGGTGCCTCCGTATCTTCGCTGAGGCGTTGGCCCGGAACATGTTCGGGGGCGCTCGAATCGACGGCGGCCACGGCATGGCGCGCTGCGCGATGAGTCATGTCCATTTCTGATCGGAGCCTTGTATGAACCACTCCATCAGCCTCACCGTGAACGGTGCGCCGCGCAAATTCGTCCTCGACGATCCGCGCGTGACGCTGCTCGATCTCCTGCGTGAGCGCCTCCATCTGACCGGAACCAAGAAGGGATGCGACCGCGGCCAGTGCGGGGCGTGCACCATTCTCGTCAACGGCAAGCGCATCAACTCCTGCCTGGCACTCGCCATCAGCCACAACGGCGCCGACATCCTCGCCATCGAAGGCGTCGCGCGCGGCGACCAACTGCACCCGGTGCAGGCCGCCTTTATCGCCCATGACGGATTTCAATGCGGCTTCTGTACGCCCGGCCAGATCATGAGCGCGATCGGCATGATGCGCGAAGGCCAGGCCGGCGCCGACCCCGAACGTATCCGCGAATGCATGAGCGGCAATCTGTGCCGCTGCGGCGCCTATGCCGGCATCGTCGATGCCGTGCTCGAAGCGCAGGCCGGGACCGATGAAGCCAACCGGAGGCGCTCCGCATGAAACAGTTCGATTACGTCAGGCCCGCAACGGTCGCAGAGGCCGTTGCCGCCGCGGCCCAGCCGGGCACGGTCTATCTCGCCGCCGGCACCAATTTGCTCGATCTGATGAAGGGGGGCATCAGCCGTCCGGATCGCCTGGTCGACCTCACGCACCTCGAAGGGCTCGACGGGATCGAGCATCTCGCCGACGGCGGCGTGCGCATCGGCGCGCTGGTGAGCAATGCCGATCTTGCCCATGACACAGAGTTCGCGAAGTCCTATCCCGCCGTTGCGGAAGCGCTGCTGTCGGGTGCCTCCGCGCAACTCCGCAACGCCGCCACCGTGGGCGGCAATCTTCTGCAACGAACGCGCTGCGCCTATTTCTACGACACGGCCAGCCGCTGCAACAAGCGCGAAGCCGGCAGCGGTTGCGATGCGCGCGAAGGCGAGAACCGGACCCACGCCGTGCTCGGCTGGAGCGAGAGCTGCATCGCCACGCATCCCTCGGATTTTTGCGTGCCGCTGGTCGCGCTCGATGCCATTGTCGAGATCGAGGGCAGAAGCGGCCGGCGCGAGATCGCGCTCGACGAACTGCACCGATTGCCGGGCAGCTCGCCCGAGCGAGACTCGGCCCTCGAACCCGGCGACCTCATCATTGCGGTGCGTCTGCCGCCTGCGGCACGCAGGTTCGCGGCGCATGCGCGCTATCTCAAGGTTCGCGAGCGGACCTCCTATGCCTTTGCCGTCGTCTCGGCCGCCGCGGCGTTGCGGATCGAGAACGGCAACATCGCGGAAGCACGGCTTGCGCTGGGTGGCGTTGCTGCAAAGCCCTGGCGCGCCCGCGCTGCCGAAGATGTGCTCAAGGGTGTCGCACCGACGGCGGACGCCTTCCAGGAAGCCGCCTGGCGCGCGCTCGCCGACGCAAAACCGTCCGGCGACAACGCCTTCAAGATCGAGCTCGCGCGCCGCATCGTCGTGCGCGCGCTGACGCTGGCCGCTGCCGGTACGCCGGCGCGCCTGCCGGCGCTGCCAGCCTCTCCTTTTGCCTCGACCTCCGGAGCCGTTCATGCCCGAGCTTAATCTCACCAGCGCTCCCGCTCATCTGCGCCACGGCTCCAACATCGGCCAGCCGCTGACTCGCCGCGACGGCGTGCTCAAGGTGAAGGGACAGGCGACGTACGCCGCCGACAATCATCCGCCCGGGATGCTGTTCGCGGTGATGGCGGTCTCAAGCATCGCGCGCGGACGCGTGGTCTCGCTCGATGTCGCCGCCGCTAAGGGCCATCCCGGCGTGGTCGATGTCATGACCACGGAGCACAAGCCGCCGCTGGCGATCGACCCTGAAGTCAAGACCAACCCGTTTGTGTTCCGCATGGAGGTGTTGCAGAGCGACGAGGTTCGCTACGTCAACCAGCCGATCGCCGTCGTGATCGCCGAGACGCTGGAGGCTGCGACCGAAGGCGCGGCGCTGCTGACGCCGCGCTATGAGACGCTGCCTGCGCTTGTCGGGCTCGATGCTGGTGAAAGCTTTGTGCCGCCGGTCGTGGGCGTCGGCAACCCCGCGGAAAATCACCGCGGCGATGTCGAGGCGGGGCTTGCCTCGGCCGAGAAACAGATCGACGCGACTTACGTGACGCCGCCGCAATATCACAACGCCATGGAGCCGCATGCGGTCGTGGCTGCATGGGACGGCGACAGTCTGCAGATCGACATGCCGACTCAGGGTCTCATGCTGTCGCTGGCGCGGGTCGCCGAACTGTTCGGTATCGCGCACGACAAGATCCACATCCGCAGCCCATTCCTCGGCGGCGGCTTCGGGTCCAAGGGCCTCATGGCCGGTCCGCCGGTGCTCGGCATCATGGCCGCAAAGCTTGTCGGCAAGCCGGTCAAGCTCGTGCTGCGCCGCGAGCAGATGTATGGCCCGGTCGGCCATCGCGCGCCGACCCGTCAGCGGCTGCGTATCGGTACCGACCCTGAAGGACGCCTGACCGCGCTGGATCATCATGCCCGGACTGTCACGAGCACCTTCGACGACTTCTATGAGCCGGCTGCCGATGCCTCGCACACCCTCTATGCGGCGCCTGCGATCCGCACCTCGCACGATGCCGTGCGCGTAAACACAGGCACGCCGCTGTTCATGCGCGCACCCGGCGAGGCGACCGGCTCGATTGCGCTGGAGAGCGCGATCGACGAGATGGCCTGGGCCTGCGGCATCGATCCGCTGGCCTTTCGCCTGAAGAACTATGCGGAGGTCGAGCCGATCACGGGCAAGCCGTTTTCGTCCAAAGCGTTGCGGGCCTGCTACGAGCAAGGCGCGGCGCGTTTCGGCTGGACGAAGCGACCGCTCCAGCCGCGGCAGATGCGCGACGATGCCGGCCTCCTGGTCGGCTGGGGCATGGGCACCGCGACGTTCCCGGCGCTGATGTTCCAGGCCGAGGCCCGTGCCGTTCTTCGCCGCGACGGCTCCGGCGTCATGGAGATCGGCGCGCATGACATGGGACAGGGCGCCTGGACCGCGCTGGCGCAAATCGCGGCCGACGAACTCGGACTCGATATCGACCGCGTCGCGTTCAAGGCGGGTACGTCAGACCTGCCCGACGCCGGCATCGCCGGCGGTTCCGCGCATACCGCGACCGCGGGTGCTGCGATCCACAGCGCCGGCGCGGCCGTGATTGCAAAACTCGCCGATCTCGCCACCAACGACGAGCGCTCGCCGCTGTTCGGCGCCGGCAATACCGGCGTCATCGCGCGCGACGGCAGGTTGATCCGTCGCGACGACGACAGCCGCAGCGAAAGCTATGCCGAGATCCTCGCGCGTGCGGGCGTGGCCGAGGTCGAGGCACGCGGCACCGGCGCGCCGAATCCGGCGGCGATGGAGGAATATGCCATGCACGCCCACGGCGCGGTGTTCGCGGAGGTGAAGGTCGATCCCGAGCTCGGCCAGATCCGCGTCACCCGCATGGTCGGTGCCTTCGCCGCGGGCCGCATCGTCAATCCGCGCATGGTGCAGAGCCAGCTGTTCGGTGGCATGATCTGGGGCATGTCGTTCGCGCTGCACGAGGAAGCCATCACCGATCGCCGCAGCGGGAGGATCATGAACGCCAATCTCGGCGAGTACCACGTCCCCGTGAATGCCGACGTGCCGCCGCTCGACGTGATCACGGTCGAGGAGCACGACCCGCATGTGAATGCGCTCGGCATCAAGGGCGTGGGCGAGATCGGCATCACCGGCAGCGCCGGCGCGGTCGCCAACGCCGTCTGGCATGCGACGGGGGTGAGGGTGCGTCGTTTCCCGATCAAGATCGAGGATCTGTTGACGCAGCTTTGAAGCCGTTCGGCCTGCCGCCGCCTCAAAACGTCGGCGGCGTGCAGGCCGAGATCACTTCGCACGGCTTGCCGCCGACGCAGCGGAAACGGTGCGGGCGGCGGCTTTCGAAATAATAGGCATCGCCGGGATTGAGGATGCGGCGCTCGTCTTCGACGGTCACCTCGAGCTTGCCGGAGATCACGATGCCGCCTTCCTCGCCGTCATGGACCAGGTGAACGCGCCCGGTGTCGCTGCCGGGCTCGTAACGCTCTTTCAGAATCTGCAAGGTGCGGCCGAACAGATTGTCGCCGATCTGGCGATAGGAGATCGGCTTCTTGCCGACCTCGGTCAGCTCCTCCGAGCGGTAGAAGATCTTGCGCCGCATCTCCGGCTCCAGCGCGAAGAATTCGGCGAGCCCCATCGGGATGCCGTCGAGGATGCGCTTGAGCGCGCCGACCGACGGGTTCATCTGGTTGGATTCGATCAGCGAGATCGTCGAATTGGTGACGCCGGCGCGCTTGGCGAGCTCGCGCTGCGACAGCTTCTGGCGCGCCCGGATGAATCGCAGCCGTCCACCGATGTCGACGCTCATGCCCCTGGTCCCTGTTGCAGGTGTTGCGGATCGCGCAAATATGGACCGGCAGCCCTAACCAAATCAATGGCTTGCAGGTTGACAGAAAAGGACTTGTTGCGGTTCTGAAGCCGTGGCTCTGCTAGCACGTCAGCAAAGGAGCGGCCCGTGACCCTTCATCAGATTCCGAACACCATCAAGACCGACTCGTTCTGGATGCCGTTCACGGCCAACCGTCAGTTCAAGAAGGCGCCGCGGCTGTTCTCCTCGGCCGAGGGCATGCACTACACCACGGTCGACGGCCGCAAGGTGATCGACGGCTCCGCGGGCCTCTGGTGCGTCAATGCCGGCCACGGCCGCAAGCAGATCGCCGCCGCGGTCGAGCGCCAGCTGATGACGCTGGATTTCGCGCCCTCGTTCCAGATGGGCCATCCGCTGGCCTTCGATTTCGCCGAGCGTCTCGCCGAGATCGCACCGAAGAACCTGGACCGCATCTTTTTCACCAATTCCGGCTCCGAATCGGTCGATACGGCGCTGAAGATCGCGCTCGCCTATCACCGCGCCAACGGCCAGGCGTCCCGCACCCGCCTGATCGGCCGCGAGCGCGGCTATCACGGTGTCGGCTTCGGCGGCATGTCGGTCGGCGGCATGGTCGCCAACCGCCGAGCGTTCGCCACCCATCTGCCGGGCGTCGACCACATCCGCCACACCCACGATCTTACCCGCAACGCTTTCGCCAAGGATCAGCCTGAGTACGGCGTCGAACTCGCCGACGATCTCGAGCGGCTGGTCGGACTGCACGGCGCCGAGACGATCGCGGCCGTGATCGTCGAGCCGGTGCCGGGCTCGACCGCAGTGCTGCCGCCGCCGAAGGGCTATCTCCAGCGTCTGCGCGAGATCTGCGACAAGCACGGCATTCTCCTGATCTTCGACGAGGTCATCACCGGCTTCGGCCGCCTCGGCACGCCGTTCGCCGCCGACTTCTTCGGCGTGACCCCGGACCTGATGACGACGGCCAAGGGCATCACCAATGGCACCGTGCCCTGTGGTGCTGTGTTTGCGCATCGCAAGGTGCACGACGCTATGATGGTCGGTCCGGAAAACATGATGGAGCTGTTCCACGGCTACACCTATTCGGCCCATCCGGTGGCCTGCGCGGCGGGCATCGCGACGCTCGACATCTACAAGGACGAAGGCCTGCTCACGCGCGGTGCGTCGATCGCGGAATACTGGCGCGATGCGCTGCATACGCTGAAGGGCCTGCCCAACGTCGTCGATATCCGCAATTGCGGCCTGATGGGCGCGGTCGAGCTGTCGTCGCGCGACGGCGCGGTCGGCGCGCGCGGCTACGACGTCATGGTCGACTGCTTCAATCGCGGGCTTTACTTCCGCATGAGCGGCGACTCCTTTGCATTGTCGCCGCCGCTCATCGTCGAGAAGAGCCATATCGACGACATGGTGTCGATCCTGGGCGACGCCATCAAGCGGGTGGCCTGATAATTGCTCTTGCAGCGGCGGGCGTGATGCCGCGGGAGTTTGACCAAGCGTGAAAGTTCTGATCCTCGGCAGCGGTGTCATCGGCGTCACCTCTGCCTATTATCTCGCGCGCGCCGGCCACGAGGTGACGGTCGTCGACCGTCAGCCGGAGCCGGCGCTGGAGACCTCGTTTGCCAATGCCGGCGAGGTGTCGCCCGGCTATTCATCGCCCTGGGCCGGCCCCGGCGTGCCGGTGAAGGCGGTCAAATGGCTGCTGATGAAGCACGGCCCGCTGGTGATCCGGCCGAAGCTCGATCCGGTGATGTGGGTCTGGCTGCTCAAGATGCTGCGCAACTGCACCAGCGCTCGCTACGCGATCAACAAGAGCCGGATGATCCCGATCGCGGAATACAGCCGCGACTGCTTGCGTGATCTCCGCCGCGACATCGGCATTCAATATGACGAGCGCTCGCAGGGCACGCTCCAGCTGTTCCGTTACCAGGCGCAGCTCGACGGCACCGCTGGCGACATCGCCGTGCTCAAGCAATATGGCGTTCCCTACGAGCTGCTGAGCCGCGAAGGCTGCATCGCGGTCGAGCCGGCGCTCGCCGGCGTCAAGGAGAAATTAGCCGGCGGACTTCGGCTCCCGGAGGACGAGACCGGCGACTGCCACATGTTCACGCAGGCCTTGGCCAAGCACGCCGAAGCGCTCGGCGTGCGCTTCATGTTCAACACCGGCATCGACAATATCGTTGCGGATGGCACCCGCGTGACCGGTGTCGCGACCAGCGCCGGCCTGTTGCAGGCCGACGCCTATGTTCTGGCGCTCGGAAGCTGGTCGTCGCGGCTGATTGCGCCGCTCGGCATTTCGCTGCCGGTCTATCCGGTCAAGGGCTATTCGATCACGGTGCCGATCAAGGACGCCTCCGGTGCGCCGGAATCCACCGTCATGGACGAAAGCTACAAGGTTGCGATCACCCGGCTCGGCAATCGCATCCGCGTCGGCGGCACCGCCGAAATCTCCGGCTTCTCGACCAAGCTCTACAATGCGCGGCGCGCCACGCTCGATCACTCGCTGACCGATCTGTTTCCGCGCGGCGGCGATCTCTCCAAGGCGACGTTCTGGAGCGGCCTTCGACCGATGACGCCGGACGGGCCGCCGGTGATCGGCCCGACAAAATACGCCAACCTCCACCTCAACACCGGCCATGGCACGCTCGGCTGGACCATGTCCTGCGGCTCCGGCCGCGTGCTCGCGGACATGCTGTCGGGCAAGAAGCCGGATGTCGATGTCAGCGCGCTGACGGTGGACCGGTATCAGCACCGGTTTGGGTGACACTCTGTCCCCTCGTCATTGCGAGCGAAGCGAAGCAATCCAGAATGCCTCCGCGGTGAGAGTCTGGATTGCTTCGCTTCGCTCGCAATGACGGCTGCGCTACGCCGACCCCGTCACGCAATTCACCCACAGCACCACGGCCTTCGCGTCGTTGGCCGGATTGGAAAACCGGTGCGGCCTCCGGCTTGCGAACCGAAAGCTGTCGCCGGTCTTCAGCGACCACGTCTCGCTGTCCACCCTCAGCATCATCTCGCCTTCGAGCACGAGGCCGGCTTCCTCGCCGTCATGGGTGTAGAGCTCGTCGCCGGTCGAGCCTCCCGGCTCCAGATGCACCAGGAAGAGATTGAGCCGGTTGTCGGCGCTGGCCGGGCTGAGCAATTGCTTGGAGACGCCGGTGCGCCAGAGTTTCAGCTCGGGCCGCTGCAATCCGCGCGTCACCACCTGATCGGATGCGGCGTCGCCGCTCGGGCTCGCGCCGAACAGCGCGGCGATCCCGACGCCGAGGACGTCTGCGAGCGTCGCCAGCACGCGCAGCGAGGGCGAGGACAGGCCGCGCTCGATCTGGCTGAGAAAGCCGATTGACAGCAAGGTGCGCTCTGCGACGGTTTCGAGAGAGAGCCGTCTGACGCGGCGGAGATCGCGAATGCGGCGGCCGACCGCGACGTCCATCGCGGGCTCGGCCGGCCTCGCGATCGCCTTCACCTGCTTCGCCGGCTTTGCGGCGGCCGGTTTGCGCATTCGTTTGCCACCGCTCACGTCAAACCGCTTCCTTCATGTGCATGAAAACCGCTTGCCTCCTGCGCCAAAGTGTGACCAAATTTTCATATTGGTGAAACTAGGCTGAAACGGCTTGGCCCGCAATGTCTGCGATGATGACATCTGCAAGCGCCGCAAGCGGCCGGACCCAAAGGGGGATGCGATGGCGTTGAAGCGTTTTGTCCAGGCCGCAGTCGCGGCGCTCGCGATGTCGGCCACCATGCCTGCCTCCGCGCAGCAGGTGCTGAAGGTCGGCTCGACGCCGACGGGCATTCCCTTCACCTTCCTCGACACCAAGACCAACACCATTCAAGGCATCATGGTCGATCTCGTCACCGAGATCGGCAAGGATGCCGGCTTCAACGTGCAGATCGAGCCGATGCAGTTCTCTGCGCTGATCCCGTCGCTGACCTCCAGCAAGATCGACATCATTGCGGCAGCGATGTTCATCACGGCGCCGCGCAAGGAGGTCGTCGATTTCTCCGACCCGATCTACACCTATGGCGAAGGCCTCGTGGTGCCGAAGGCCGACACCAAGGCCTATGCCACGCAGGACGATCTCAAGGGCGAGACCGTCGGCGCCCAGGTCGGCACCGCCTTCGTCGACGCGCTGAAGAAGTCCGGCCTGTTCGCCGAGGTCAAGGCCTACGACACCATCCCCGACATCCTGCGCGACGTGAACACCGGCCGGCTCAAGGCCGGCTACGCCGATTATCCGATCCTCGCCTACAATCTGAAGCAGGGCGGCTTCCCCGAGGTACGTTTGGTCGACGGCTACAAGCCCGTCACCGTCGGCTCGGTCGGGATCGGCGTGCGCAAGGGCGACAGCGCGTTGCTCGGCAAGATCAACGCCTCGCTTGCCAAGCTGAAGGCCGCCGGCACCATCGACAAGATCCTCGAGAAGTGGGGCCAGAAGGCGCAGGGTTGATCGTCGGGAGCCGCTCGATGAAGGCTGACTGATGAAAGGCTTTTGGCACGACGCCGTCGAGTTCTTCCCGATCCTGATGAGCGGCGTCGCGCTGACGATCATCGTCACGATCGGCTCGCTGCTGCTCTCGACGGTGCTGGGCCTGGTCTGGGCGATGATGCGGGTCTCCGGTATCAAGGTCCTGTCGATGCTCAGCGCCAGCCTGATCAACGTGATCCGCGGCATTCCGATCATCGTGCTGTTGTTCTATCTCTATTTCGTGATGCCGGATCTCGGCGTGACGCTGTCCGCCTTGCAGGCGGCGATCCTCGGGCTCGGCATCGCCTACTCGGCCTACCAGGCCGAGAACTTCCGCGCCGGCATCGAGGCCATCGACAAGGGGCAGATCGAGGCGGCGCAGTCGATCGGCATGGGCTGGTGGCTGACCATGCGCCGTGTTGTGCTGCCGCAGGCGGTGCGCATCGTGCTGCCGCCCTACGGCAACGTCATGATCATGATGCTGAAGGATTCCTCGCAAGCCTCCACCATCACGGTCGCCGAGCTCGCGCTTCAGGGCAAGCTGATCGCATCCTCGACCTTCAAGAACACCAACGTGTTCACGATGGTCGCGCTGATGTATCTGACCATGAGCATTCCGCTGATCCTGCTGGTCCGCCATTTCGAGGAGCGGGCGGGCAAGAAATGATCGAGCTCAGCGACGTCCACAAGAGCTTCGGCGAGAACGAGGTGCTCAAGGGCATCACGGCCTCCGTGCAGAAGGGCGAGGTGGTCTGCATCATCGGACCGTCTGGCTCAGGCAAGTCCACCATCCTGCGCTGCATCAACGGGCTCGAGACCTACGATCGCGGGGAGATCAGCCTAGAAGGCCTGAAGGTCGACCGCGATGCGCCGTCGATTGTCAAAATCCGCACGCAGGTCTCGATGGTGTTCCAGCGCTTCAACCTGTTTCCGCATCGCACGGTGCTGGAGAACGTGGTCGAAGGCCCGCTCTATGTGAAGAAGGAGCCGCGCGCTGCGGTGCTCGCGCGCGGCCGCGCGCTGCTCGCGCAAGTGGGGTTGGCGGAAAAGGCCGACGCCCATCCGCCGCAGCTCTCAGGGGGCCAGCAGCAGCGCGTCGCGATCGCGCGTGCGCTGGCGATGCAGCCCAAGGCGATCCTGTTCGACGAACCGACCTCGGCGCTGGATCCCGAGCTGGTCGGTGACGTCCTCGGCGTGATGCGCAAGCTCGCCGACGACGGCATGACCATGGTCGTGGTCACCCACGAGATGGGCTTTGCCCGCGACGTCGCCGACCGCGTGCTGTTCATCGACGGCGGCGTCATTGTCGAGCAGGGGCCGGCCAAGGCGCTGCTCAATCAACCCCAGCATCCGCGCACCCAGGACTTTTTGCGCCGGGTCCTGCATCCGCTCTGATCGGTCTGCCATGAACACGCGTCTGCCCTTGCCGCCCTCGCTCTATGCCGACACCGCCGTGGCACCCGTCGCCACGCCGCCGCTCGACACGGACAGCACCGTCTCGGTCGCCATCATCGGCGGCGGCTACACCGGTCTCTCCACCGCGTTGCATCTGGCCGAGCAGGGCGTTGAGGCGCTGGTGCTGGAGGCGCAGGAGCCGGGCTGGGGCGCATCCGGCAACAATGGCGGCCACACCAATCCCGGATTGAAGCACGATCCCGATCAGATCGAAGCCGATTTCGGCGCCGAGCTCGGCCGCCGCATGATCGCGTTTTCCTACGGCACGACGAATTTCACCCACGACCTGATCCGGCGCTATCAGATCCCGTGCGAAGCGCGGCAGAACGGTACGCTGCGTGCCGCCTATAACGAATCGAGCGCAGCCGCGATCGAGCAGACAGCGCAGCAATGCATCCGTCGCGGCATGCCGGTGACGTATCTGAACCGCGAGCAGTTGCGCGAGATGACCGGCACCGACCGCTACATCGGCGCCATGCTGGATACGCGCGGCGGCGATCTGCATCCGCTGAGCTACGCCCGTGGCCTTGCGCGCGCCGCGATCTCCGCAGGCGCGAAGGTTCATGGCGAGACGCCGGCGCTGTCGCTGCGCCGCGAGGGCACGCGCTGGCGCATCGAGACGCCGCGCGCGATCGTGCATGCGGACAAGGTGCTGCTCGCGACCAACGGGTTCACCGACGACCTCTGGCCGGCGCTCCGCCGCACCATCGTGCCGGTGTTTTCGTCGATTGCCGCGACCGCACCTCTCCCCGATGAGGTCGCCCGCTCGATCATGCCGACGCGCCCCGTCCTCTACGAGAGCGGGCACATCACGGTTTATTACCGCATCGATCAGAGCAACCGCCTGTTGATGGGCGGCCGCGGCCCGATGCGCTGGATCAACTCGCCGAGCGACGTCGCCTATCTCATGCGTTACGCTGAGCGGCTGTGGCCGCAGCTCAAGGGCGTCAGCTGGACCCATGGCTGGAACAGCCGCCTCGCCATCACCAAGGACCATTATCCGCACGTGCATGAGCCGGCGGAGAACATTCTGATCTCGCTCGGTTGCAATGGTCGCGGCGTCGCGCTCTCGACCGCAATGGGCGCGCAGCTCGCGCGCCGCCTGATCGGCGGTGCCAAGGCCGAGCTCGATATGCCCCTCACCGGCATCAAGCCGATCCCGATGCATGCGTTCTGGCCCGTGGGCGTGACCACGGCCGTGATCGCGGGTCGCGTACGCGACCGACTGGGGATCTAGCCCTCCGCCACCGCGTCGGCCCAGGGCTGGAAGATCTCGACCGCGCCTGAGTTGACGTCGCCATCGCGCATCACGACGCTCGGGCAGGCGAACTTCGCCGGGACCGCCTGCACCTGCGCCTCCTGATAGTCGAACCGCGCTGCGAGCGCTTTGCGGACCTCCGCGGGCAGGCGGGTGTCGCCGATCACGATCGCGCCCTCGCTGGCGTCGATGCGCGGCTGGTGAATTGCGGCATCGAGCTCCATGCCAAAATCCATTGCAAAGGACGCAAGCTGCATCACCGCCGGCAGGATGCGGCGGCCGCCGGAGGCGCCGACCGCGAGGCGCTTGCCATGTCTGGTTTCGGCGATGACGGGCGTGTAGTTGGTGAGGCAGCGCTTGCCGGGGGCGAGTGAGTTGGTGGTGCCTGGGGTCGGATCAAACCACATGATGCCGTTGTTCATGGCGATGCCGGTGTGCGGCGTCACATATTTCGAGCCGAATGACGAGAGCAGCGTCTGGGTCACCGCGGCGATGTTGCCGTGGCGGTCGACCACCGAGAAGTGCGTGGTGCAGGCGGGCGCCAGATAGTCGGCACCGAGCGAGCGCTTGCCGTCGGCATCGCCCATGTCGCCGAGCCGCTCGCGATAAGCCGATTGCAAAGCGAGCGCATACTCGGCGTAGGCGGCCGCGTTAGGCGTGCCTGCCGGCTTCAGATTCTGCTGCAGCAGGCGCAGCGCATGCGCCAATGTCGGTCCGGCCGTGAGTTCAGGCGTGGCAAGCACCTTGCCGCCGCGATAGGGAATCGCCAGCGGCTCGCGCAGATAGCTGCGGAATGCCGCCAGGTCCTCCACCGACAGCGCGCCGCCGTCGGCCTGGACGTCTGACGCGATGCTCCTGGCGAGATCGCCCTGGTAGAAGTCGCGCGGCCCGGCTTCGGCAAGGCGCGACAGTGTCGCCTTCAACCTATCCTGCGGCAGTCGCGTCTCTGACTTGATGGCCCATGCCGGGCTTGGCGGCAGGCCGTCCTTGAGGAACGCTGCCGCGCTCGCGGGATAGCGGCGAAGGTCGGCGGCCGCGCTCGCGATGGTCAGTGTGGTCCACCAATCGACCAGCAGGCCTTCGCCGGCGAGCGCGACTGACGGCGCGAGCAGATCCTTCCATGGCAGCCTGGCGTGGCGACGATGCGCCTCTTCCATGCCGGCCACGACGCCGGGCACGGCGATCGCGCCGGGGCCGTGGATGTTGCGGTCGTCCTTCACCCGCGACCAGGGAAACAGATCGGAAGCTGCCCCGTCGCCGCTGAGCGGATAGTCGGCAAGGCGCAGGCTCTGCGGCGCACACATGCCGTAGTCGATCACCTCGTAGCGGTTTTCCTTGGCGCGGTAGAGCACCATCGCGCCGCCGCCGCCGATGCCGCTGTTCCAGGGCTCCAGCACGTTCAGCGCAAAGGTGGTCGCGACGATTGCGTCGACGCAGTCGCCACCCGCCGCCAGCACCTGCGCTCCCACTTCGGCCGCCCGTCGCGACTGCGCCGCGACGATGCCGCCCCTGGACTTGATTGCGGGCTTGCGGATCGCTTGGGCGAGGCTGAACTGGTGAGGCATGATGTCGCCTGTGCGTTGTCTTGGCTTCGTTGCGCCGATGTTTGAAGCTCTGCAATTGGCTGCGCGCGAAGATGGCACATTGCCGTCAACGAGAACATCCACACCGAGGAGCGACATGGCAGGTGTGAAACAGGCGCGGGATGAAGCGCAAGGCGCAGTTTACGGTGCGGTGACCCAGGGCAAGCCGCGCCGCCGTCATGGCCGGGCTTGTCCCGGCCATCCACGTCTTTCGGGCAGATGCCAAAAACGTCGATGCCCGGGGCATACGCGAGCGGAAGCGACGCCGTCCTTCGGACGGCTAGGCCCGGGCATGAACAATGGAGAGAGCTTTTTCAGGAAAGAGCGGCGAAGCCGCAGACCTCAGAGCTCGCGGCTCAGGCGGCTGGCCTGATACTTGGCGTGCCATTTTGGGCCAGGCCCGCGCATGTAGTGAAGTTCCGGGCGATAGGGATTGGCCGCGATCCGCACCAGCTTCTGCCATTTGGTGGCAACGAAGCTCAGGGGCTGGCAGAGCAGGGTCAGTGAAGCGAGCAGCACGACATCACCTCAATGCGGCTTGCCGAGCATGGCGGTGAAGGGGAGTTCGAAGATCTCCTCGCCATCGTCGTCGCTGATATGGATCACCCAGTCGCGCCAATCCTCGGCGCCGGGCGTCCGAATCATCGATTGCATGATCTGGGCGGCGCGGTCGCGCGCCTCGGTCAGGTTGGCGACCGCAGTGCCATACCGATCGATCAGCGTGCCTTCGGCATTGGAGCAGTGGAAATACATCTGGACCATACACGCCTCCTGTCGAGAGCGATGAGGACGGCACACGAATACCATCTGAAGCCTTCGCGAAACATTCGGGTCGAGCCCGGTAAGGGAATCTACGGATATTGGTCGGGTCGAAGACCCCTGGGGGTTTGATCACAAGGGGGTGTTGATCAACTGGACGGCGCTTGGGCGGCATGGAACAACCCTGGACGGAAAATCCGGGAGGCTGCCGTGAACCACCTCACATTCTCGCGTGAACGCCGAAGCGCGCGTGCATGCATGGCCGCCCTGGTTGCCCTGCTCGGCCTCGCCTCGATGGCGTCATCGGAACCGGCGCGCAAGAGCGGCTACGCCATCGGAGCTGAGACCTGCGGCAGCGGCGATCTCGCTTTTCCCAAAATCCAGATCGACATGAAGGCGGGATTTTGCGCCGGCCTTGTCGCCAGCGAAGAGGACCATCTGAAATTTCCGCGCTCGATCATCCAGGTGCCCGGCCATGATCTCTTCGTGGTCGCAGACATGGGCGGTTGGGGCCATGCCGACGGGCGGTTGCTGCTGCTCGATCCGCATGCGTCCCCAGGCCAGCGGTTCAAGGAGCTGTTGACGGGTGTCGAATATCCGTTCGGGCTTGTGATCGGTCCGGACAGGAAGCTCTACGCCTCGACCGCCGAGACCATCTTCCGGTTCGACCCGCTCGCGGACAATCCGCGTGGCACGGTCGAGACCGTCATCCGCCACATGCCGGGCCGCCGCATTACGCTGCCCGATGGCACCAGGCTCGACGAGAGCGCGCATCCGCTCAAGCAATTCGCCTTCGACAAGACCGGCCGGCTGTTCGTCAATATCGGCGCCCACAGCGACGACTGCATCACGCCCGCGCCGATCACGCGGCCCTGTGCGGCGGCTGAAGGTGCCTCCGCGATGGCCGCGATCTGGCTGTTCACGCCGCCCGCCGGCGGTGTTTTCCCGGCGTTGAAACCTGGCGATACCGATCCGCCCCACGCCGTCTATGCGCGCGGCCTGCGCAACTCGATGGCGATGGCGCTGCACCCGAACTTTCCCGATGCCGGCTACGCCTTCCTGCAAGGTGAGAATGGCCGCGACCTGCCCGACATCTTCAAGCCGAACGAAGAGATCAACGCGATCGAGCAGGGCAGGCATTATGGTTGGCCCTATTGTTTCGACCTGTCGACGCCGAGCCCCGAGTTCAGAACCGTGCTGCAATCGGGGACCTACAAATCCCTTTGCACGGCCAACGCCATCTACAGGCAGCCGTTGTCGCTGCTGCCGCCGCACGGCGCGCCGCTCGCGATGCTCTATTATCACGGCGCCAAATTCCCGGAGCTCGAAGGCAAGCTCCTGGTCGGCCTGCACGGCTATCGCCCGACCGGAAGCAGGGTCCTCGCCTACGACGTCGACGATCACGGGTTTCCCAAGTCGAGCCCGGCGCCGGTGCGCTATCACATCAGTTGTGCGGCCGACCCGACCCGCAGCTTTCAGACCGACGCGGGCGAGGTCGCTGCCGCGCCGTTTGAGGAACTGATCGCGGGCTGGCACCGCGTCAACGGCGCGCGGCCGCAAGGCGCGCCGGTCGGCATGACGGTCGCGGAGGACGGCGCGATCTGGCTGGTCGAGGACAAGAACCAGACGGTGATCCGCATCGATCGCGCCGCTGGCGAACCGCCGCCGCCGCTGCCCTGCGACACGCGCAGCTTGGCGCTGATCGACCAGCTCGCCGCCTTCGTCGGCAAAGACGCGCAGAATCGGATCCGGCTCACCACGCTGCGCAAGAGCCTTGTCGAAAAGCACTGCGTCGGCTGCCACTCTGATTTCGGCCTGAAGGCCGGACAATCGGACGCGGACAAGGACTCAGCCGTACTGCGCTTCATGCTGTCGCAGGACGGCTGGATCTATCCGGGTGATCCCGACTCCGGCAAGCTGCGCACGCGGCTGCGCGGCATCGGCGCAGAGAAGCTGATGCCGCCGGGCGGCGAAAGCCTGCCGAAGACCGAACCCGGCTATGCGGGTCTGCTCACGAACGCGGACCTGCTCGTCGCGAAAATGGTTCCGGGAACGCGGATGCGCGTGAAGCTCGGGCTGCCGCAGCGCAAGTTTTTCAGCAAGGCGAACAAGGAATGCGGCGAAATACCGGCCGCCAAGGTCGTCGTCGTGACACAAAGCAACGCTGTAGACAAAGCCGGCTTCAGCCGATTTTTCCGGCCGGCCGATCCCTATCTGAATGGCGAATGCAGCGACGACGATGGCTATTACATCCGGCAGGAATTTCTGGTGCCTGTGCAGTAGTATTTTGCTGGTCATCGCGACGCCGCTGGCCGCAACCGAGACGAAGCTGTTCGAAAGCGTGCAGGTGACGCCCGCCAGCGAATACACCTTCGGCATCGAAGGGCCTGCCGCCGATCTCGATGGCAATCTTTTCGTCGTCAATTTCGGCAAGCCCGGCACCATCGGCAAATTGCCCGCGGGCGGCACGGCCTCCGAGCCGTTCACCGCACTTCCTGATGGCAGCGTCGGCAACGCCATCCGCTTCGATCGCAACGGCACGATGTTCATCGCGGACTACAAGAAGCACAACATCTTCGCGATCGCGAAAGGCGGCAGCGAACCGACGGTCTGGTTTCACTCCGACGAGATGAACCAGCCCAACGACATCACCATCGCCCGCGACGGCACGATCTATGCGAGCGATCCGAACTGGAAAGGCAGGGAAGGCCACATCTGGCGCGTCGCGAAGGGAGCCGACGGTGTTGTACAGGGGCAGATCATGGCCGCGCCGCGCACGATGGGCACCACCAACGGCATCGACCTCAGCCCCGACGGCAAGACGCTCTATGTCGGCGAGTCCGGCAGCGGACAGGTCTGGTCATACAGCATTGTCGGCAACGCGCTCGTCGACGCCAAGCTCGTGAAGACGTTTCAGCCGGACACCATCGACGGGCTGCGCACCGATGTCGCCGGCCGCCTCTACCTCGCACGCATTCTCAAGGGTACGATCACGCTGATGAAGCCCAACGGTGCGGTCGAGCGCGAGATCGTGCTGAAAGGCAAGGAGCCCACCAACCTCGCCTTCGGCGGCAGCGACGGCAAGACCGTCTTCGTCACGCAGCGCCAGGGCGGCTTCATCGAGTCCTTTCGCGCCGACCAGCAGGGTCGCGAGCACTGTCTCCAGCGCGGGCGCTGCTGAGCACCTTGCGGGCGGTCTGCTTTTGGCGCAGAGCGGTGCTGAGAAGACGGCATTCTTCTTGCTTGCATCCGGCGGCCGCAGGGATTTAGACATCTGTGGCCATCGTCAATGCGAGCACGGAGTGCGTGAGTGAAAGCCGTCCATACCGAACTGCACCGCAGCCACGATCCGCAATTCTTCCTGGTTCGCGGTGTCGTCAAGCGCACGACCGAGCAGCCCGAGCGGGCCGACCGCCTGCTGAAGGGTTTGAAGGACGGCAAGCATCAATTGGTCGAGCCGACGACGTTCGGGCAGGGCCCGCGCGCGCGCATTCACAGTCCGGAATATCTATCGTTCCTGAGCGAGGCCTGGGACGCCTGGACAGCACTGGGCGATTCCGGTCCGGAGATGATCGGCAACATCCATCCGGTCCGTCATGCCGCGACCTATCCCGCTCATATCGTCGGCAAGCTCGGCTGGCACACCGCCGACACTGCCGCGCCGATCGGGCCGGGCACCTGGGCCGCGGCCTGTGCCGCGACGGATGTCGCTGTCACCGCGGCGCAGATGGTGATGGACGGTGAAGACGCGACCTATGCGCTCTGCCGTCCGCCCGGTCATCACGCCTATCGCGATATGGCCGGCGGCTTCTGCTTCCTCAACAACAGCGCGATCGCGGCGGCGCATCTGCGGCTCAAGCATGAGCGCGTCGTGATCCTCGACGTTGACGTCCATCATGGCAACGGAACGCAGGGCATTTTCTACGCGCGGCCTGACGTCTACACGGTGTCGATCCATGCCGATCCCGTCGCGTATTATCCTTACGTGTGGGGCTATGCGCATGAACGCGGCGAAGGCCCGGGCTTGGGCGCCAATCTCAACATCCCGCTGGCGATCGGCACCGGCGATGACGGCTACATCCAGGCGATGGATGTGGCGCGCAAGGCGATCGAGTCCTTTGCGCCCGGCGCTCTCGTCATCGCGCTCGGCCTCGACGCCTCCGAACACGATCCGCTGAGGGGGCTCGCCGTCACCACGCCGGGCTTCCGCCGTATCGGCCAAGCCATCGCGAAGATGGGCCTGCCGACCGTGTTCGTGCAGGAAGGCGGCTATCTCTCGGATATTCTGGGCGCCAATCTGACCGCGGTGCTCGCCGGATTCGAACAGGCGCGGTGATTGTCGCTGGGTAGCCCGTCATTCTCCGTCATTGCGAGCGCAGCGAAGCAATCCAGAATCTTTCCGCGGAGGGAGCCTGGATTGCTTCGCTGCGCTCGCAATGACGATGTGGATGGAAGGTCGACTTCATCAACAAATCAAAACATCCCGCTCGCCGCGAGCGCCTCGCAGACGTGCTGCATCTCGGCCTCGTCCGCGACCATGTCGAGCATGATCGTGGTCAGGCCCTTCGCCGCAAAATCCCTTAGTTTCGCGCCGATCTCGGCGTAGCTGCCGACGAGATAGGGGCAGTCGGCCTGGAAGGTGAGGTACGGCAGCAGCCAGTAGCCATTGTCCTGAAGCTCGCCGCTTTGCCCGTCATATAGCTGCCGCTTCCAGACGGAATCGCTGTTCTCTACCGTCAGCGCGAGCAGCTCGCGATCGTCGGGGTTGTCGCGGAAACGCGTTTTCGCCGCCTGCCGCGCCTCGTCACCGCTCTCGCGGGCAAAGATTCCAAAATTCATTCCAGGCGCGTTGAGGCCGCGATCGAGATCGGGCGGCAGCATCTGCATCTTGATGCAGCCGGTCTCCTGCGCCGCGCGTTGCGCCGCTTCCGACTGGCCGGCGATGAGAAATTCCGGCATCAGCTCGGGCGGCAGGCGCGGCCGCAGCTGCAGATTGCTCGCGCGATAGAATTGGCCTTCGACATTCACCGGCCGCGGACTTGAGAGCAGCTGGCGCATCAGCGCGACGAACTCGCGGAGGCGGACGTAGCGGTCGGCGTGCGATTGCTCGTCGCCCAGCCCCTGCAAGTCGCTGACCGCGGTCCCCGTGATCATGTTCAGATAGACCTTGCGGCCGTAGAGCTGCGCGAAGGACGAGACGAATTTGGCTGCTGTGAACGGATGCATGTAGACCGGATTGACGGCGATCAGGGGCGAGCTTCGCGTCGTCTCCGCCATGATGTGCTGGGCCATGGCCCAGGGCTCGACGAACACGTCGTTGCCTTCGAACAGCAGAATGCCTTCAAAGCCGCTGCGGTCGGCGAACTGCGCCACTCGCATCAGTTCGCCGACATATGTCTTCGGATCGCGGTTGCGCGAGATCGCGGGAAAGACGCGCAGCCGTGGGGGTGTCATTCAGCGGCTTCCCGGAGCGGCCAGGCATTGCGGGTGATGGGAAGGCCGCCGGCCGCGCGCGAGCCGTCGGCGATCGCAAGGCGATGCGAGGGCGAGGGCGAGCTCAGCGAGAAACACCATGCTTGCGGATCATCGGTGATATCGGGCTTGAAGCTGATTGCGATCGCCTCCCGCGACACCTGCATCGCAAACGCGTCGAGCGGCAAATTGAGCCCAAAGCCCCTGGCCTTCAGATACGCTTCCTTCAACGTCCAATAGTCGAAGAAGCGCTCGATCGCAGCCGGCTCAGGCAGTCCGCGCAGCGTTTCGACCTCTTCCGGCGCGAAGAAACGAAGCGCGGTCGACAGCGGCGCGACCCGCCGCGACACCGTCTCGACATCGACGCCGACGGCCTCGTGCCTGGACACGACGCAGGCGACGCAGCCGTCGGCATGGGACAGGCTGAAATGCAGCGCGCCCGAGGTCCTGGGCGATGCGACAAAGGGCCGCCCGTAGTGGCCGGCCGCAAAGGACCAGTCGGCGGGCGCGACTTCAGGTGCCGCGTGCGAGAGCGCGAGGCGTAACATGGCGTGGGCGAAGATATATTGCCGCTGATGCCGCTCGAACACGAAGCGATCCGCGCGCATTCGTTCGTCGAGCGAGAGCAAACGCCGGCACGTATCGACCGCGACCGGCGTGTCGATGCCCTCGATCAGTCCGACAAACAGCTCAATTCCGTCGTCTGCCATTAATCGGGCCCATAGCGTCAGGCGGAGGCCAAATCCGGTCCTGAGGCAACAACCAACAGAAGCAAACCGGGTGGACCGCGTCTAGCGATCCACCCGGGCAAATTCTTGTCGATTGCCGACCGGTTTAAAGACCCAAGCTTATGCGAGGCCCCAACTCGACAGGCGAGCGGCCTTATCCGAAAAGTGAAGCCCGAAGATCGTGCGGCATCCCTGCCGACAAATCTTTACTTCTTCTTCTTGGCCTTCTTCGATCCGCCCAGCATCGAAAGGCTGCTATCGACGTCCTTCAGCGCGGACTGGAGCTTCTTCTTCTCGTCGCTGAGCAGTTTCCGCAACGACTTGCGGTCCTTGTCGCTCAGCGAGGTACCTTTGGTAAATTTGATGAAACCCATAACGACACTCCCCCGGTTGAAAATAATCCGTCCAAATCAAACGCGCAGGAATAATCTTGCGCGGCAAGCGCGAAATAATCAAGATGCAACTTGATCATTCACAGCTTTGGCGGGTGAACCCGCATTCTGTGCGGGACCAACGCCGGTCATGCCGCCCTCCGCTCGAGCAGGCGGCCGAGCGGCGTATTCGGCCGGGCGACCGCCGCCACCAGCAGCGCGACGAGATCCTCCATCCATGCGCCGATCGTGCTGCCGTCGAGCAGGTCGGTCTTGTAATTGCAAGAACCGCTGATGCCGGTCGGACGCTCCTTCAGCATCAGGGATAACCAGGTCTGGTCGACCGGCAGCACCGGCTGGCCCTCGCGCGCGACGTTTCCGGTCGATCGCACGGTGATATTGGGCAGCTGGAGCGGTTGGCGCAGCGGATTCTGCAGCGTGAGATAGACCTGGAGCAGCGAGGCCGGATCGATTCCCTCCTGCTCAAGGTGGTCGGCCAGGATGTTGAACGGTAGTTCCTGCCGCGCATGTGCGTCGAGCACGCTTTCGCGCACCCGTCCCAAGGCCTGCGCGAACGACAGCTCCGGCGTGATTTTGGTGCGGACGATCACCGTGTTCTCGAACGGGCCGACGATGCGCTCGGTGTCCGGCTGGGCGCGATTGGCCATGGCGGTGGCGACCGAAATGTCCGTGCGTCCCGTTCGCGCCATCAGCAAGGTTTTCAGGCCGGTCAGGAGACACATGAACGGCGTGCTGTTGTGCTGGCCGGCAAAGGCCGCGAGCCGGGCGATCAGCTCCGGCTCCAGGCTGACCGGATGATGACCGGTCGACGCGCTGGGACTAGGTTCGCCGTCAAACACCGGGCCGGCGCCGCGCAGAGCGTCCGTCCACTCGGCGGCCTGCCGCCGGGCCGCATCAGTGCCGCACCACCAGCGCTGCCAGCGCGCAACGTCGGAGAAGGCGGGCGGCAGTTCGGGCAATGGGACGGACGGATGCCCGACGAGCGCGGCATAACGGTTGGACAGCTCCTCGAATATCACGCCGATCGACCAACCATCGGCGATGGCATGGTGCAACGTCAGCAGCAGCACGTGATCCTCATCGTGAAGCCGCAGCAGCCGTGCCCGCAGCAGCGGCGCGCGCCCGATGTCGATCGGGATATAGGTCTCTCGTTGCATCAGGAGCTTGATCTTCCTGAGTTCGAGCGCCTTGCGCCGTTTGTTCCTGTGGGGATAGCCGTCGCCAACGGTCTCGACCGTCAGGACCGTGCCGACGGTGTCCGGTGCCATGATGCGGCTGACCGGCTCGTCGCCATTCCAGCCGAACGCCGTCCGCAATGATTCGTGGCGGCGCACGATGTCATCGATCGCCTGTGCCAGCTTGCGTACATCGATTGGGCCATCGAGCTGGAAGGCGAAGGGCAGGTTGAACAGCGGCAGATTCGGCAGGCTTTGCTCGATCCGAATGATCTGGTCCTGCGCGATCGAGAGCGTGGGAGACCCGCTTTCGGCCAGCCGCGCGACGCTTGCCTCGGGCTTCCGCGGCTTTGCCGCGATCGCTTCATCGACCCGGCGGGCGAGCTCCTCGACCGTCGGCGCCTCGAAAATGGTCTTGATCGGTAGCGACACCCCGAGCGCGCGGGCGACACGCGCCATCGTCCGGCCCGCCAGCAACGAATGGCCGCCGAGATCGAAGAAATTGTCGGTGATACCGAGGCTCTCGACCTTGAGCAGGTCTATCCAGATGTCGGACAGGACCTTTTCGGTAAAGCGGCGTGCGGGCACCGCGAGCTCCGGGCCGGCGGTCTCCTGTTGCGCCGGCGCGAGCAGTGCGGAGCGATCGAGCTTGCCGTGGGCATTGAGCGGAATCTGGTCCAGGAACAGGAACGCTGACGGGATCGCATGGCCCGGCAATCGGCTCTTGAGGAAGTCGCGCAACTCGCTGGCGTTGGCGTGGCTACCGGCCTTGGCAACGACATGGGCGATCAGCCTGACATCGCCATTGGTGTCGCGGCGCGGCTCGATGATGCCGGTGCGCAGGTCCGGATGATCGGCGAGCGTGGTCTCGATCTCCTTCAGCTCGACGCGGTAGCCGCGGATCTTGACCTGATGGTCGGCGCGGCCAAGACATTCGATCGTGCCGTCGGTGCGGCGGCGGGCGAGGTCACCGGTGCGATACAGCCGCGCGGCTGTCTCGCGCGCGAACGGATCGGGGATGAAGCGCTCCCGGCTCTGCGCGGGATCGTTGATATAGCCGCGGCCGACGCCGGCACCGCCGATGCAGAGCTCGCCGACCACCCCGGCCGGCTGCGGCTCCAGATTGGGATCGAGCACGTAAAGCTGGATATTGGGCAGCGCAGCGCCGACCGGGACATTGATCGTCGTCGCTGCCGGCGCTTTGGTCAGCCGATGCAGGGAGACGTCGTCGGAGCATTCCGAGGCGCCATAAGCGTTGATCAGCGGCACCGTCGGGCAGCGGGCGAACCAGGCGCGGCAGAGCTCGACGGGCAGCGGCTCGCCGGTCGAGATCAGGACGCGCAGTTTGGAGAAGGCGCGCTGGATTGGTGCCTCGTCCATGCGTTCGAGGATCACACGCAACAGCGATGGCACGATCTCGAGCACCGTGATGCCCTCGCGCTCGATCTCCCGCGCCAGCAGGATCGGATCCTGCACGACGGCATTGCCGCAGACATGGACGCGCGCGCCGGCCATGGGACCGGCGAGGAACTGCCACACCGAGATCACAAAACTCTGCGGCGCGGTCTGCGCGATCACGTCCCTGCTCGTGAGGCCCAGCTCGGAAATCAGCGACGCCAGATGGTTCGACAGCCCACGCTGCTCGATCATGACGCCTTTCGGCGCTCCGGAGGAGCCCGACGTGTAGACGAGATAGGCGAGGCTCGAGGCCGCCCTTGGCGCCGCGCGGGCCGGCTTGGTCGATCCGAGCGCGATTGTGTCCTCAAGTTCGGCCACAGCGATCCGCTCGACCAGCGGCTCAAGCAGCGCTTCGGCCATGGCGGATTGCTTACGCCCGGTCAGCAGCACGCGGGCGCAACTCGATCCGAGGATGGTCGTGAGCCGCGAGCGCGGCTGCTCGGGATCGAGGTTCAGGAAGGCGGCGCCTACGCGCTGCACCGCGATCATCGCAGCGAGCAGGTCGGGCCCCCGGTCCGCAAGCAGCGCGACCACCGTCTCGGCGCCGACGCCTTCACGGGCCAGCCAGCGTGCGATCGCCTGACTGCGGCGCGCCAGCTCGCGATAGCTCAGCGATACAAGTCCATCGGAGATCGCCGCCGCATCGGGCGTCTTCTTCACCTGGCGGGCGAAGCGTTCACAGACATTGCCGCGCGTCGTAAAATTGGCAGTCGCGCCTTGCGTCAGCAATTGCCGGCGTTCTGTGTCCGTCAGGAGCGGCACGCGCGAGATGCGCTGCTCGGGATTGGCGATGACAGATTTGAGCAG
Source organism: Bradyrhizobium sp. Kon10 (assembly GCF_055807395.1). Taxonomy (NCBI): domain Bacteria; kingdom Pseudomonadati; phylum Pseudomonadota; class Alphaproteobacteria; order Hyphomicrobiales; family Nitrobacteraceae; genus Bradyrhizobium; species Bradyrhizobium sp. Kon10. The sequence goes on along the minus strand of NZ_JBVVOZ010000016.1, from coordinate 117,977 downwards.
GGTCTTGAACTGGGCCGCCATGCCCCGGATCGTCGCCGCGTCGAACAAATCGGTGGCGTATTCGAAAAAGCCGGTGAAACGGCCTTCGGCCTCGACCAGCTCGAGCGTGATGTCGAAACGTGCCACCTTCGGATCGACTTCGAGCCGGCGCGTCGACAGGCCCGGGAAGCGCGCAGCCTCGATCGATGCGTTCTGGAGGATGAACATGATCCGGAACAGCGGATTGCCGTCCGTCCTTCGCGCGATCTGCAAGGCGCGCAGGACCTCTTCGATCGGCAGGTCCTGGTTGCGGTAGGCGTCCAATGTGACCTGGCGCACCCGCCGCAGCAGCTCGCCGAAGGTCGGATCGCCGCTGAAATCGTTGCGCAGGATCAGCGTATTGGCGAACAGCCCGATCAGGCGCTCGCTTTCGATCTGGTTGCGATTGGCAATCAGCGAACCGGTTGCCACATCATCATGCGCGGTGTGGCGGAACAGGAGGCCTTGGAACACCGCAAGCAGCGTCATGAAGGGCGTCACGCCCTGGTCCTGGCTCAACGCTCTCACATCGGCGGACAAGGCTTTCGAGAATTCGATATAGTGACGGCCGCCCTGGCCGCTCCAGATTTCAGGCCTTGGCCGGTCGGTTCGCAGCGGCAGCGTGGTGACGCCGTCGAGTTGCGTCCGCCAATAATCGAGTTGCTCTTTCGCCGCCGGCGTTTGTGCCCAGCTCTGCTGCCAGCGCGCAAAATCGCGATACTGGAAGGTGGATGAGGGCAGTGTGGCGGTGCCCCCCTTGCGCGCGGCAGCATATTCCGCGGCCAGCTCCTCCCAGAACAGCCGTTGCGACCAGCCGTCGGTGACGAGGTGGTGGACATTGACCACCAGCGCATGGCTGGATTTGTCGAACGACAGCAGGGTGACCTTCAACGGCGGCTCGTGCGCCAGATCAAACGGATATTGCGCGAGCTTCAGCGCCTCGCGCCTGACCACCGTGGCCTGCTTGTCCGCGGGGCAAAGCTTGAGCTTGATCCGCGCGAACTGCGGCGGCGATTGAAGTACCCGCTGCGCCGGTTCGCCGTGGCTTTCGATGAAGACCGAGCGCAGCGCCTCGTGGCGCTCGCAGATCGCAGCGAGGCCCGCCTCAAGGGCGGCGATGTCGATCTGGCCGTTGAGCAGTGCGACCTCGACCACATTATAATTGTAGTGCGTCGGATCGAGCCGCGAGAGCACATACATCCGCTGCTGCTGGAACGACAGCGGCGCATGTGCCGCGGTCGCCGCGATCTGGCCCCAGGCCGGCAGCTTCGCCCCGCGGTGGGTCCCGGCGGTCTCGATCCGGGCGGCGAGCGCGGCCACCGTGGCGCAATCGAAAATATCCTCGAACGAGAAGTCGACATTGAAACGTTCGCGCAGCCGCGAGCGCATCTGCGTTGCCGCGAGCGAGTCGGCGCCGAGCGCAAAAACGTCCTGATCGACTCTGACCTGGGGCAGCTCGAGCAGACTGGCCCAGATCTCCGCGAGCTGGATTTCCAGCGCGGTGCGCGGCAACTGCGTCTCGTCGCCCTTTGCGGTCGCGATCAGCTCGGCCAGCGCGTTACGCTTGACCTTGCCGCTGGCGCCCTTCGGCAGCGCCGCCACGTTGCGGATCAGGCTCGGCACCTTGTAGGCTGCAAGCCGCTTGCGTGCGAACTGGCGCAACTGATCCGAGGTTGGCTTCGACCCGGGCCGCAGCACCACCACGGCGGCGACGTTCTCCCCGAGCGTTGGGTGCGGAACGGCAAACACGCCCGCTTCCAGCACCGCCGGATGGCTCAACAGGACCTCTTCCACCTCCAGTGGCGAGACCTTCTGTCCGCCTCGGTTGATGACGTCCTTGATGCGGCCGACGATGAAGAGATAACCGTCGGCGTCGAGGTAGCCGAGATCCCCGGTCCGGAACCAGCCGTCGCGGAACGCGGCTTGCGTCGCCGCGTCGTCATTATAGTAGCCGCGGCTCATGTTTGGCCCGCGCAACATGATCTCGCCATGCTCGCCGCTTGCGCAGCTGCAGCCGATGGCGTCCATGATTGCGATCTCGGGGCCCGCGGCCCGGCCGACCGAACCGATCTTGCGCAGCTCGAACGGATTGGCGGCGATCTGCGAGGCCGCTTCCGTCATGCCGTAGGTTTCGAGTACGGGAACGCCGAACGTCGCCTGCAAGCCGTTGAGGATCGCAGGCGCAAGGGAAGCCGAGGCCGAGCGGATCACGCGCAGCGACGACGATCTTGCGCGGTCCGGGTCCGCTTCCGCCGCCGTCAGCAGCGCGCGATGAATGGTGGGCACGGCCGTGTACCAGGTCGGTTGCAGCGCTCGCATCCAGCCAAAGAAGGACAGTGCGTCAAAACCGTCGGTGCAGATCACGCTCGAACCTGCGGCCAGCGCCGTGATCAGGCCGGAGATCAGCCCATGCGCATGAAACAGCGGCAGGACATTGAGGAGACGATCGTGCGGCGTGAGCGACAGCACGCGGCCGGCGTTGGTAGCCGACAGGCACACGTTGCGATGCGTCAGCGGCACCATTTTCGGCCGCGCCGCCGTGCCTGAGGTCAGCAGGATGAACGCGTCGTCGTCGCCGCGCGCGACGCCGCTCGTACAGGCCGGACCGATCGTCGAACCGGTGAATTCGCAACCGCCGAGATCAGTCTCCGGCCCCGGCACGAAGTCGACCACCGCGAGATCCAGCGCCTTGGCGACGTCGCGGGCCGCCGAATTCATGCCGGCCCGGGTGACGAGCGCGGTCAGCTTCAATTCGCTGAAATAGCGTTGCAGCTCGTCCGCCGTCAGGTCGGGATTGACGGGGATGCAGGCGCAGGCCGAGGCGACCGCGATCAGCGCCAGCGCGGTATCCGCCCCGCGCGGCAGCGCGACCGCAAGCCGGTCGGCTGGCGCAATGCCGAGCCCGCGCAGCGTGTGGACCAGATGCCTGGTCCTGGCGCCGAGCTCGCCATAGGTGAGCGGCGGCCGTCCGGGGCCGAGGAGGGCGGGCGCCGCCGGTGTCCTCCGCGCGTAGAAGTCGAGAAAGCCGCCAAGATGCACAAAGACCTTGGTTTCGGCGCCCAAGCTGGCCCATTCCTCTCCCGCTTCGGATGCAACGCCTGACAATGCCATTCCCTTTTGATCTGGTTGGGCTATTCTTCCAAGAACTGAGGGAACGCGTCCAGTCCGAGGTGAAGTTTGAGCCCCGAAATCTGTGGTTGAGGGGCCCTAAGCCCTTCGACGGAGTGATAGTCGGGCGGAATCACCATGCTGGAGAAAGAGCCGGAGACGGAGGGCGGGTTGAAGCGCTGGCTCGAGGGCGTCGGTCTTGGCCACTACACCGATCTGTTCACGCAGCACCGCCTCGATCTCGACGTCATGGGGGACCTCACCGAGGCTGACCTCGCCGAGCTCGGATTGCCGCTAGGTGATCGGAAGCGGCTCCAGCGGGCGATGGCCGCGCTGTTCAAGGCTGAAACGGCAGAAGCGCCTGTCGTGGCGGCGCGCCCGCAAACCCGGACAGACGTCGGCGCCGAGCGGCGTCAGCTCACCACAATGTTCTGCGACATGGTGGATTCCACCGCGCTCTCGGCCCAGTTCGACCCGGAAGACGTGCGCGACATGATCGCGAGCTTCCGCGAGACCTGCGTCCGCGTGGTCAAGCATTACGAAGGCTACGCCGCGCGCTTCGTCGGCGACGGCATCCTGGTCTATTTCGGCTATCCGACCGCGCATGAGGACGATGCCGAGCGTGCGGTGCGTGCCGGGCTCGAGATCGTCCGCGTGCTGTCGACCGCACGCGCGATCGAGCCGCGCGGCGCGCTCAGCCACGCGCCTGCCGTCCGCATCGGCATCGCGACCGGGCTCGTCGTGGTCGGCGACCTCGTCGGCCAGGGCACCGAGGAGCGCGACTCCGCGGTCGGCGAAACCGTCAATCTCGCCGCCCGCCTGCAAGCGCTGGCGCCGCCCAACGGCGTCGTGATTTCCGCCTCGACGCAATCGCTGCTGAAGGGGAAGTTCGATTACCGCAATCTCGGCGCCCACGCGCTGAAGGGCATCTCGGAAAAGGCTCAAGCCTGGCACGTCATGCGCCCCTCGCGGGTCGAGACCCGCTTTGCTGCCGCCATGGGCACGCGGCTGACCCCGCTTGTCAACCGCGAGGAAGAAATCGCCCTTCTGATGGGGCGCTGGCAACAGGCCAAGGACGGCGGCGGCCAAGTCGTCGTCAAGTTCGGCGAGCCCGGCATCGGCAAGTCGCGCATCGTCCAGGAGATCTTCGAGCGGATCGCTGGCGACCGCCACGGGCAGGTCTCGTTCCAGTGCTCGCCCTACTATACTTCCACGGCGTTCTATCCCTTCGTCGAGCAACTCAAGTTCTCTCTCGGCCTGGATCGTGAGGACGTATCCGCGGCCTCGCTGACCAGCCTCGAGACCGCAATCGCCGCCGCCAATGGCGACATCGAGCAGGTTGCGCCGCTGTTCGCCGCGCTGCTGTCGATACCGGCCGGCGACCGCTATCCGCCGCTCGAGCTGTCGCCGCAGCAGCAGAAGGACGCGACCGTCGCGGCGCTGGTCAATCATTTCCTGGGCCTTGCACGCGACCAGCCGCTGGTGATCGCGTTCGAGGATCTGCACTGGATCGATCCGACCTCCCGCGAGGTGATCGACCTCCTCGTCGACCGGGTGCAGAACCGGCCGATCCTAGTCGTCATCACCGCGCGCTCGGAATTCCAGCCGACCTGGAACGCGCATTCGCACGTCACGACACTCGTGCTCAACCGCCTGAGCCGGCAGCTGCGCGCGACCATGGTCGAGCGCGTCGCGGGACGCGAGCTTCCCAAGGAGGTCGTCGAGGAGATCATTGTCAAGACCGACGGCGTGCCGTTGTTCCTGGAAGAGCTCACCAAGACCGTTCTTGAATCCAACCTGCTGACCGAGCGCCACGGGCGCTACGTGCTGTCCGGCCCATGGCGCCAGCTTGCGATCCCGGCGACCCTGACGGACTCGTTGATGGCGCGGCTGGACCGGATGGGCCCGTTCAAGCGGATCGCCCAGATCGGCGCCACCATCGGCCGCGAGTTCTCCTATGAAACCCTTCACGCGGTGGCCAACACGCCCGCGGAGCAGATCGAGGCGGCGCTCAACCACCTGGAGGAGGCGGGGCTGATCATGCGCCGCGGTCACCCGCCCGACGCGCTCTATTCCTTCAAGCATGTGATGATCCAGAACGCCGCGCATGCGAGCCTGTTGCACAGCGAGCGGCGCAAGCTGCATGCCAGCATCGCCCAGGTGCTCGCCGAGATGTATCCGGAGAAGACCGAGCGCGAGCCTGAGCTTCTCGCCCATCATCTGACCGAGTCCGGCCAGAGCGAGGGCGCGGCGAGCTTCTGGCTCAAGGCCGGCAAGCAGGCGGCCAAGAGCGGCGCCAATCTGGAGGCGATCGGCCATCTGCGCCGCGGACTGAGTGTGGTGCAAGCCAATGCGCGAATGCAGGGCGCCGACGAGATGGAGCTCGAGCTGCGCATCGCGCTCGGGAACGCGCTGATCGCCGCCAAGGGCTATGCGGTGCAGGAGGTCGAGGAGAACTACATCCGCGCGCTCGAACTCGGCCACGAGCTCGACGACGACGAAAATGCCTTTGCGGCAACGCGCGGCCTCTGGGTGTGCCATTTCATCCGCGCCGATCTCACCCGCGCGCATGATCTCAGCGTCGAGCTGTTGAAATTCGCCAAGCGCGAGCGGCTGAACGAGCGGACGCAGCCGGCGCAGCAGACCGGATACCTGATCGAGGCGCACCGCTCGATCGCGATGACCATGCTCTATCGCGGCCGCTTTGCGGCTTCGCAACATCATCTGCACCGCTGCATCAATCTCTACAGCCCCGATCTGCACTCCGATCTGATGGAGCGCCACGGCACCGATCCCGGCGTGGTCTCGCTGTCCTATCTCGGCTATCTGCTGTGGTTCCTCGGTCGTCCCGATGCGGCGCGCCAGCACAGCGAGCAGGCCATCCTGCTTGCGGAGAAGATTCGCCATCCTTTCTCGCTCGCCTTCGCGCTGGTGTTCGGTGCCTATCTCTGCCAGCACCTGCGGGACATCGAGGGCACGCGCGACCACGCCAACCGCGCCATGATCATCGCCACCGAGCACAACTTCCTGCACTGGAAGCAGCAGGCCGCGATCCTGCGCGGCTGGGCGCTGGCCCAGCTCGGCGAGGCCGACGAGGGCATCAGCCAGATGCGGTTCGGCCTCGACGAGTATGAGGCGATGGATTCATGGCTCGCCGGCTGCTGGTTCCGCTGCCTGCTCGCGGAGGCCTATGCCAAGGTTGGCATGCGCGACGCCGCCTTGCGCGCGCTGGACGGTGCGCTGGCGACCGCAAGACGGACCGGCGACCACTCCTATCTCGCCGAGGTCTATCGCCTGCAAGGCGAGATCACGCTGTCGGACGGCAATCCGGCCTCGGTGGAGGAGGCGGAGGATTTGTTCGAACTGTCGCTGGAGACGGCGCGCAAGCAGGGCGCGTTGTCCTGGGAACTTCGCACCGCCGTCAGCCTCGCACGCCTGTCGCACGAAACCGGCAAGCGCGAGCACGCAACGCTCCTGCTTTTGCCGATCGTCGGCAAGTTCAACGAGGGATTCCTCACGCCGGACCTGAAGCAGGCGATGCAGCTCGTGCACGAGCTCGGTGGGGAGGCACCGGTTCGTCAGCAGCCCGATCCGGTGAAATGAGCGATCTTGCCGCCGCGCGTTCCCGCTATGTCGAGTTGATCGCGAAGCGCGAGCGGATTTCCTCCCCGCAGCTACTCGCAGCGCTGGCGGCAGTTCCGCGCGAAAATTTCCTGGCAAAAGGTCCCTGGCGGATCAAGAGCGAAGCGGGGCGCAGCTACCGCCTGACGCGCGACGCCGATCCCGTTCACCTCTATGACAATGTGCTGGTTGCGATCGACGCGCGCCGCAAGCTCGACACCGGGCTCCCGAGCCTGTGGGCGCATTTCATCGATCTGCTCGGCATCAAGGAGAACGATCGCGTCATCCAGATCGGCTGCGGGCTCGGCTATTTTTCAGCTGTCCTGTCGAAGCTGGTGGGTGCGAAAGGCGCGGTGCGCGCGATTGAATGCGACGAGCGGCTCGCGGCTCGCGCCGCGAATTATCTTGGCCCCTATCGCAATGTCGACGTCATCCAGGGCGACGGATGCGAGGAGGTGTGCGAACCCGCCGACGTGATCATCGTGCACGCCGGCTTCCCGCATCCGCACCCGCATTGGCTTCAGTCGCTCCGCCCGGGCGGCCGCCTGCTGGTGCCGCTCACCCAGCGGGATCGTGAAGGCGCCGTCATCAAGATCACGCGCAAGGGCAAGAGGTTCGAGGCCGAGGCGGTCCAGCAGATCCGGATTTTTCCCGGCCAGGGCCGCGGCGCGACGGCGCTCGACGACCGCGTCGCCGACTGGTGGCAGCGGGCATCGGCCCTGGCGCCGCTGCGGTTTCGCGGCATCGAACGAGGGCTGCCGTCGGACGGCTAGCATCGTTTTGCTTTACCTTGATTCGGAAAGTGAATTCCCAGCTCACCGCGTCGCGAGTATGAGTGGGACTCAAACGCCATTTTAAGCACGCCTTATGCATTCCGTTGCACTGCTGACTGCCAGCTATGCCGAGGATATCGAGCGCTTTTCGCTGCTCGGCGACAGCATCGACACTTGGCTGACGCGTTACACACGGCATTATGTTCTCGTTAACGATGAGGACGTGTCGCTGTCCGGGCGGTTCGCGTCCAAGCCGTTCATCGGCAAGGAGAAGTGAAATGCGCTTCAGATCCGCGCTTCAGATCAATTTGCATCCGCTGGACGTGCGCCACGCGGTCCACACGCTTCCGCATCAGCTTGAGGTATGGGGCGATCAGGTCGATCGTATCGTGTTCACAGTCGACACCAGGCAGAGCAAGAGCGGCCGCTACAGCGGCAATGCTTATGACGAGAGCCGCAGAGGCCTGTTCGCGCTCCTCGAGGCCATCGCGCGGCAATCGTCGAAGGCGGAAATTGCCGAAGTCGACTATTCGCCGGCGGCGCTTGAGTCCGTTCGGCAGCGCTACTTCTCCACAAGCCGCGCTTATCCGGAAAAGGCCTTCGATGGCGGACCGTTCCATGCCTATTTCTACGGTCTGCTGAAGGCGGATGCGGAATATGTGGTGCATATGGACAGCGACATGCTGTTTGGCGGCGGCAGCCAGGTCTGGCTCGAGGAGGCGATCGGCTGGCTGAGGACGACGCCGGATACGCTGTTCGCCGGACCACTCCCGGGTCCGCCTCGCGCTGACGGGACACTCGGCGATTTGCATGGATCGTTTCCGGGGTTGACCGGTATCCGACCGCCCGAGCGGTTGGCCGCCGCTTACCCGGCCTACCGCTTTCGCAGCGTGAGCACGCGAATCTTCGTCATCGATCAAGCCCGGTTCGATGCATCGATCGGGGCGCTGGACTTGGTGCGTCCGAATCTCAGACGCCGGATCCGCGCTCGATTGTTTCGCCAGTCGCCGCTGTCGATGCCAGCCGAGGAGATTCTTACAGCAGCCATGATGAGCAAGGGACTGTCCCGAATCGACTTTCTCGGTTCAGGAGCCGGGATCTACTCGCTCCATCCACCGTATCGCACGGACGCATTCTATCGGGAATTGCCGCACTTGATCTCACGCATCGTGGCCGGCGCGATACCGGAAGCTCAACGGGGCGACTATGATGTCAATTCAAGTATGTTCGACTGGACCGAGGCCCTTCGGCAGAAGACCGCCGGTCGTCGCCTTGCCCGCGCCGCGCGCGCGCTGCTGTCGAGTTAAGCATCGCGGTCCAGATGGACAATCTCCTGGCACAACATCTGGCCGTTAGACGTCTTTCGTGAACCTGCTGATCACATCCATGAACGGCTTCGGCTTGAACTCGCCATCGAGCGGCAGCGGACGGCTCGGTTGCTTCTCCTTCCCGGCGACGGTGCGGTTGAGCCAGCTGTAACGATCGGAAATGCCCCAGGTCAGGATCGAACGCACCGGCCCGCTGGTCGCAATCGCCGTCAAGAGATCGTCGACGCGCTTGGCGACGATGGCATCGCGCTCCGAAGGACTTCCTGTCAGCTTCTGATCGTCGACGTCGAGTTCGGTGACGTAGACCTCCAGGCCCCACGCGCGCAGCTCGGTCACGAACTCGGCGAGCCCATGGGTGTCGATCTCGAGTTCGGCATGCAGATGCGACTGCAGTCCGACCGCGTGCAGCGGCACGCCCTGGTCGAGCAGGCTCATGATGAGATTGCGGTAGGCCGCACGCTTGGCGATGAACGAATCCTTCGCCGATTCGATGTCGTATTCGTTGATCGCGAGCTTGACGTAGGGATCGGCTGCCGCCGCCGTGCGGAAGGCGAGCGGAATCCAGCGGTCGCCGAGATGCTGCGTCCAGAACGTGCCGCGCCGGTCGGTGACGCTCTTGGGATTGTCGGGGATGGGCTCGTTGACGACGTCCCACGAGGTCAGCTTGTCCCTATAATAGGACACGACTGTCGAGACGTGATCGACATAGGCCCGCTCGACGCCTTTCGAATCCTTGATCTGCTTGGTCCAGTCCGGAATGTCGTGATACCAGGCGAGCGTGTGGCCGCGCATGGTCAGGTCGTTGTTCACTGCGAAATCATAGATGGCATCGGCGCGCTCGAAGGCGAACGTGTGCGCGTCCGGCCGCAGCATCGGCCATTTCAGTTCGAGCACCGGCACCACCTGGGTGCAATAGGTGCTGATGGCCTCACCGAGCCGCGGATCAGCCTGCAAGTCCCAGAGCGTGGCGGCGGCGCCATAGCCCGGACGGCGCTGCGCAAGTTTCGACGCCGGAAGTGCCGACGCCGACGCGCCCGCTGCGAGCGTGGCGGCGCTGCCGAGCAGAAATTCGCGTCTGTCGAGCTTGATCATGTGGCGGCCGTCCTTCCGGAACCAACGCGCCAATGTACCAACCGGCGCCTTGCGACGCCGCGATTTCCTGTTGTTGGGTTAACTTTCGCGAACAGTCTTGTCAGCGCGCCTGACGCTGCATCGCCGCTTCAGCGATCCCGTGATAGTGCAGCGCGCCCTTCTCGAGCGTGAGATTGTCCATCACATAATCGCGAGGTGCGAAGTTGCCCGCGCTGACCTGCGACCAGAACTCACTCCAGCCGGAGACGAAGCCGTTCGCGTCGATGAACGTGCGGCCGCAACGTGCGTCGAAATAGGGCACCGAGGATACGCCGCCTTCGTATCTCACCTTGTCCGGAAAATACTCGGGATCCTGCCACGGCCCGCCGCGATTCCACGCGAACACGGGCACGCCGCTCGACAGCGCCTGCTGGCAGGCGATGCCCTGGCTCTCATGCTCGCACAGGAACACCATGCTGCGGCAGCGCGCCAGCGCCGCTCTGTAGTCGTCTTCCATGTAGTGACCGTAGCGGATCAATTCGACCGAGCGGCCGCTGGCTTCGAGATGCTTACGGATCGGTTCGATCAGTTCGCCCGCGTAGCGCTCGTGCTCCCAGCGCACCTTGTCATAGAGCAACACATCGACGCTCTTCTGCTCGGCGGGGGTCTCAGTCCACAAATCGGTTTCGATGCCGACCGGCCAGACTTCGACGTGCGGCCAGTACGGCCGGCACATCTCCGCATACCAGTCGCAGGGCACAAGGATGGTCCTGGTGTGCAAGTCTTTCAGATGCTCCGGTGCATCCACGGGATGGTTGTACATGGCGACCCCGAGCAAGAGCGGGTTTTGCCACGCGAACCAGTCGAGCACGAAAGGACGCCCGATGATGCAGGCCAATTCCTCCGGATGCTTGCGGATGTAGCCGTAATCGTTGACCCGGTAGCGGATGCCGACCCGGTCGAGCCCCGCACAGAGATTGAGGAACACGCGGCGCTGGCCACTGATCCAGGATTTTCCGAGCAGCATCCGCCGCAGCAGCGGCCGGACGTGGCGGTCGCCCGGAAACCAGCGGTCGTCCCGCTCCTCGAAGAACAAATTGAGTGTCATCCGCTCGTGCCCGTCCGCAGGGGCCGCCGGGACCAGGGACGCATCCGTTCCGCCATGGGGCAGGGAGGCAGGGTTTGCCCTTACACGTTCGACAACGTCCATTTTAGCCACGTCCACGCATTAACCAAACCTCGGGCGAGGCTTTAAAATCATGGTTTGTTTTCGGTGATCGCGGCGGTGCGTTCAAGGACAGGGCAAACTTAACGCTAACGCGCGAAACCGATGGGGCCGCCCCATTCGGCGGCCGATCTGCAGACTTAAATGACTATGTTGGGAGATGCTGCGGCGCAGTCCGATCGCCAAGCTTTGATCGTCAAGCCAAGGTCCAACTGATTAACGGCCGTTCGATTTCAAGGCCGCCGGTCCCGTGCACGCATGCTGAATCGCCATTTCTCGATCTATCTTGTCGCCCATATCCTGCCTGCGGCGGTGGGCTTCTTCGCGGTCACCGCCTACACGCGGCTGCTGATGCCGGCGGAGTATGGCGTCTACGTCGTTGGCACCAGCATTGCCGGCATTCTGGGGGCGATCTTCTTCGTCTGGATCAAGCTGTCGGTGTCGCGCTACCAGGCGATGTCGTCGGAGGTCGATTTTCGCGGCACAGCGATGGTCGCGTTCGCGCTGACGGTCGTTGCCATGTGCGCCGCGACCCCGCTGGTGTTCCTGTTCCGCAGCGACGTCAGTGTCGAGCTGGTGCTCGCCAGCATGTTCGTCGCGATCATGTCGAATGCGGTCGATGTCGGCCAGGAGTTCGAGCGCGCCAAGCTGCGTCCCTATCGCTTCGCGATGATCTCGATCGTACGCAGCGTGTCGAGCGTCGGCTTCGGCCTGCTTGGCATCTGGCTGGGCTGGGGCGGCATGGGCCTGCTCGCGGCGTTCGGCCTGGGCTCACTGACCGGCATCGTTCTCAATCTCGTCGGCGATCGCACCAAGATCGCGCGCTTTTCACGCAGCCAGTTCACGCAACTCGCGCGCTACGGCCTGCCGCTTACGCTGGCAGGCCTTTCTGTCGCGCTCTACTCGACCAGCGACCGTCTGATCGTCGCCTGGCTGCTCGGCAAGGAGGCCGCCGGCATCTTTGGCGTGGCCGCCGACCTGCCGCGTCAGTTCATGGTCATGATCGCCGGCAGCGTTGCAGCGGCCACCGTGCCGCTGGTGTTCCGCTCGCTGTCGGAGAAAAACAACGACGCGACGCGGGAGCGGTTGACCGAGAGCCTCGAACTGCTGCTGGTCGTCGTCGCGCCGGTTGCGGTCTGGCTTGCGCTCGCGGCGGATCAGGTGGCAGGCACGCTCGTCGGGGTCGATTTTCGCGCCGGCGTGTCGGCGTTATTGCCGATTCTGGTGCTCGCTCGCTTCTTCGGCATCGCCAACCAGTTCTATGTGCAGATCAGCTTCCAACTTGCCGAGCGGCCGTTCATGCTGGCGGCGCAGTCGTTTGTCACGCTGGTCGTGAGCGTGGCCTTGATGTTCGCGCTGGTGGCGGGCTACGGCCTCTACGGCGCGGCGCTGGCGACGCTTGCGACCGAGGCTATCGGCCTGGTCGTTGCGTTGACCCTGATGCACCGCGCCCATCCCGTGCCGTTCGAAATCAACCGGCTCGCCGGCGTCGCCATCTCGGCCGCAGCGATGGCCGGCGCGATCCTCGCTGCACGGTCGCAGGTCACTGGCACCGGTTTCGTCTCGCTCGTCGTGGTGAGCGTCGCGGGCGGCCTCGCTTACGCAGCTGCAGCGTGGCTGCTCAACGTCGCGAATGTGCGCACCCTGTCCCTGCGCTTCGTGCGAACCTTCAATCGCAAGGCGCTGGGCGTTTAGGGCGGGGCTGGCACGGCTCGGTCTCGGTCGCCATCTACGGCCCAGCCGCGGTCTGACGCAATTCTCCGTGATCTCGGTCACATCCTGTCCTCGCCGCCGCGGACGGAGATTCCGCCGGACCAATTCGCAGCCAGCTCCGGACTAGCTTGGCCCCGTAGCGCCCTTCCGCCCGCGCGGGCGGTCGTATATGAGAGCCATGTCACGGTGCGGACCGAATATCGCCGGATACGGAACAGAAAGTGGCTGCGATTTCTTAATGCAAAGATCGCAATCTGACAGATGAGCGACGCAAGTGCAGACAGGCATTCGACGACCGGGGTATGGCATGAACGACCGATTGACGACGGCGCAGTCCACCGTGACGAAGCGGCGCTGGGGGCCAGTCGGGATTGCGATGGTTGCGGCGCTGGCCGCGCTGGCCGGGTCGCCCGGCAGCGCTGCGGCCAAGCAGGCGCATCAGCCCCTCGAAGCTGTGGCGCAGCGCGAAGCCGGCGAGCCGATCATGGCAATCGTGTCGATCAAGAGCCAGCAGGTCACCTTCTACGACGCCGACGGCTGGATCCTGCGTGCCCCGGTCTCGACCGGAACCACCGGCCGCGAGACGCCCGCCGGCGTCTTCGCGGTGATCGAGAAGGACAAGGACCATCATTCGACCATGTATGACGATGCCTGGATGCCGAACATGCAGCGCATCACCTGGAACGGCATCGCGCTGCACGGCGGGCCGCTGCCCGGCTATGCGGCCTCGCATGGCTGCGTGCGGATGCCGTTCGGCTTCGCCGAGAATCTGTTCGACAAGACGAACATCGGGATGCGGGTGATCATTTCGCCGAACGACGCCGCCCCGGTCGATTTCTCGCATCCCTCGCTGTTCGTGCCGAGCAAGGATGCCATTGCGGCAGCCCCGGCGCGCGCCGACAAGCTCTCCGCCGAGGCCGAGGAGGCTACGAGAGCTGCCGACGAGGCCAAGAAGGCCGCCGTGGCGGCAGCGAAAGACGCTCAATCGCTCCCTGCGTCGCTGCGCAAGCTGGAGCAGCAGAAGGCCCGCGCCGACGCCGAAAACGCCTATGCCGACAAGTTGGTTGCGAATGCCAGGAACGACCAGGCCAAGGCAAAGGCCGACGAGTTGAAGCTCAAGGCCGCGGCTAAGGCAGCCGATGCCGCAACCCAGCTCGATGCCGCGAAGGCTGCCGCGCAGCCGAAGCGCGATGCGGTTGCCGCTACAAAGGAGGCCGCCAAGGCCGCCGCGACCAGGAAGGCCGACGCCGTCAAAGCAGCGACCGATGCAAAGCTCGCGCTCGAGCCGGTCTCGGTCTACATCAGCCGCGCAACCCAGAAGCTTTACGTACGGCGCAATACCCACAAGCCGGCGCCGGATGGTGGCGGCGAGGTGTTCGATACCAGCATCGAGGTCCCCGTCACGATCCGCAATCCCGACCAGCCGCTCGGCACGCATATCTTCACGGCGATGGCGAAAAATGATTCGGGCCTGCGCTGGAGCGTCGTCAGCATCGACGACGGCGACAACGCCAAGGACGCGCTCGACCGCATCACCATTCCGCAGGAGGTGCTCGATCGCATCGCACCGACGGCGTTGCCGCGCTCGTCGATCATCATTTCGGACGAGCCGCTGAGCGCCGAGACCAACTACCGCACCGAATTCGTCGCGGTGCTGAGCAACCATCCCCAGGGCGGCTTCATCACGCGCAAGCCGACCGCGCCTCCGATGGACGTCGCGAGCAGCGACGGCTGGGACAATGGCGGCAACGGCTTCGGCTTCTTCTTCCAGCAGCGCGAGCCCTACCCGCAGCCCGTCAATCCGCGCCGCCGCGGCGGCCAGTACCAGTACTATCAACCGGCGCAGCCGATGCAGCGGAGCTTTTGGTAGGGAGCGGAGCGATCCCTGTGGCTGCGATCAGGGCGGCCTCTCGGAATGCGAGCAATAGCGCCGTCGGGCTTATCGTTCGGAAGAAAGCGTCCGGCCGATCAGATGGTCGAACGAGACCCGCCCCGGCCCATAAGCCATGATTGCGAGCGCCATGGCTGCCCAGGTGATATGCACCGGCCAGCCATCGGGCACGGTGAGCTCGACGATCGCCGTCATGAACAACAGTCCGAGCGCAGCGAACCGCGTGCCGAGACCCAGCACCAGCAGGATCGGGAAGGTGATCTCGCCGCACCCTGACAGGAACGCCATCACCGTCGGCGCCGGATAGTGATAGGGGCCGCCCGGCAGATGCAGCATGAATTCGTCCGTGAACAGCGTCACCGCGGTATCGTTGAGCCTCAGGAAGCCGCCCCATTTGAGAATGCCGGAGCGCCAGAACGGCACGGCAAGGGCGACGCGCAGCACCAGTTGGACGATCGACGGCGACGCGATGGTCTGCACCAGATGATCGGCCTTCTCGATGAGCAACCCGAGTGTCGGCAGGCTGCCGGCCGCCAGGCGTTGGTCCGTGATCATCATGCGTCTCCAGGGGCAATCGAGGTGAATGCGCCGGCCTCGATCAAGCCGGCGATATTCGAAGCGATGTCAAAATCGGATGACGCCTGCAGTGCTAACGCGGCGGCCTCGCCGAGCGGCCGGCCCGACATCAGATTGGCCGCGAACACCGCGCCACCCGGCGGAAGGTGCCGGACCGTGACGTCGAATTCGGCGCGTGTGATCAGCGCGTCTTCCGGCATCGACGCGTCGATGCGTTCGACCGGCGCTGTCTCGCGGTTGGCGGCGAAGATCGTCACCGCCGAGAATTGCGACCGCACGACGTACGCCGCCGGGTGACGGGTAAAAACGAGATCGCCGAGCCGGTCCGGGGGAACCGCGGACAGCTGCGCCGGCGCGAGCGGCGCGGCGTCGCGCGCGTGATAGGCGTCGAGCCAGGCCCGTTCGATGCGGGCGACGTCGGCAAGCCAGGGCAGCGGCCGCGCATGTTCGTAGGCCTCAATGAAGGCCGGAAAGTCGCGGCCATAGTCGAACAGCAGCGGCGAGGTCGGCGGAGTCTGGCGAACATGGGAGCGCGCCATAGCGCGGAAGAAATCGGGGCCGGTGATGCGCTGCACCGCCGGATAGATCGCCGCCAGTGCGTCGATCAGGCTGACTGTGACGTTGTTGCGGTAGATATCGTAGCGCTTGCCGGCGGCCTTGCCGTCCCGGCCGGTCACGATCGGGGGCGCAGGACGCGTCGGATCGAGCAGTGCCGGCACGAAGGCCGCGGCAAACGAGAGATCCTGCTCAGGCGGCATCGCGATCTCCCGTCGGTGCGGCTCGACCATAGCGATCGAGGATGACTTGCGCGGCGGCAGCCTCGGCCTGCAGGACCGGCCAATCCGGGATCTTGCTGTCCCACTCGATCAGCGTCGGCACCGGACCGCAGCGCCGGATGACGATCTCGTACAGCTTCCACACGGCGTCCGCGACCGGGCCGTCATGGCTGTCGATCAGCAGCAGATCGCCGTCGTCGTCGGTTTGCTCGGCGTGACCGGCGAGATGAATTTCCCCGACGCGCGAGAGCGGGAAGTCCGCGAGATACTCGAGTGCCGAGAAACCATGATTGGTCGCGGACACGAAGACGTTGTTGACGTCGAGCAGCAGCCCGCAGCCGGTGCGTTCGGCAACGGCGCCGATGAAGGCGGTCTCGCTCATCGATGATTCGCGGAAGGCGACATAGGTGGAGGGGTTTTCCAGCAGCAGCGGCCGGCGGATCGCCTCCTGCACCTGGTCGATATGATCGCACACATTGCGCAACGTCGCCTCTGTGTATGGCAGCGGCAGAAGGTCGTTGAAGAAGCTGGTCTCGTGTGTCGACCAGGCGAGATGTTCGGACACCAGCGCCGGCTGGTAGCGCGCGACCAGGCTGCGGAATCGGGCCAGGTGCGCCTTGTCGAGCGGCTGCGGTCCGCCGATCGACATGCAGACGCCATGCAGGGAGAGCGGGTGATCGCGGCGGATCGCCTCCAGCGCCCGATGCGGCGGCCCGCCCGCGCCCATGTAGTTTTCTGCGTGAACCTCGAAAAAGCCGCGTTGCCGGCCTGCGCTCAGGATCGCCTGCAGGTGCTCGGGCCTGAAGCTCGTTCCGGCAACGCCGCCGATCGGGACGGAATAGCGGAGGGGCATCACGAACGCGTCGGGCGCGATTGTCATGGTTTCTCTCCGCTGTCCCTTGTTCTCGTGATCGCGAAGCGGTGGCTTTACACCGGCTTGAGCGAGCCCTTCTTGCCATTCGGCAGGTCGATGCTGGCGCAGGTGCCGCCCTGGACGAACTTCCACGCATTGCCCTGGAAATCGGTTGTCGAGGTGCCCTGGCAGGTCGTGCCCGGTCCCGCCGCGCAATCGTTCTGGCCCTTCAGCGCAACGCCGAAGCATTTTTCCTTCTTGGCGGCGACGGCCGCATCGGCCTCCGCCTTGGTCAGCGGAGCGGCGGCGGCGAGCGTTGCGAGCGCGGTCGACATGGCGCCGGCGAGAACGAGCGTGGTGACGGCAAGTTTGGCAGACATCGGATTCTCCTGTTGAGATGGCATTGCTTGGCAAGCGTGCAGCGCATTGTCCCATTCGCCTCGTCCACGACCCGCGTTACCTTAGAGCCGCTCACGAGTCCGTGAGACCGTTGGGTGAGTGCACAGGCCGTGCGCCATGGCCGGATTTGCAGGCAAGCGGCCGGTCAAATCCAATGCCTTGCTGCTATCGAGACGTTAGCGGGAGAGCATTGGCCCTGGCCGGCCGGGCCTGCCAGACGTAACGAAAGGCAATGGACCGCGTAGAGCGGTTCAGGAATCATGCCCGGCCCCAAGGCGGAAACAGCGATGAATGTCGACCCCGGACGGCAGCTTCACGCGATCACCAGGCTGACGGTCAGCATCCGCCTGGCCATCTCGGCGCTGGTCCTCACCGCGATTTTGCTGACGGCCGCGCTCTCCAGCCTGTTGTGGTGGCGGACGGCGGAGGCGACCAGCCGGCAGCTCGCCTCGACCATCAACGAGCAGATCGTGGCGGCGGTGCGCAAGGAGGTCTCGGCCATCGTCGACGAGGCGCGCGCCGCACACACCGCGATCCGCACCCTGTTCCTCCAGAACGTGCTCGACACCCGCGAGGCCGACAAGCGCGAATTCGTCTTCCTGTCGCAATTGCAGTCGCAGGCCACGATCTCCTGGGTCGCGTTCGGCTGGCCCGACGGGTCCTTCTTCGCCGCGCACAAGCTCGGCGACCGCCGCCTCGAGATGATGGAGATATCGCTGACCGATCATCCCGGCCAGCGCCGCATCGACGAATATGACGTGGTGCCCGGGGACATCGAATTCGCCAATCGCCGCTTCGAGCCGACGGAATTTCGCGTCGCCGACCGCGCCTGGTTCAAGACCGGCCTGGCGGCTGACGGGCCGCAATGGTTCAGGGTGCTGGACCATCCGACCGGCGAGCGGCCGTCGATTGCCTTTGCCGGACCGATCGACGTCTACCAGGAGCGCCAGGGTGTCCTCGCGATCATGATCGAGTATACAAGGCTCGCGCGCTTCCTGTCGCAGCTCGAGGTCGGACGCACGGGCAGCGCCTTCATCTTCGACGGCGGCGGCGAGCTCGTCGCCGCGCCCGACATGAACGCCGACGAATTGCACGTCGCTCACCGTGAGAACAAGCTGCTGCCCTTGGCGCAGTTGGCGCTGGCAAAGGCCGGCGATGCCGGCCGCAAGGACGCGTGGCGAAGCCGGCTTGTCGCTGACGGCGGGGCCTATGAAGTCGCGCTCGCGCCGCTGCCGTTTCCGGGCTGGTCGCTTGCGACGGTGATCCCCGAGGCCGAGTTCCTGGGGCCGGTCGAGACCACGCTGCGACGGCTGATCCTCGGCCTCGCCATCGGCGCCGTGCTCGCGGCCTTGGCCTCGGCGGCGCTGGCGCGGTCCGTCATCGCCGCACCCTTGTCGCGCGTCGTCGGCGAGCTTCGCCATGTCGAGGCGTTCGCGCTGGAACAGGTCCGCCGCCATCCGTCGCGGCTCAAGGAGATCGCGAGCCTGTCGGGCGCCATCGCCGAGATGGCGGCCGGCCTGTCCGCGTTCCGCAAATTCATCCCGGCCGATCTGGTCCGCGGGTTGCTGCGTCAGGGCGTCGAGGCCAGGCCCGGTGGCAGCATCCAGGAGCTCAGCGTGATGTTCGTCGACATCGCCGGCTTCACCGGGCTCTCCGAGCGGCTCGGCGATCGCGTGGTGCCGCTGTTGTCGCGCTATCTCGACCTCGCCTCCGAAGCCGTCGTCGCCAATGGCGGCACCATCGACAAGTTCATCGGCGACGCCGTGATGGCGTTCTGGGGCGCGCCGCAGCCGCAGGCTGATCACGCGCTGCGCTGCTGTCGCGCAGCGCTCGAGTGCCGAAGCGCGATCGCAGCGTCGGGCCTTTCCGACGATCTCGGCCAGCCGCTCGGGATCCGGATCGGCATCAATTCCGGCCGCATGCTGGTCGGCAATATCGGTTCGGAGCTGCGGTTGAACTACACCGTGATCGGCGACACCGTGAACGTCGCAAGCCGCCTCGAGGGCGCCAACAAGTCTTTCGGCACGCAGATCCTGATTGGCGAGGCCACCGAACGCCTGGCACGCGGCGCCATTGTGACGCGCGAGATCGACAGCATCGCCGTGTACGGGCGCGAGGAGGGCTTTCCGGTCTACGAATTGATCGGGCTTGCCGGGGAGGACGGCGGCGAGACGCCCGATTGGATCGGCCGCTACGCGCAGGGCCTCGCCAATTATCGCGAACGCCGGTTTGCCGCAGCGCTCGCCGATTTCGAAGCCGTCCTGAGCGAACGCGGCCATGATCGCCCGGCCGAATTGATGCGCGACCGTTGCCGGCTGCTGGCTGCGACCGCGCCCGATGCGGCGTGGCGGCCGGTCGCGGCGCTGACCACGAAGTAGCCGGGAGGCGAGGACAGGCGATGGCGCGAATGCGCGCCACCGTGGCGCGTCGTTCCGCCCCTTGCTTGCTTCATGGCCGCCAGATTCAGATTGCACGCACTAGCCATTCCCTCTAATTATCTTGTACAGTCGACCAAATAAAATGGTCGCGCGCCGAATGGCGCTGTCGAGGATGGAAGCGCAGCATGTCGCAGGCGGATGGATTCGGGCTGGCAGGTGTCATCGGCATGCCGGTCGGGCATTCGCGCTCGCCGGTCATTCACAATTATTGGCTGAAGGCGCATGGCATTCGCGGCAGCTATGTGCCGCTCGCAGTGAAACCTGAGCGGCTCGAGGATGCGCTCGACGCGCTGATTGCGCTCGGCTTTCGCGGCTGCAACGTCACCATGCCGCACAAGCAGACGGTGATGACACTGCTCGACCGCGTCAACGAGACCGCAAAACGCATCGGCGCCGTCAACACCATCGTCGTCGAAGCGGACGGCACGCTTTCCGGCTTCAACAATGATGGCAACGGCTTTGTGCAGAGCCTGCGCGACGCCAGGGCCGACTGGCGCGGCGATGCGGGGCCGATCCTGCTGTTGGGAGCCGGCGGCGCGTCGCGTGCCGTGGTCGTGGCGCTGCTAGAGAACGGCGCGCGCGAGATCCGTATCGCCAACCGTACGCCTGAGAAGGCGCAGGCGCTCGCCAAGGACTTCGGCGCGGCCGTCAGCACGGTGGCTTGGAACAATCGCGGCGCCGCACTCGCGGACGTCGCGCTGCTCGTCAACTGCACCGATCGCGGCATGGTCGGCAAGGACGCGCTGGAGATCGACCTGTCGCGCTTGCGGCCTGCGACACTCGTGGCTGATCTCATCTACACCCCACTCGAGACGCCGTTCCTGGCCGAGGCCCGTGCGCGCGGTTGCGTGACGGTGAACGGGCTCGGCCTGCTGCTCAACCAGGCGCGGCTCGCCTTCAAGGCCTGGTTCGGCGTTATGCCGGACGTGACGCCCGAGCTGATCACGACGATCGAGGCAACGTTCTGACGCTTGCATCGGGGAGTTGTCCGCCATGACCTTGCCGGCGTGCCCCAAGATCGACTGTCACATCCATGTCATCGATCCCGTCCGCTTTCCGTATGGTGCCGATACGCCCTACCGACCGACCGGCCAGGAGATCGCGCCCGCCGCGCAGCTCATTCGCGTGTTCGACGCGTTCGATGTCCGCCACGCGCTCGTGGTGGCCACCAACACCGGCTATGGCAGCGACAGCCGCATCCTGCTCGACACCTTGAGGCAGGGTGGCGGCCGTTTCAGGGGCGTCGCCGTCGTCGAGAACGACGTCGAGCTTGAAGAGCTCGAGCGGCTGAAAGTCGCCGGCGTGATCGGCGTCGCCTTCAACGTGCCGTTCCATGGCGCCGAATATTATCTCAAGGCAGCGCCGCTGCTGGAGAAGCTGACGCGCCTCGGACTGTTCCTGCAAATCCAGGTCGAGATCGATCAGCTCATCCCGCTGTTGCCGCTCATCGAAAAATCACCGGTGCGTCTGGTGTTCGACCATTGCGGACGCCCCTCGATTGCGCAGGGATTGCAAGGCAAGGCCTTCCAGACGCTGCTCGCCATCGGCCGTGAGCGCGACGCGCACGTCAAGCTCTCCGGCCATTACAAATTCTCGCAGCAGCCGCATCCTTACGAGGACGCCCGGCCGTTCATCGCCGCGCTCGTCGAAGCCTTCACGCTCGACCGATGCGTCTGGGGATCGGACTACCCGTTCCTGCGCGCGCCCGAACGGCTCGATTACGGGCCGCTGCTCGCGGTCCTGACGGAGCTGTTTCCGGATCCCGGCGACCAGCATCGGCTGCTGTGGCGAACGCCGGCAAGGCTGCTCGGCTTCGACGGCGGTACGGACCGGACAAGATAACGAACGAAGCAAAATGGGAGGGACGTCATGAGGCATCTTGCAGGGCCGTTCGGCATCGCCATCGCGGCATCACTGTGGGCGGGCGCGGCCGGCGCGCAGACCACCGTCTACATCCCCGATGTCATCGAGCTGTCCGGGCCCGGCGCCGTCTCAGGCACCAACTGGCGCGACGGCGTCGCGCTCGCGGTCGACGAGATCAACAATGCCGGCGGCATTCTGGGCCGAAAGATCCAGACTGAGCATCTCGACACCCAGAGCAATCCCGGCATCTCGCGCGCGCAGGTGCAGAAGGTTTTGGACAGGGATCCCTATGTCGTACTCGGGCCGATCTATTCCGGCTCGGTCAAGGTCAACATGGCGCTGACGCAAGCGGCCGAAATTCCGCAGATCGTCGGCGCCGAGGCCGCCGACATCACCACGCAAGGCAACCCGTGGGTGTTCCGCACCGCCTTTGGCCAGCAATTCTCGATGCCGAAGATCGCGAACTACCTGCACGACCGGCTCAAGGTGAAGTCGGTCGCGGTGGTCTGGGTCAACAATGATTTCGGCAAGGGCGGCCGCGATAATTTCGTGAAGGAGATGAAGGCGCGCAACATTGAGGTCGCGGCCGATATCTCCACCGAGCAGGGCCAGGTCGATTTCGGCTCCGACGTGATCAAGCTGAAGAGCGCCAAGGCCGACGCGATCTTTGTCTACACCAACGAGGAGGAGAGCGCTCGCTTCCTGATCGAGGCGAAGCGGCAAAATCTCGCGACGCCGCTGTTCGGCGAGACCACGCTGCTCAGCCAAAAGGTGGTCGAGCTCGCCGGCCCCGCCGCCAACGGCGTGCGCGGCCATGTCGGCCTCAGCGCCGACGCGCCCGTGCCCGCGATCGAGGAGTTCACGAAGAAATTCAGCGAGCGCTACAAGTACCGGCCCGACCACAACGGCATCAAAGGCTACACCGCCGTTTATCTCGTCAAATACGTCACCGAGAAGATCGGCAAGTTCGACAGCAAGGCCTTTGGCGCAATGATGAAGGGCCTGACCCTGACGCCGGACAAGACACCCGGTATTCTGATGGAGGCCAGCTGGGACCAGAACGGCGATATCGACCGCGCGAGCTTTCTCGCCAAGATCGTCGACGGCAAGCAGAAGATCGTCGAGACCCTTCCGAAGCTGAAGAGCGGCAAGGGGGAGTGAGGCGCGCGGCATCTGTGAAGAAGGATGCTTTTTGTGGTAAGCCCCAATCCATGAAAACCACGCTGCTGAAACCTGAAGACTACACCCGCTCGCCCTGGAAAAACGGCGGCGGCATTTTCACCGATATTGCGGATGCCCATCGCGCCGATGCAAGGCTGAAGGATTGGGACAGCCTTCTCTGGCGCTTCGCCGCGACGCCGATCGTGGCGCCCGGGCCGTTCTCGCATATGCCCGGCATCGACCGCTTGCAGATGGTCGTCGGCGGGCGCGGGCTGGTGCTCAAGGCGCGCGGCCAGGAATTCGACGAACGCGAGTCGTTCACCACCGTGCGCTTCAGCGGCGAGCTTGAGATCATGACCGAGCTCGAAGCCGGTCCGGTCGAGGTCGTGAACCTGATGGCGCGGCGTGGCGCAGCGGAGATCGAGCTTCTGGCGCTGAGCGAGCCCGGCGACCGGAGATTGTCCCCCGGCACGCATCTCCTTTACGCCGCCTGCGGCGATTGCAGCATTCGCCTCGACGCGAAGAAATTCGCACTTGCCGACGGCAGCACGCTGAAGGTCGAGCTGACCGAGGCCTCGAAACTCTCGCTCGTTTCAGGGCTGGCGGTGTTGGGCTCGATTCAGCTGGTCGGTTAGCGCTAGTCTTGTCCATCGGCCCGGTGCGCACAATCCGGGCAACTGGCCAGGTTGACGCCGTCGCGCCGGAACCCGATATGTCCGGGGTTGCAGATCGCCGCCGAGGACAGCACATGAACGCGCCACCAAACAATGACTCTGTCCGTGCCGGGAGCGACGCCGTCATCGACTGGCTGACCAACGGCACGCGCGATCAGCGCTTCATCGACAACATCTTTGCCGAGATGTGCATCCGGCTCCAACAGGCCGGCATTCCCCTCAAGCGCTCGACGCTTCACGTCCTGATCCAGCACCCGCAATGGCTCGGTGCCCGTATCATGTGGTCCGACGGCATGCGCGAGGCGGAGATCGCGCGGGTCGATTTCGACGTGCGGGAGCGATCCGAATATATCGGCAGCTCCGCCAACGAAATCCACGAGGGAGCCGTCGAGGTGCGTGAGCGCCTCGAACAGGATCCGTCGCTCGGCCGCAAGCACGCACTCTATGACGAGATGCGGGCGAAGGGCCTGACCGACTACGTGGCCTGGCCGCTCTATCATACGCTCGGCAAGCGGCACATCGTCACCTTCGCGACCGACCGGCCCGGCGGTTTCGACGACGCGCATATTGCGGGGCTTAAGAAGCTGCTGCCGGTGCTGGCGCTGGTCAGCGAGATCCGCGTCAAGAACCGTCTGGCGCGAACGCTGCTCGAGACCTATGTCGGCTCCCATGCCGGCGAGCTGATCCTGGCCGGCGCCACCAGGCGCGGCACCGGCACCACGGTCCGCGCCGCGATCATGATCTGCGACCTGCGCGAGTTCACCAGGATCTCGGACAATTGGCCGCGCGATGACGTCATCGATCTCCTCAACGATTATTTCGACGCGATGTCGGAGCCGATTGCGCGCCACGGCGGCGAGATCCTGAAATTCATCGGCGACGGCCTGCTCGCTATCTTCCCGCTCGACGAGCCCAACGCGTGCGCGAACCTGCTGCATGCCGTGACCGAAGCCCGTCAGGCCATGGCCGCCCTGAACCAGCGCAACAGCGCGAGCAGCCGCGCGCCGCTGAACTACGGCATCGGCGTCCATGTCGGCGACGTCATGTACGGCAATATCGGGTCGAGCACCCGGCTCGACTTCACCGTCATCGGTCCCGCCGTCAACATGGCCTCGCGGCTCGAGGCCCTCACCAAGCAGCTCGGAAAGACGGTGCTGCTGTCGCGCGCCTTTGCGGAGCAGGTAGCGCCGCAGTTCGAGCTCGAGCGGGTGGGGGAGCACGCCGTGCGCGGCTTCAGCGAGCCGATCGAGTTGTTTGCGTTTCACGGCTGAAGCCGTGATGGCGGGGTAAGCGCGAACCGCGGCTTGTCTCCGTGGCAAACCTATTTGCGGTTCGCTCCCGAGGTGCCGGAGCCCGGACCACCCATCTGGCCGCCCTGGCTTTGCCGTGTATCGTTATCCTCGGGCCGGGGCGTGCTCGATTTGGCGGGCGCGTTCGATCCGCCGCTGTTGTTGTCCGAAGAGGTATTGAGGTTGGAAGCTCCCGCTCCCGTCGTGCCGCCGGTGCCGGGGGAATCGATGCTCGAGCCGGTCCTGGACGCACCCGCACCTTGCGCGAAGGCGGGAGATTGAGCCAGGAGAGCCGCAGCGAGCCCGGCCGTCATCATAAGCGCTTTCATCTTGATATCCTTTGCCTGATTGCGGTTCGGTCGGGTGCAGCCGACGAAGCGGACCGCAGAGAAAAAGATTCCGGCGCGTGAGCGTTCCTGAGCCGGCGTGAAGAATCGTGGCAGCCGAAAGCAGGCAGGACGAGTATGCGTCGCGCGACCGAGGAACCTTCGTCGATGCGGCCGGTTGCGAGCAGAGTTCCGGAGGACGCCACATGAGCGAAAAACCGACACCCGAGCAACTCGAACAGCTGAAGCGGCTGAGCAGGGAGGCGCGCGTGCCCGACGAGTCCGAAATCGTCACGTCGAAGCAGGAGGCGGAGCAGCGCATCCGCGACCTGAAGGCCAAGAGGTGGATGGAATAGCGAAGGCCAACCCCGGCTCGATGTCCTTTGCGCTGTCGCCGCCGTAACGGGGCGTGCTGTTGCCAACGCAGGATTGTGTGACTACGGTTTACGCCAAGTTCGCCCGAACGTTCCTGCGACTGGCCGCTCGTTCATGCCCAAATTCCTGCGCATCGGAATCCATCAATCGAACGTTTCCGGATACACCTCGAAGGCGTGGTGCATCAGGCGGGTCGGCTCGGTGGTGTTCCTGAAATGGGGCGCCGTCGAGGTCCATGGCGCCGGAGCCGGGCGCAAGGTGTGCTGGACCCGTCTGCCGCAGGAGAAGACGGTCCGTTGCCGCACGGTGCCGCGGGCCCAGGACTATGCCAAGGCCGCGATCGCGCGGCGGCGCAATCATCGCTATGAACCGCTGGCCGGACCGATCGCAAGCCGGCGCCGCTCCGCCGAGCGCAGCGCTGAGCTCAAGCAGGCCCTGGCCACCATCCTGATCGTCGATATCGTCCGCTCCACCGAACAAGCCGCAAAGCTCGGCGATGCGCGCTGGACCAAGATCATGGGCCACTATTACGCGGCGGTCCGTAAAGAACTGAAGAGCTCGCGCGGCAAGGAAGTCGTGACCACGGGCGACGGCGTGCTGGCGACGTTCAAGGCGCCCGCCGCCGGCATCAGCTGCGCGACCGCGATTCAGAAAGCCGTGCGCACGCTGGGCCTCGAGATCAGGGTGGGCTTGCATGCCGGCGAGTATACGGTGAGTGGTGGCGAAATGGTCGGTCTCGCCTTCCACATCGGCACCCGTGTCGCCGCGAAAGCGCGCGCCGGCGAAGTCCTGGTCTCGAGCGCGGTCAAGGACCTGGTGATGTCGCAGTCGGCGATCCGTCTGAGGGATCACGGCATGCACCGCCTCAAGGGCGTGCCGGAGCGCTGGCGCCTGTACCGGGTCGAGCATTGATGCGGACAACCGGGCGGCGCCGGGCAAGCCCTGCAGGATCATCTATGCCGGCTTCGGCACCACCAGCACCGGAATGCTTCCGTCGACCAGGACCTCGGATGTCTGGCTGCCCAGAAACAGCTTCCTGAGGCCGCGACGCCCGTGAGAGGCCATCACGATCAAGTCGCAGCCCAGGGACTTTGCGGTTTCAATGATCGCAGTCGCCGGATGCGCATTCGGAACATGCAAAAGTTCGGCAGGCTTGCCGACCTGCTCCGACATGCCGCGCGCTTCCTCGAGCACCTGGCCCGCGCGGGCCTTGCAGGCCGCGTCATAGCTGTCGACTTCTTCCTGCGTCGGAATCCATCCCGAGGTGTGTCCGCCGCCATAGTCGACCGGCAGCGCTTCGGTCACCGTGATGATCGTCAGCCTGGCGTTCAAGGCCTTTGCCAGGGCAATGCCATGCTCGACGCCTTTTCGCGCAACGTCCGATCCGTCCGTGCTCAAGAGAATGTTGGCGTACATTCGCAGGCTCCCTTGTTCGTTGAACAAAGTGATGCCTAGCCAATATGAGCCGATACAAGCGGAGGGTCCACGCGCTTTTGCCGGCCTCTCATGACAGTGATGGCGCACTTGCTAGCTATCGCGCGAGCGGCCCGCACTGGGGTCGGGGCCATCGCACATGGCTGTTGGCCGGCCTAACCGGCATCGGCGCCCGCTGAAACTGCGACCGCGCACTCCGCCCTCATCCTGAGGAGCCCGCCAAGGCGGGCGTCTCGAAGGATCGGCCGCAGGGAGCACGGTGTTGAATGCGATCGCCCTGCACCGCGCGACAATTGATCCGTTTTGTTTGCGCATGATGATTTCGGAAAGCCGCTACGCGGCTCGCCGAAACATGCTCTAGCCTCCCCAGTTCTTGTAGGGGGAATCCACCAGAGGATCCGGTTGGTCGTTGAAGTAGACACGTGGACGAGGCTCGGCGTAGGCACCATAGGGCCCGGCGTAGGCATCATAGGGAGCGGGGCTCATGACCACGCCGGGATGATCCTGACGCGTCACGGCGTGTCTGCGGTGTTGGTGGTCGACCGTCGCGGCATTGGCCGAGGCACTGAGGGCAATGAGAAAGCCCAAGCTCAAAAGGGAACGCATCGCATTATCTCCAGGGAAGCCGGCACGTCTGTTCACTTAAGGCGCGGCCACGCTCGTCACAATCGGCACGTGTTTTCACGATCCGTCACATCGGCGGCATCAATGGCAGCCGCTCACGCGCGTCTGTCTCGCGCCACGGGACAATTGATGTCCGCGTTACAGATAACCTTCTGTAGTTTATAGAGCAAAAAACTTGAATAAAAGTCGACGTCAGCTTGACGGAGTTGGCGGGGGCAAGCGAGGCTATCAACGCAACATCACCGCACCCCCGTGCCTTTGCAGCGCTGGCACTTCACCACCTTGTCGCCCTTCTTGAGCAAGCCTTTGCCCTCACAATTCTTGCATTTCTGCTTCTTCTTGATGTTCGGGCCTTTTTCACTGGTCATGGAGGTCTCCTGCGGAGAGAGGGCGGGCACTGGTGTATCCCCACCCATCAGAACGAGTTCGTGGATTCACGTCAACGAGCTTCGTTCGCAATGACGCGGGGCATCAGGCATCACTATAGATCGGAAACGCAATACGACGACTCTGCAGCGGCGGAAGGCAAGCCCATTGAGATCGGAGCTAATTTCCGGCATCATTTCAAAACACAACCGTTGGGGGCAGGCGTGTCTACGATTGAATCACAGGATCTGAAGTTGGGAGACGTGTTCAAGGAGTTTTACGCCGTTCCGGATTATCAACGGGAGTACGTCTGGACGGAAGATCAAGTCGACCAACTACTCCGGGACATCCGAACTGAGCAGTCGGATCAGACAAATTCCGAGTATTTTATTGGCTCGATTGTCGTGTGTCCCGGCCAAAACGGCCGCCTCGATTTGATCGATGGTCAGCAACGGCTCACTACGCTCTTCATTGCGCTCTGCGCGATGCGTGACCGGTACGAAAGTCTAGGCGAAAAAACACAGCATATCCGACGTCTTATCGCCGAAGACACGGTTGACGAAGAAGGTGTGGAACGTTTCGAGGCTCGGCTCGATCCACAGTATGAAGATGCTGGGGACGTATTTAACGGTCTTGTTACGGGCGCCGTGCCCAACAAGCGGGCGCCCACTCGGTCAATGAGAAACGTTGCAGAAGCATACTTCACCGCACTTGAATTCTTCACATCTGAGTTTAGCGGCGACGTGGCGGGTCTACGCTCGTTTTATGGATACCTGATCAACAAGGTCAAGATCATTCGCATCACGACGAATAGCCTTGCTCGCGCGTTGAAGATATTTGAGACGATCAATGATCGAGGCGTCAGCCTTGACGCGATGGATCTCCTAAAAAACCTCCTGTTTATAAAAACAAAGGCCGACGATTTTGACAAGCTCAAGAACAAATGGAAGCTCCTCGCCGACAAATTATACAAGGCAGGAGAGAAGCCGCTACGTTTCTTGCGCTATTTTATTTTTGCGACCTATCCTAACGTCGGGAAATTGCAAGAGGATGAACTTTATCAGTGGTTGGTCGACCACGAGAGTCTGGTCGGGTACGGCGCGAGCCCACTGAAATTTGTAGACGCGTTGAGCGATGCCGCGGACGCGTACCTGCATTTCCTCGGTGGGAAAGGGCCGGATGGCAATCTCCACCAGAACGTCGAGTCGCTATCCCTTTTAGCTGGAAAATCTGTTCGTCAGCATCTCATAATCCTCCTCGCTGCTCGCGCTCTACCGCCTGAAGTCTTTGCGGCGGCTTGCCAAGACGCTGAGGATCTCGTCTTTGTATACATGGTTACTCGGCAAATAAACCGCGAGTTCGAAGTCTATTTCCAGACCTGGGCCCCCGAAATCGCAGCCGTCACTTCGCTTGAAGAGTACAAGCAATTTTCAGCGAGAACCTTTGCAAAGCGACGGGGAGAGCTTGCCGCGCGTTTCATTAGGGAGTTTCCCACTCTCGATGGCCGGTCAATAAAACAGTTTCAGCTGCGGTATGTCCTGGCGAAGCTCACGCAGTACGTTGATCTGGCCGCGTACGGCAAGCACTCTGCCGGCCATCGATGGCTCTCACGTTACTGCGATGGCGGCGCCAATCACATTGAACACATTCTGCCCCAAACGCTGACTCCAGAGGTAGAAGCAGAATTCGGCGTCGGGGCCTCTGATCTCGGAACGGTGTGGTCGATCGGCAATCTTGGTTTGGCGGAGAGTGCGATCAATCAATCTCTTGGGAATATGCCGTTCTCGTACAAGAGCAAGATCTATCCCATGTCACAGCTGCTTCTGACGCGAAGCATTTCTGGCCACATTAGCATTGGCAACACAGCAATAGACCGTGCAGTGCAATCTCTAAAGCCATTTTCCGCTTGGAATGCCGAGGCGGTTCGCAATCGCGCCGTAATCCTCGCTGGCTTGGCGGAAGAGGTGTGGCATCTGACCACACCAGCGCTTGTTGTGGCGAGTTCTGCTGAACTGACGGCTGATGCAGGATAATTATTGAGTGTAAAAGGGTCACAAACATGTCGCTGGGCCAATTGCGCCGATTCCGGAGTGCTAGATTCCCGGCGGGGAAAGCAGGTCAGCGTTAAGGGCCACGCTGCCACTGTAGTCCTGGCTTCCCGATATTGGGGCGCCGACCATTTCGAGCTTACGAGACTGCCAAGGCTTATTGCAGGCCACGCTTTTTCGAGCAGAGTACTGCAGGTCCATGGCGTTATATCGATCATGGTTTCGTCGAATTTGCGCAGCGATTGCCTGATTGCTTGGCGTAAAGACGAATAGTTCAACTCGTCGACGGCATAGGCAGTTGCAAACACCCTTGTGCCGTTGAACGCCTGGTTTTGAGATTGCATAATCAGGGTATTCTGCTTGTGAAAGCCGAAACCTAGATAAATGACAACGGCACTCTGATCGAGCCGCGTGGATATTCTAGACTTAATGTCTTCGTGTAGAGTCTCCGTGAAAGTTCGAAGGGAGCCCGCCATCTGGACTAGGTTTTCTTGATATTGTCCATAGTCGACAGCGCCTTTTTCTTGCCAAGGGAGCGGCCCTAATGAACCGTAGGGCCGGATCATCGTTTAGGTTATTCACCGTCTCGGCTGCGTCCTCGTGAGGCAGTCCAAGTGCTCTGACTGCCCCATATAGGTAATGCTCGATCACACGGTCGTAGTTGAAGTTTATGATCGCCACGGTTCTGAACGTGTCAGGTATCTTTGTGCGCGGAAGACCGTTAACCGCCAGAGAGAACAGCCGTGGCAACCAGCCGCCAATCTTCGCAATCCGATTTGGACCTTCTTGCGCCTTATCAAACAGAGAACTTCGTCGCTCACCACCCAAGATCTGGCTTGCGATCGCGAGCTTTCCGACGAGAATCACGGATTCGTTGCCAGAAAATGCGTGAAGCGCTTCATCAATTGAATCGTTCGGAAACGCATGTTGCGCAAGTACCAAGCCGGCATCCACGAGCCTTGCGGGGTTGGACATCGACTCCTTGTTGAGCGCTTGCAGGAGAAGGTCATCATCGGTCGTGACTCGGATGTCGACGTTGAAGTTAACCGCTGACAGGATCTTGCTCTTCAGATCGGCACCAAGTGGAAGCCCGTATTCACAGCTCGCACCCGCACCAACAACAAAGGTTGTGGGCTGTGTAATCATTCCGCCGGTTCATCCTCTCTACGAACCAAAATCTTGTTCGGCGAATGCCGCCTCGGATCCCGTCACGGGCCTTCGTCGCCTACGCGCTCTCGAGAAGCAAGCGTCGCATGGTGGGCCCGGCAGGACTCGAACCTGCAACCAGACCGTTATGAGCGGCCGGCTCTAACCATTGAGCTACAGGCCCCGCCGCGAGACGGCCGCGAGACTGCGCGGCTGGCAACGGTGCGCGGTTCGTTTACAGAAACGGAGGCGGGGGTGCAATGCTGGCCACAGCGGATGAAATGCTGGCGCAGCGATGGCCAGAGATTTTCGAATACCCGAAATCGGCGATGATGCCCTTTTAGTCCTGTTTTGCCCGACGAGTCAAATCGCCCCCGCCAAGGGTTCGGTCAACTGTCCCGTAACCCCTTGTAATCGCTAGCCTCGTCTACTGTGCATGGGGTTGTTTTCGCACATTTTGATTGGAAGGGGGGCTTCCGCTCCCCTCCGATGTCACCTCGGCGCGCCTCAAGCTGCGGCAGCGAGCAGGCCTAGTCCACCGACACCCCCGCGAACTCCACCACCTTGCGCCACTTCTCCGTCTCGTCGCTGACCAGCTTGCCGAACTCGGCCGGCGTCATCGGCTTGGGAATGCCGCCGGTCTCGGTGAGGCGCGCCACCAGCTTCGGGTCCTTTAGCGCCTCGTTGACGGCGTTGTTCAGGATCTCGACCACCTCGCTCGGCGTGCCCTTCGGCGCGGAGATGCCGTAGAAGCCGACCGATTCGAATCCCGGCACGGTCTCGGCGATCGCGGGCACGTCGGGCACGCTTGGCCAGCGCTGCGGCGAGGTCACCCCCAGTGCGCGGACGCTGCCGCCGCGCGATTGCTCGAGCGCGGAGGGAAGGTTGTCGAAGATCAGCTGCACCTTGTCGGAGATGATGTCGGGGAAGGCGAGGGCCGAGCCGCGATAGGGCACGTGGATCATGTCGCACTTCGTCATCGCCTTGAACAGCTCGGCCGACATGTGCACCGAGGTGCCGTTGCCGGACGAGGCAAAGGAGATCTTGCCGGGATTGGCCTTGCAATAGTCGACGAACTCCTGAACCGTCTTCGCGGGAAACGCGTTGGAGACGACCAGCATGTTGGTGAGCTGCATGATGCTCGCGACCGGCACGGTGTCGCGCAGGAAGTCGAACGGCAGCTTCTTGTACAGCGAGGTCGAGATCGCGTTGTTGGGCGCGACGAACAGCAGCGTATAGCCGTCCGGCGGCGAGGCGATCGCAGCAGCTGCCGCGATGTTGCCGCCGGAGCCGGTGCGGTTCTCGACGATGAATTGCTGGCCGAGACGGTCCGACAGCCACTGCGCCATGATCCGCGCCACGATGTCGACCGGGCCGCCGGCGGCGAAGCCGATCATCCAGTGCACGGGGCGGTTGGGATAGTCGGCGGCGGAGGCGGGCGGGGTCATGCTGAACAGGCTCGAGATGATCGCGAGCCCGAAAACAGCGCGCCGCAAAATTCGAAACATGTCGCCCCCATTGCTTTATTGTCTTATGCGCACATGCTTTCACAAAATAGGCTCGCTGCCTACATCATCTCAAGTCGATGTTGACGCAGGCCCGCCGGAAACGACCATGAGATTTGCTTCGAACATGCTTCTCGCCGCGGCGGTGCTCGCAAATCCCCTTGCGGGCACGGCCACCGCGCAAACCGGAGACAAGGCCATTCCGACCACGACGATCAGCTTGGGCACCGCGACGCCCGGCGGCGGCTTCCCGCTCTACGGCAACGCCTTTGCGGCGGTGATGAACGCGGCCGATCCGTCCTTGACGATTGCCCCGCGCAACACGAAGGGCAGCAACGAAAACATTCCGCTGCTGGAGAAAAGCGAGATCGATCTCGCGTTGGTCGCCGGCGAGCCCGCCTACGAGGCGTTCGCCGGCATCGGCCGCGCGCCAGTACGGCTGAAGATTCTCACCGCGATCTATTCCAATCCCGGTCTATTCGTGGTGCGGCCGGACAGTCCTTACAAGAGCATTCGCGATCTCGTCGGCCAGCCCGTGGCTTTCGGCGCAAAAGGCTCGGGCCTGCCGATCCTGGCCCGCTATGTGCTGGACGGGCTCGGCCTCAAGCAGGACGAGGATTTCAAGGCGATCTATCTCGATCGCGCCGGCGATGGCCCTGCGATGGTCGAGGATGGACGTGTCGCCGCACTGTGGGGCGCCGGCATCGGCTGGCCCGGCTTTGTGGCGGTGGCATCGAGCGCGCCGGGCGCGCGTTTCATCGCGCCCGATGCCGAGGAGATCGCGCGCATCCGCACCAGGCATGCGTTCCTGAAGCCGCTCACCGTGCCAGCCGGCAGCTATCCAAACCAGTCCGAGCCGATCGCCTCGCTCGGCTCGTGGAGTTTCGTGCTGACACGCGAGGACCTGCCCGACGATGTCGCTTATCGGCTGGCGAAAACGTTGCACGGCATCGAGCCGATTTTCTGCAAGACGCTGGCGCAGGCCTGCGAGACCACGGCCGCAAACACCGTCGCCGCCGCGCCGATGCCCGAGCTGATTCATCCCGGCGTGATGAAATACTTTCGCGAGATCGGCGTGGTGAAGTGACGATCGCTTAAAGCGATCGTCATTCCGGGGCGCGTCGAAGACGCGAACTCCGGTGCGCACTTGCGCACACCTGAGAATCTCGAGATTCCGGGCCTGGTCCTTCGGACCATCCCGGAATGACCGCTATGCGGTCACTTCTTCACCATCGCGCATGCCGGGTCCGGCGGCCCAAAGGCCTTGTCGCCGGAAATGGTCGCGAGGATCTTGTAATAGTCCCACGGATATTTGCTCTCCTCCGGCGTCTTCACCTGCACCAGCCAGAGATCGTGCACCATCAGATTGTCGTCGCGTAAGCGGCCGTTGCGGGCGAAGAAATCCTCGATCGGCTTTTCCCGCATCTTCGCCGCGACCTTGAGCGGATCGTCGGTTCCGGTCTCCTTGATGGCGTTGAGATAGTGCATCACGCTGGAATAGACGCCGGCCTGCCACATCGACGGCATCTTGTTCATCTTGGCGAAATACCGCTTCGACCATTCCCGGGTCTTGTCGTCCATGTCCCAATAGAACGAGGTCGTCAGCAACAGCCCTTGCGCTGCCTGCAGGCCGAGGCCGTGGATGTCGGTGATCAGCGCCAGCAACGCCGCCATCT
Organism: Bradyrhizobium sp. Kon10; assembly: GCF_055807395.1. Classification (NCBI taxonomy): domain Bacteria; kingdom Pseudomonadati; phylum Pseudomonadota; class Alphaproteobacteria; order Hyphomicrobiales; family Nitrobacteraceae; genus Bradyrhizobium; species Bradyrhizobium sp. Kon10. Next base: position 83,700 of record NZ_JBVVOZ010000016.1, on the reverse strand, counting down.
GCTGGCCGCCCTTGAACACGCCGAACTCCGAGCCGGTCTTGATCTCGTTCATGTTGTTGGGGGGACCTGCGGCAATGCCGATGATCTTGGCCTTGGACGCCTGCGCCTGCAGCACGAAGGAGGAGAGGTCGGGCGTTGCGAGCGGCGGCCGCACCGAGCCCAGCACCTTGCCGCCACTGGCGGTGATGACGCTCGAAGCATCGCGTTCGAGGGAGTGCCCGAACGCGTAATCGTCGGTGATGAAGAACCAGCTGTCGCCGCCGCGCTTGACCACGGCGTCCGCGGTGCCGACCGCGAGCGCGCGGGTGTCGAACACCCACTGGATCGCGTAGGGCGAGCAGAATTTTCCGTGGAAATCGGCGGTGCCGGTCGAGTGGGTGATGAACAGCCGCTTCTTCTCGTTCGCGATGTTCTGCACCGCGAGCCCGACCGCCGAGACCGGCACGTCGACGATCAGATCGACCTGGTCGACGTCGTACCAGCGCCGCGCAATGGCGCCGCCGATGTCGGCCTTGAGCTGGTGATCGCCGATCACGATGCTGATCGGCTTGCCGAGCACGGTGCCGCCGAAATCGTCGATCGCCATCTGCGCCGCCGTCACCGAACCCTGGCCGGTCGGCGCGGAGGCCGGGCCGTTCATGTCCGTCAGCACACCGATCTTGACCACATCGTCCGAAACCTGTGCCGAGGCCACGCCCGACATCAGCGTCGCTGCCAACGCGGCAGCGACCGGCAGTCCAAATCTGGCTGGATTCACGCTCGTCCTCCCTCATCGGCGCGTTGGCCGCTGTTGCTCCCGGGTATGGCCCGGCTGAATTGGTTTCTTTTGCAACTATTTGGGGGCGGGCGTCAATGTCAGGCCGCGAAACGGATTTGTCCGGCGGGCGAGGGGTCGTAGCCGGTCAGCTCCTCGGCCCGCTGCTGCAGCCGCCGTTCGCCCAGGAACCGGATCAGGACCTGCATGGCCGGGCGGAAATAGCTGCGCTGCCGCATCGCCAGATCGAAATTCTCCCAGATCAGCGGCACGAAATCGAGGCCGGCCGAGCGCGCCGCCGCGCGCGTCGCCACGCCGCAATCGGCCTGCCCGGCGCGGACCAGTTCGGCGAGATCCGATCCGGTCAGGCACGGCGTCTCGACCCGGCGCAGATCCCGCATCGTGGCGCCCGCGCGCTTCAACAGCACGTCGAGAAGCATCTGTGCGCCCGTGCCTTGTTGTCGCATCGCCATTCTGGCACCGAGCGCTAGCACGTCGGAGAGCCCGCGTAGCTGCTTTGGATTGCCGGGCGGCAGCACGAGGCCCTGCTCGCGCCGCACGAAGGCGACCAGCAGCACATCGTGCAGATCCGGAGCGTCCCGCAGCGCCGTCATATTGGCGTCCGAGGCGAGATTGTCCGAGGCATCGAGGCTGTGGAAGTGGACCGCCACCGCCACCACCTCGTCGCGCCGCAGGCGCTCGAGCCCGCGCGCGCTGCCCTCGCTCATCGATCCAAGGCCTGAGCCGGATTCGCGCAGGCTCCAGTCCAGCAGTTCGTCCTGGCTGCCGCCCACGACCGGCGGCGGCTCCGCGGTCAGCATGCCCGCAGGACGTGCCATTCCGGACAGCACCCAGAGGTCGAGCGCATGCCGGGGAAAGAGCCATTTTCCGGTCACCTTGGTGCAGGGGATCGCGCCGGTGGTGACGAGTTCGTAGAGCTTGCGTTCGCCAAGGCGGAGATAGTCAGCGGCTTCGCTGGTCGTCAGGAATTCCATCCTGCATTCCTATGCAAATTCTTGCTTCTTTTTTAGACGTTCGACGCAGGTGGAATTCTGCACTTCAGTTCGGTCCGCAGCGACCATGCCCGAACATCTTGTTGCTTTGCAACACATCCCACGCGCGATTCTCGTCGTGGTGAACGATCCCGAATGCGCGCATTGCCGAGATTTCCCGAGTGCGCAAGTGGGCAATCGCGTCACGAGCGCGGCGCAATCCGCACTCATGATCATGAAGACGACCCACCTCACGGGGACCCATTCATGGCCGTTCGCGAACTGTCCGTCGCACTTGCGCTTCTCTGCGGCTTCGCCGCCGGCATTGCCGCGTCATCCGCTGAGGACCGCTCGATCGTCCTCTCATCGACGACATCGACGCAGGATTCAGGCCTGCTCGACTATCTGCTGCCGATTTTCCAAAACAAGACCGGCATTGAGGTCACGGTGATCGCACGACGTACCGACGAGGTGCTCGACGGAGCACGACGGGGCGAAGCCGACGTCGTGTTGATGCACACGCGGCCGCAGGAGGAGAAATTCGTCGCTGACGGCTTTGGCGCAAAACGCTTCGACGTCATGTACAATGATTTCGTCTTGATCGGGCCGCGCAGCGATCCCGCCGGCGTCAAGGGCAAGGACATCGCAACCGCCTTGAAGGCGATCGAGGCCAAGGGAGCGCCGTTTGTGACCCGCGGCGATCGATCCGGCACGCATGCGGCGGAACTCGCGCTCTGGATCGTCGCCGGCATCGACATCGCGAGCGTCAAGGGCGCCTGGTATCGCGAGCTCGGGCAGGGCATGCGCGCGGCGCTCGAGGCCGCGCGCACGGCGAATGCTTATGTGCTGTCCGACCGCGGCAGCTGGATCTCCTTCAAAGACCGCGGCGATCTCGACATCGTCGTCGAAGGCGACAAGCGGCTGCTCAACCAGTATGGCGTGATGCTGGTGAATGCGGAGAAGCATCCGAACGTAAAGCAGGAGCTAGGCCAGATCTTTGTCGACTGGTTGATCTCGCCGGAGGGCCAGGCGGCGATCGCCGGCTACAAGGTCGATGGACAGCAGGTGTTCTTTCCGAACGCGGACAAGTCGGGCGGCTGATGTTCGCGGCGCGAGCTGTTGCCAAACCGGGCGATGCGTGGTCCATCATGACGCATGATCCAGCGCCTGCCGCCCTCGCTCACGCCGCTCGACACTGCGCTCGCCGCGCTGCTGCGCGGCGTTGATCCGGTCGCGCCGGTCGCATTGCCGCTGAGCGAAGCGATCGGCTGCGTCGCGACAGGTGCGCCGTTGCTCGCGGCTTATCCGCCTTGCGACATCGCCGCCGCGGACGGCTGGGCGTTGCGCGCCAATGATCTCGTCGGCGCGTCCTCCTATTCGCCGCTGCCTCTGACCACGCTTCCAGTGTGGGTTGATGCCGGTGATGCGATGCCGGATGGATGCGACTGCGTGCTCGATACCCACGCGGTCGAGCTGTCCGGCCCGCTCGCTCAGGTTCTGGCGGAGGGCGTGCCGGGGCAAGGCGTCAGACGCGCTGGCATCGACGTCCCCGATCGAACACCTGTCGCCGTGGAGGGATCTCCCGTCGGTGCAGCGGCCCTGCTGCTCGCACGTATCGCCGGCGCGGAAAGGCTGAGCGTGCGGCGTCCACGGCTGCGCATCGTCAACCTGCCGGGTGCAACAGCGACGATGCAGATGATTGCCGACGTCGCGCGTGCGGCGGGATTGGATGTGAGCGCGCATGAAGCCGGTGCGCGCGATGTCGCGTCGATCGCGGAGGCGCTCGATGTTTCCGCCTGCGATCTGCTGCTGACGATCGGCGGCAGCGGCGTCGGTCGCCAGGATGCCGTCGTTGCGGCACTCGTTCGGCGCGGCAGCGTGAACGCCCATGGCCTTGCGCTCCTGCCCGGACGGACCGCAGCAGTGGGGCGGCTTGGAAGAGTTCCCGCTGTCGCTTTGCCCGGCTTGCCCGATCACGCACTCGCGGTCTGGGTTGCGCTGGTGCTCCCGCTCGTCGATCGATTGTCGGCGCGGCGGCCGCGTCGCCCGCGAACCCTGCCACTCGCGCGCAAGATCGCGTCGACTGTCGGCATCGCCGAAATTGCGCTGCTGGCCGAGGAACATCACGCGTGGACGCCGCTTGCGGTGGGTGAATGGCCGCTTCAGGCCATCGCCCGGGCGCATGCATGGTTGCTCATTCCCGGCAGCAGCGAGGGATTTGCAGCGGGCGCGGCGGTCGATGCCTATCTGATGCGGGAATGATATGGGTTCCGACATGACGAAGGTATCGCAAACGCAAGATCGCAGCGCGCGCGAGCAGGAGCAGTTCCTCGACATCCTGTCGCGCGAAGATGCGCTGGCACGCTTTGACGCTGCCCTGTTCCCGCGCGCAATTCCGAACGAAAGGCGCAGGCTGGCCGATGTGCTCGGCGCGGCGCTGGCCGAAGATGTCACGGCACCGATCGACGTACCACCGTTCGATCGCTCCAACGTCGATGGCTTTGCCGTGCGCTCGACGGACCTTTCAGCGGCCGGCGAAGGCGCGCCTGTCCGCCTCATTCTGAACGACGAGACCATCCATTGCGGCACGGCGCCCGCGCTGCAAGTGGCGGCGGGGACTGCGACCCCGATCGCCACCGGCGGACAGGTGCCGCGCGGCGCTGACGCCGTTATCATGGTCGAGCACACCCAGCCGGCCGGTCCGGATGCGATCGACGTCCGTCGCGCCGCGTCGCCAGGGCAATTCGTGTCCTACGCCGGGTCCGACATCGCGCGCGGCGAGGCGCTGCTGCGCGCCCGCACGATGATCGGCTCGCGCGAGATCGGCATGCTCGCCGCCTGCGGGATCGCGGAAGTCAATGTCGCGCGCAAGCCGCGTGTCGCCGTCATCTCTACCGGCGACGAACTGGTCCAGCCCGGTGAGGTGCTTGCACCGGCCGCGATCTACGATGCCAACGGTGCAATCGTCGCGGCCGCGATCGACGAGAATGGCGGGGAGGCAATTTTCCTCGGTGCCATTCCCGATGACGAGGCAAAGCTCGAATCCGCCATGCGTCGCGCGCTGGCTGACGCCGACATGCTGGTGCTGTCAGGCGGCACGTCGAAAGGCGCCGGCGACCTGTCCCATCGCATCATCGGTCGGCTCGGCCAGCCCGGCATCATCGCGCATGGCGTGGCGCTCAAGCCCGGCAAGCCGCTGTGCCTTGCGGTCTGCGACGGCAAGCCGGTGGTGATCCTGCCGGGCTTCCCGACCTCGGCGATGTTCACGTTCCACGACATGATCGTGCCGGTGCTGCGCAAGATGGCGGGCCTGCCGCCGCGCTCCGATACCAAGGTCAGCGCGACCGTGCCGGTGCGGATCGCATCCGAGCTCGGTCGCACCGAATTCGTGATGGTCTCGTTGGTCGAGGGCAGGGATGGTTTGATCGCCTATCCGTCCGGCAAGGGGTCCGGCGCGATCACGTCCTTTACGCAGGCCGACGGCTTCCTGCGTATTGATGCGCTCGCCGACCAGATGCCGGCCGGCTCCGCGGCCGAGGTGACGCTGTTCACGCCGCATGCGCGCGTGCCGGATCTCGTCATCGTGGGCAGCCACTGCACCGGCCTCGATCTCGTCACCGCGCCGCTCGCGCAGGCCGGCCTGACCGTGCGCTCGATCGCCGTCGGCAGTCTCGGCGGACTTGCAGCAGCGCGGCGCGGCGAATGCGATCTCGCGCCGATCCATCTGTTCGACGACAATACTGAGACCTACAACGCGCCCTATCTGGTCGAGGGGCTGGAGCTCGTACCGGGCTGGCGGCGGATGCAGGGCATCGTGTTTCGCAAAGGCGACAAACGTTTCGAGGGACTCGGGGCGAAGCAGGCCGTTGCCGCCGCGCTGACCGATGCCGCCTGCATCATGGTCAATCGCAACCAGGGCGCCGGCACACGCATCCTGATCGATCGGCTGCTCGGCGGCGCGCGGCCGGAAGGCTATTGGAACCAGCCGCGCTCGCACAATGCGGTTGCCGCGGCCGTCGCGCAGAACCGCGCCGACTGGGGCATGACCATTGCGCCGGTCGCCCACGCGGTCGGCCTCGGTTTCATTCCGCTCGCGGAAGAGCATTATGACTTCGCGCTGGTGACAGCGCGCAAGCAGCGCCCTGCGGTGCAGGCGTTTCTTAATGCGCTCGGTTCGGACGCCGCCCGCGTTGCGCTGGAACGAGCCGGATTCCGGCCGGCCTAGACGAACGAGCGTTCAGGCCGGGCGGCTCTCATCCACTGCCGCCAGCCGTTCCGCTTCGGCGATGTCCTCGACCGTGTTGGCGTTGAAGAACGGGTCGAGCGGCTCGGTCGGCCACCTCACCGTCGCGAGCGGATAGCGGGCGGTCCAGCGGTCGATCTTGCGGAGGTCCTCGACCACCAGCGCGTGACGCAGTTGGTCGCGCAGGTCCACGCGCCACAACCCGATCACGGGATGCGACTGATCGCCGGATGCAGCGACCGCGAGCTGCGCGTTCTCTCGCTGCCGCGCCTCATGCAGGCGCGCAACGAGATCGCGCGGCAGGAACGGACAGTCGCCGGCGGCGCTGAGCACCCATTCGATCTCCGGCCGGTTCGTCCCGGCCCAGTCGAGCGCGGCGAGGATGCCGGCGAGCGGACCCGGGAAGCCGGGCACGTCGTCCGCAACGATCGTCAGCCCGAATGCAGCGAAGCGCGCGGGATCGCCATTGGCATTGAGGATCAATCCGTCGCATTGCGGCTGCAGCCGCGCGATCACGCGCTCCAGAATGGTGCGGCCGCCGATGGAGCGCATCGGCTTGTCGCCGCCGCCCATGCGTCGTGCGAGACCGCCGGCGAGCAGCACGCCGACAGTCGACGGAAAGCTCGTCGGCGGAGTTTCAGTCGTCACCACTTTCGCCCTTGCGCTTGTGCTTCGCCGCCTCTTCCTCGACATAAGCGAGGCTCTGGTCGTAGACGATCCGCTCTTCGCCCGCGAGGGCGATGAAGCGCTTTCCCCGCGCGCGCCCGACCAATGTCAGTCCGACTTGGCGGGCGAGATCGACGCCCCAGGCGGTGAAGCCGGAGCGCGAGACCAGGATCGGAATTCCCATGCGCACGGTCTTGATCACCATCTCCGAGGTGAGGCGCCCCGTCGTGTAGAGGATCTTGTCGCCAGCATCGACGCCGTGGCGGTACATCCAGCCCGCGATCTTGTCGACGGCGTTGTGGCGGCCGACGTCCTCGGTGTAACACAGCGGTTCGCCCTGCTTGCAGAGCACGCAGCCGTGGATCGCGCCTGCCTCCAGATAGAGCGAGGGCATGGTGTTGATGGTCTGGGTCATCTGGTAGAGCCAGGATGTGCGCAGCTCGGCTTTCGGCAGCGCAACGCTTTCCACCGCTTCGAGCAGGTCGCCGAAGGCGGTGCCCTGCGCGCAGCCCGAGGTCTGCGTGCGCTTCTTCAGCTTGGTCTCGAAATTGGTGTGGTGCTCGGTGCGCACGACGACGACCTGGAGGTCGTCGTCGTATTCGACCTCGGTGACGGCGTCATCGTATTTCAGCATGTTCTGGTTAAGCAAATAGCCCAGCGCCAGATATTCGGGATAGTCGCCGATCGTCATCATGGTGACGATCTCCTGGGCGTTCAGGTAGAGCGTCAGCGGCCGCTCCATCGGCACCTTGATCTCGACCCTGGCGCCTGTCTGGTCGGTCCCCGTGACGCTCTGGGTCAGGCGCGGGTCGTCCGGGTTCGGGAGGATGAGCGGTACCGGGGCTTTGTCGATCTTCATCATGGCTGCGACGTTAGCATGACATTCGGGTCAGGCCGATATAAGCATGCAGGCGGAAGACGAAAATGCCTCTCGTCATCGTTGCGAGCGCAGCAAGGCAATCGAGAGTCTTTCCTCGGTGGCAGTCTGGATTGCGTCGCTTCGCTCGCAATGACGGAGAAGAGACAGGTTCCATCAAGGACCTGGGTCGTTCGCGGAGACAGACTGGAATGAAAGTCATCGGCCTTGCAGGCTGGAGCGGTGCGGGCAAGACCACGCTGTTGACGCGGTTGATTCCGCATTTCAACGCGCAGGGCCTGCGCGTCTCCGTCATCAAGCATGCGCATCACCAGTTCGACGTGGATGTGCCCGGCAAGGATTCCTGGCGCCATCGCGAGGCCGGTGCGGCCGAGGTGCTGATTGCTTCGTCAAACCGCTGGGCGTTGATGCATGAATTGCGCGGGGCGGCCGAGCGGCGGCTGCCGGAACTCTTGAGCAAGCTATCCGCAGTCGATCTCGTCGTCGTTGAAGGTTTCAAGCGCGAGCCGCATCGCAAGATCGAGGTGCATCGTGCCGCCAATGGCAAGCCGCTACTGTTTCCCGACGATCCCGGCATTGTCGGAATCGTGACGGACGTCGCAGTTGAAACCAGGCTGCCGACCGTGCATCTCGACGACATCCCGGCCGCAGCCGCATTGCTGTTGCGTGCGGCGATGCCGGTCGAGGAAGCGGTCCGGAAAAGCGCTGCGACGCGCTGACGAGGTACCATGGCGCAACTGTCGAACGATTGCTTTGCCTTCGGCGGACCGATGATGTCGGTCGACGAGGCGGTCGGCCTGATCGCGGCGCGTGTCAATGCGATTGCCGATCTCGAGACGGTGGCGCTGGTCGATGCCGACGGACGCGTGCTGGCGCGCAACATCGCGGCGCCCCTGCCGCTGCCGCCCTTCACCAACTCCGCCGTCGATGGTTATGCCGTGCGCAACGCGGACCTTCCGCAAGAAACGGAGCAAGCGCTGCCGCTTGATGGCCGCATCCAGGCCGGCGGCCCCGCGCATGCCACGATCAAGCCCGGCCACACCGCGCGCATTTTCACCGGCGCTCCGATGCCGCCAGGCGCCGAGACCGTCTTCATGCAGGAGGATGTCCGCATCGATGACACCGGCAAAATCGTATTGCCGGCGGGGCTGAAACCTGGTGCCAATGTCCGCCCTGCGGGCGAGGACATCTCGAAAGGGCAGATCGCCCTGCGCGCCGGCCAGCGGCTGCGCCCGCAACACGTTGCGCTTGCTGCTGCCTTCGGCCTGGCCCGGCTCGACGTGATCAGGCGCATCCGTGTCGCGGTGTTCTCGACAGGCGACGAGCTGGCTTCGCCCGGAGAGCCGCGCGCGACGTCGCAACTGTTCGATTCCAATCGTTTCATGCTGATGGCGATGCTGCGCCGGCTCGGCTGCGAGGTCAGCGATCTCGGCATTTTGCGCGACGAACCCAGCTCGCTTGCCAGCGGCCTGAAACAAGTCGCAGGCGCACATGATCTGATTCTCACCACGGGCGGCGTCTCGACCGGCGAGGAAGATCACGTCAAGGCGGCTGTGGAAAGTGTCGGTTCGCTGGTGCTGTGGCGGATGGCGATCAAGCCCGGCCGACCCGTGGCGATGGGCATCATCGAGGGCACCCCGCTGATCGGATTGCCCGGCAATCCCGTGGCGAGCTTTGTCACCTTCGTCCATGTGGTGCGGCCGACTGTGCTGGCACTCGCCGGCAGCCTGCCGGAGCCGCTCTTGCCGGTTCCCGTGCGCGCGGCCTTCACCTACAAGAAGAAGATCGGCCGGCGCGAATATGTTCGCGCGTCGTTGCGGCGCGCGGAGGACGGCGCGCTGGAGGCGGTCAAGTTCCCGCGCGAGGGCGCCGGGCTGCTGTCATCCCTGGTGGAGACCGACGGCCTCATCGAACTCGGCGAGGACATCACGCGTGTCGAGCCGGGCGCGAGCGTAGGTTTCCTGTCCTACGCCGGTTTGATCTGAGGCGGCGCGTTGACGCCATCCACCTGTCCCGCCATGTTGCGGCCATGACCAGAACGACGCTTGATCTCACCGGACTGAAATGCCCGCTGCCCGCCTTGAAAACACGCAAGGCGCTGAAACCGTTGCAGCCGGGTGATCAGCTCGAAGTGCACTGCACCGATCCGCTTTCGGTGATCGACATTCCGAACCTCATTCGCGAGACCGGCGACAAGGTTGAGATCACCCAGCGCACTGACGCGCGCATCGTGTTCTTGATAGAGAAAACGAATGGCTCGATAGGCAATTTCAATGCTGCGCTGCATTCTTGAGCCGTTACCGCGCTGATACCGACCTTTTGTCTATCGACATCGCGCATGGCTTCTGCCCAAATTGTCGCTCTCCGTGCGGGCACGGAGGTTGAGTCTTGTCTGCGATATGCGGATCACCGGGCCACTCAGAAGCCTGACGTCATATCGGGCATAGAGCCCCGCTTGAGGGGTTAACTTTTCAGACGCGCGTGACGATCCTGGCGCGTGTCGGGTGATTGTGCGGAGCAGTAGGGACAATAGCTGCACCGCGCCGGGCTGAGGACAGGATGGCAGCGGCAGGCTCGCTCAGAAGGGCGGCCTCAGGGGAGGAATGCATGACGACAATTGAAAGCGCTGGAAGGATTTCGGGCGCTGGTGCAGGCTTGCTTGATCGCGAGCACACGGTCGCCAAGGCCGGCTTCAATCGCTGGCTGGTGCCGCCGGCAGCGCTGTGCATCCATCTTTGCATCGGCATGGCCTACGGCTTCTCGGTGTTCTGGCTGCCGCTCTCGCGCGCGATTGGGTTGACTGCGCCGAAGGCCTGCCCGGACATGTCGCTGTGGCAGGAGCTCTTCACCACCACGTGTGACTGGAAGGTCGCCAGCCTCGGGTGGATGTTCACCCTGTTCTTCGTCCTCCTGGGCGTCTCGGCTGCGATTTGGGGCGGCTGGCTCGAGCGTGCGGGTCCGCGCAAAGCAGGGTTCGTGGCAGCGTTATGCTGGGGCGGCGGGCTTCTGATCGGGGCCTTCGGTGTCTACGTCCATCAACTCTGGATCATGTGGCTCGGTGCCGGCGTCATCGGCGGCGTGGGCCTCGGCCTTGGCTACATCTCGCCGGTGTCGACCTTGGTGAAGTGGTTTCCCGATCGCCGCGGCATGGCGACCGGCATGGCGATCATGGGCTTTGGCGGTGGTGCAATGATCGGCGCGCCATTCGCCAATCTCCTGATCAATTACTTCAAGACGCCCACTGACGTCGGAGTCTGGCAGACCTTCATCGTGATGGGCCTAGTCTACTTCGTCTTCATGACAATCGGCGCATTTGCCTATCGGGTCACTCCGAGCGGCTGGCAGCCCGAGGGCTGGACGCCGCCGAGCGAAAAGAAGTCCATGATCTCCGAGCACCACGTCCATCTCAACAATGCGCACAAGACGCCGCAATTCTGGCTGATCTGGTGGGTGCTGTGCCTGAACGTTTCGGCGGGAATCGGGGTCATCGGCATGGCCTCGCCGATGTTGCAGGAAATCTTCGCAGGCAAGCTGATCGGCCATCCGGAATTGACCTTCGGCCAGCTTTCGGCTGAGCAGAAGACCGCCATTGCAGCGATCGCTGCGGGCTTCGCCGGGCTGTTGTCGTTGTTCAATATCGGCGGCCGCTTCGCCTGGGCGACGCTGTCGGACTATATCGGCCGCAAGAACACCTACTATACGTTCTTCGTTCTCGGCATCGTCCTTTACGCGCTGGCGCCGACCTTTGCGGCGATGGGCTCGAAGCTCCTTTTCGTGCTTGGCTTCGGCATCATCCTGTCGATGTATGGCGGCGGCTTCGCGACCGTGCCGGCTTATCTCGCGGACATGTTCGGAACGCAGTTTGTCGGCGCCATCCATGGCCGGTTGCTGACGGCCTGGTCGACGGCGGGCATCATCGGCCCGGTCGTGGTCAACTACATCCGGGAGTTCCAGCTCGCGGCGGGTGTGCCGCGTGATCAGCTCTACAACACGACCATGTACATTCTTTGTGCAATGCTGATTGCGGGTATCATCTGCAACTATCTGATCAAGCCCGTCGATGCAAAGTGGTACATGAGCGAGGCGGAGCTCGCCAAATCGCAGGCGACAAACGCAGGCCCAAGCACGGTCCAGACGGGGTCGTTCGGGATCGGCACTGGCGGCCTCGACGCCAAGGCTGCGATGTTCTGGCTCTTCGTCGGCGTTCCGCTGGCCTGGGGCGTCTACAAGACACTCGAGAGCGCGGTTAAGATCCTCTGATCGCAAACCCAGCACGCGGGATGCGGCAAGTCAGCATCCCGCGTTGCTCGCCAGACCAACACTTGAGAATGGGACCTAGGGGGATTTTTATGCTTCGCATCCGTATCTGCCTCACCGCCATGCTGCTGGCCGCAGCCCTCAGTACTGCATCGGCGCAAACCACAACCGCACCCGCGACGCCTGCACCCGCTGCGACGACCAGCGCCAAGCCGCCGGGAAAGATGAAGCTCACCATGCAGAAGCTGAAGGACATGAAGGCGAAGTGGTCCGCCAACAAGCCGAAGCTGAAGGCCTGCCGGGCCGATGTGAAGTCGAAGGGTCTCGCCGGCGACGACCGCTGGTTCTACATCGCAGAGTGCATGGAAAAGACCTGAGACGGCGCACATCCGATTCGGCGAGGGGCGTGGAGCTCGGCGGGCTCCAGGCCCCTTAAATGCTTTATGGAACATACGAATTTTCTTGGCATCTGGTATGCCAAGAGGTAGGTTTGGATTTGTTCCGAAGAAAGGCTGCGAGACGCACCGATGGGCCACGACGACGTTCACAAGGTTCGCGAATTCGAGCATCCCGGCGGAGGGCGCAAGCGCGCCAAGGCCACGCCGAAGGGACGACAGGTCGACCCCACCGCCGCGCATGAGATCGAACAGCTGCTCGGGGACAGGCCCCGGCGGCGCGACCTGCTGATCGAGCATCTGCACCTGATCCAGGACACATATCACCAGATTTCGGCCGCTCATCTCGCAGCACTTGCCGACGAGATGAAGCTTGCCTTTGCGGAGGTGTTCGAGACCGCGACGTTCTATGCGCATTTCGACGTGGTGAAGGAAGGCGAGCCTCACATCGCACCGCTGACGATCCGCGTCTGCGACTCGCTCACCTGCGCGATGCTCGGCGGCGAGAAACTGCTCGCAGATCTGCAGAGCGCGTCGGGCCCCGGCATCCGCGTCGTGCGCGCGCCCTGCGTCGGCCGTTGCGATACGGCGCCTGCCGCGGAAGTCGGACACAACTTCGTCGATCATGCCACCGTCGCCAACGTGACGGCAGCCGCGAAGGCCGGGGACACCCACGCGCATCTGCCCAACTACATCGGTTACGACGCCTATGTTGCTGGCGGCGGTTACCAACTGCTCAACCGCCTGCGCTCCGGCGAATTGCCGAAGGATGATCTCCTGAAGGCGCTCGATGACGCATCGCTGCGCGGCCTCGGCGGCGCCGGCTTTCCCACGGGGCGCAAATGGCGCGCGGTGTTAGGCGAGCCCGGCCCGCGGCTGATGGCGATCAATGGCGACGAGGGCGAACCCGGCACGTTCAAGGACCGCGTCTATCTCGAAACCGATCCGCATCGCTTTATCGAGGGCATGTTGATCGGCGCGCACGTGGTGCAGGCGTCCGACGTCTACATCTACATCCGCGACGAATATCCGGCGGCGCGCGAAATCCTGCAACGCGAGATCGCGAAACTGCCTGCGGGCGGTCCGACGCTGCATATGCGGCGCGGCGCCGGGGCGTATATCTGCGGCGAGGAATCCTCGTTGTTGGAAAGCATCGAGGGCAAGCGCGGCCTGCCCCGGCACAAGCCGCCTTACCCGTTCCAGGTCGGCCTGTTCGGCCTGCCGACGCTGATCAACAACATCGAGACGCTGTGGTGGGTGCGCGACATCGTCGAGAAGGGCGCCGAGTGGTGGAAGGGCCACGGCCGCCATGAGCGCCACGGCCTGCGCAGCTTCTCGGTGTCGGGCCGCGTGAAAAATCCCGGCATGAAGCTCGCGCCATCAGGCATCACCGTCCGCGAATTGATCGACGAATATTGCGGCGGCATGGCCGACGGCCATCAGTTCTACGCTTATCTGCCGGGCGGTGCCTCCGGCGGCATTTTGCCGGCATCGATGGACGACATTCCGCTCGATTTCGGCACACTGGAGAAATACGGCTGCTTCATCGGATCGGCCGCCATCGTCATCCTGTCGCAAAACGACAGCGTGCGCGCCGCCGCCCTGAACCTGATGAAGTTCTTCGAAGACGAGAGCTGCGGCCAGTGCACGCCGTGCCGGGTCGGAACCCAGAAGGCGGCAGTTCTGATGCAGCAGCCGGTCTGGAACCGCGCATTGCTGGAGGAATTGAGCCAGGCGATGCGCGATGCCTCGATCTGCGGACTCGGGCAGGCGGCATCGAATCCGCTGTCCTCAGTGATCAAATATTTCCCTGACGAGTTCAAGGAAGCGGCCGAATGACCAAGATTACGTTCGAGCTCGACGGCAAGCAGGTCGAAGCCAAAGCGGGCGAGACCATCTGGCAGGTCGCGCAGCGCCAGGGCCGCGAGATCCCGCATCTGTGCTATTCGCCGGCGCCGGATTATCGCCCCGACGGCAATTGCCGCGCCTGCATGGTCGAGATCGAGGGCGAGCGCGTGTTGGCCGCCTCCTGCAAGCGCACGCCGTCGGTCGGCATGAAGGTGAAGACCGAGAGCGCCCGCGCCGTTGCCGCGCAAAAAATGGTGATGGAACTGCTCGTCGCCGATCAGCCGGCGCGCGAGACCTCGCACGATCCGGAATCCAAATTCTGGCACTGGGCCGAGACAACAGGCGTCACCGAGAGCCGCTTCCCCGCCGCCGAGCGCTGGGACGCCGACGCCAGCCATCCAGCGATGCGCGTCAACCTCGATGCCTGCATCCAGTGCGGCCTGTGCGTGCGCGCCTGCCGCGAGGTCCAGGTCAACGACGTGATCGGCATGGCTTATCGTAGTCACGGCTCGAAAGTCGTGTTCGACTTCGACGATCCGATGGGCGAGTCCACTTGCGTCGCCTGCGGCGAATGCGTGCAGGCCTGTCCGACCGGCGCGTTGATGCCGGCCGTGATGCTCGACGACAAGCAGACCCGCGTCACTTACGCGGACAAGAAGGTGGATTCGCTCTGCCCGTTCTGCGGCGTCGGTTGCCAGGTGACCTATGAGGTCAAGGACGAGAAGGTCATCTATGCGGAAGGCCGTGACGGCCCCGCCAATCACAACCGTCTCTGCGTCAAGGGCCGCTTCGGCTTCGATTACATCCACCATCCGCATCGCCTGACCAAGCCGCTGGTGCGGTTGCCCAACGCGAAGAAGGATTCCAACGACCAGGTCGATCCAGCCAATCCCTTCACGCATTTCCGCGAAGCATCGTGGGACGAGGCTCTCGACATTGCGGCCAAGGGTCTGGTCAAGATCCGCGACACCAACGGGGTGAAGGCACTCGCGGGCTTCGGCTCGGCCAAGGGCTCGAACGAGGAGGCCTATCTGTTCCAGAAGCTGGTGCGAACCGGCTTCGGCTCGAACAATGTCGATCACTGCACGCGGCTTTGCCACGCCTCGTCTGTCGCGGCGCTGTTCGAGGGCCTGAGCTCGGGCGCCGTATCGGCGCCGTTCTCGGCTGCGATGGACGCCGAGGTGATCATCGTGATCGGCGCCAATCCCACCGTGAACCATCCCGTCGCCGCGACCTTCATCAAGAACGCGGTCAAGCAGAACGGCGCCAAGCTGTTCGTGATGGATCCGCGCCGGCAGACGCTGTCGCGCCATGCGACCAAGCATCTGCAGTTCAAGCCGGGCTCCGACGTCGCCATGCTGAACGCGATGATCAACACGATCATCACCGAAGGCTTGACCGACGATCAGTACATCGCCGGCTATACCGAGGGCTTCGAGGAGCTCAAGGAGAAGATCAAGGAGTTCACGCCGGAGAAGATGGAGGCGATCTGCGGGGTCCCGGCGCAGACGCTGCGCGAGGTGGCGCGGACCTATGCGCGGGCAAAATCCTCGATCATCTTCTGGGGCATGGGCATCAGCCAGCATGTTCACGGCACCGACAATGCGCGCTGCCTGATTGCGCTGGCACTGATCACCGGCCAGGTCGGCCGTCCGGGCACGGGACTGCATCCGCTGCGCGGCCAGAACAACGTGCAGGGCGCCTCCGACGCGGGCCTGATCCCGATGTTCCTGCCGGATTATCAGCCGGTCGGCCGCGACGATCTGCGCGGCGCGTTCGAGAAGCTGTGGCAGCAGGATCTCGATCCCGAGCGTGGCCTGACCGTGGTCGAGATCATGACCGCGATCCACGCCGGCGAGATCAAGGGCATGTATATCGAGGGCGAGAACCCCGCGATGTCCGACCCCGATCTCCAGCATGCGCGCCAGGCGCTCGCGATGCTCGATCATCTCGTGGTGCAGGATCTCTTCGTCACCGAGACGGCGTTCCACGCCGACGTCATCCTGCCGGCATCGGCCTTCGCGGAGAAGGAGGGCTCCTTCACCAATACCGATCGCCGCGTGCAGCTCGCGCGCCAGGTCATCAAACCGCCCGGCGATGCGCGGCAGGATCTCTGGATCATCCAGGAGATCGGCAAGCGCATGGGCCTGCCATGGAATTATGCCGGCCCCGGCGAAGTCTACACCGAAATGGCGGAGCTGATGCCGTCGCTGAAGAACATCAGCTGGGAACGGCTGGTGCGCGAAGGTGCTGTCACTTATCCGGCGGACGATCCGAACAAGCCCGGCAACGAGATCATCTTCACCACGGGCTTTCCGACCGCGAGCGGGCGGGGCAAGATTGTGCCGGCCCACGTCATCCCGCCGGACGAGGTGCCCGACGCCGAATATCCAATGGTGCTGTCGACCGGCCGCGTGCTCGAACACTGGCACACCGGCTCGATGACGCGCCGTGCCCAGGTGCTCGACCAGATCGAGCCGGAGGCGGTCGCCTTCATGTCGCCAAAGGACATGCACAGGAAGAAGCTCGCGCCCGGCGATTTCATCCGCCTCGAGACCCGCCGCGGCGCTGTCGAAGTCAAGGTGCGTTCCGATCGCGACGTGCCGGAGAACATGGTGTTCATGCCGTTCTGCTACGCGGAAGCGGCGGCGAACCTCCTGACCAATCCGGCGCTCGATCCGTTCGGCAAGATCCCGGAGTTCAAGTTCTGCGCGGCAAGAGCCGAGCGCGCGGAAATGCGTGACGCCGCGGAGTAGGCTTCGCCGTCCGCACCCGCGCCGTCATTGCGAGCGAAGCGAAGCAATCCAGACCACCTCCACGGGGAGACTCTGGATTGCTTAGTCGCTTCGCTCCTCGCAATGACGGTGGTAAACGTGACCATGTCCAAAGTCACCCCCGCCACCCGCGCGCTCACATCTGCCGGAGTCGCCTTCACCGTTCACACTTACGACTACGATCCTGATGCCGAGAGCATCGGCCTTCAGGCCGCCTCCGCTCTCGGCGAGAGCCCGGCGCGCGTCTTGAAGACGCTGATGGCGCTGGTCGACGGCAAGCCGGTCTGCGTGATCGTTCCGTCCGACCAGGAAGTCTCGATGAAGAAGCTCGCCGCCGCTGTCGGCGGCAAGTCCGCGCAGATGATGAAACCGCCGGAGGCCGAGCGCCTCACCGGCTACAAGGTCGGCGGCATCAGTCCGTTCGGGCAGCGCAAGCCGGTGCACGCCGTGATCGAGAGAAGCGCGCTCGCGCACGATCAGGTCTATCTCAACGGTGGCCAGCGCGGCTTGCAGGTGCGGCTCAAGCCGGGCGACGCACGGGATGTGTTGAAGGCGATCGTCGCGGATGTGGTCGCGTGAGCGTCTCGATCTATTGCTTCTGTAGCAGTTTCAGCCGGCAGCGCAGCGCCTCGCGGATATGCGCGCGCGCGAGCTTTTCCGCCATGTCGCCGTCGCGTGCGGCGATGGCGTCGATGATGGCCTGGTGCTCGCCATGGCTCGTCGTCGACCGCCCCGAGACCGTAAACGTCGTGGGGCCGAGCAGCGCGATCCAGTCCTGCAACTCGCCCGACGCAGTGTCGAGATAGCGGTTGCGCGCTGCGCGGCAGATCGCTTCGTGGAAAGCCCGGTTGAGCCGTGCCATATGGGCTGTGTCGGTCCCGGACATTTCGACAAAAGCCTGCTCGATGTCCCTGAGGGCATCGATCTCGGGCGCGGAGGCGTGCTCGGCCGCCAGTCGCGCGGCGGCGCCTTCCATGATCTCGCGCATGGCGTAGAGTTCGAGCACCTCGGAAATGTCGAGGTTGCGCACGACCAGGCCTCGGCCACCCCCAGGCTCGACGAAGCCGCGCGCCGCGAGCCGGCCGAGCGCTTCCCGGACCGGTGTGCGGCTGACCTTGAGCCGCTGCGCGACTTCTTCCTCGCGCAGGCGATCGCCGGCGCGGTAGCTGCCGGCCTGGAGCGCCTCGCAGAGCGACCGGAACACGGCCTCGCCCAAGGCTACGCCGCCGCCGCGATCGATCGATCCGCCTGCCTTTGCCGGGCGTCTGCCCATGCCTACTCCTGTGATCACAAGGCGCATCCCGCCCATGCAGAGATGCCGCTTGCGCCATCTCTGTATATATTTGTATACAAAAGTACGCAATGGCGCGCTGGGTTGACGGAGGCCGCCGGCGGGCAGAACGTCTCTAGCTTCGTCCCATCGGACAGAGGGCATGAGCAGCAAATACGACGTGCTGGTGATCGGCGGCGGCAACGCGGCGCTGTGCGCGGCGATCGCGGCGCGGCGTGGCGGCGCGTCCGTGCTGGTGCTCGAGGGCGCGCCAAAATTCTATCGCGGCGGCAACACCCGCCACACCCGCAACATGCGCTGTGCCCATGACGCCGCGACCGAAATTCTCACCGGTCCCTATACGGAGGAGGAGTTTTGGGAGGATCTGCTGCGCGTCACCGGCGGGCAGACCGACGAGGGGCTCGCCCGCCACATGATCCGCGAATCCAAGCATATCCTGAACTGGATCGTGGAGCAGGGTGTGCGCTGGCAGCCGTCGCTCGGCGGCACGTTGAGCCTCGGCCGGACCAATTCCTTCTTTCTCGGCGGCGGCCGCGCGATGCTGAACGCGCTGTATCTGACCGCCGAGCGGCTCGGGGTCGATGTCGAATACGACGCCGAGGTCACCGACCTCGTGATCGAGGACGGCATGTTCCTCGCCGCGCGCCTGAACCGGCCCATCCAGGGCGAGACCGAGATCCGGGCGACGTCGCTGGTTGCTGCCGCCGGCGGCTTCGAGGCCAACATCGAATGGCTGAAGCAATATTGGGGCGAGGCCGCCGACAATTTCCTGATCCGCGGCACACCCTATAATCGCGGCTCGATCCTGAAGATGCTGCTGGCGAAGGGCGTGCAGGAGGTCGGCGACCCCACGCAGTGCCATGCGGTCGCGATCGACGCCCGCGCACCCAAGTTCGATGGTGGCATCATCACGCGACACGACTCGGTCGTGTTCGGGATCGTCGTCAACAAGCATTCGCAGCGCTTCTACGACGAGGGCGAGGATATCTGGCCCAAGCGCTACGCGATCTGGGGCCGGCTGGTCGCGGCGCAGCCCGATCAGATCGCCTACATCATCTTTGACTCGACCGTTGTCACCAGCTTCATGCCCACGCTGTTCCCGCCCATCGCCGGCCAGACGGTGGCCGAACTCGCTGGCAAGCTCGAGCTCGATCCGGCGGCGCTGGAAAAGACCGTCAGAGAATTCAACGCCGCGGTGCAGCCCGGCACGTTCGACCACACCATTCTCGACGACTGCTGCACCGAAGGCGTCGTGCCGCAGAAGACGCACTGGGCGCGGCGGATCGAAACGCCACCCTATCTCGCTTATCCGGTGCGGCCCGGCATCACCTTCACCTATCTCGGCACGCGCGTGAACCAGGAAGCGCGCATACTGATGGCTGACGGCAAGCCGTCGGCCAACATGTTTGCCGCCGGTGAGATCATGGCGGGCAACGTGCTGGGCAAGGGCTACGCGGCCGGCATCGGCATGACCATCGGCAGCGTATTCGGGCGGATCGCAGGACGGGAAGCGGCGAAGCATGCACGCAACTAGAACATTGGACGAAGCCGATCGTCTGATGACGGTCTGCAACTCCTGCCGCTACTGCGAAGGTCTCTGCGCGGTGTTTCCGGCGATGGAGATGCGGCGCGCCTTCTCCGACGGCGACCTCAACTATCTCGCCAATCTCTGCCATGCCTGCGGCGCCTGCTACGTCGACTGCCAGTTCTCACCGCCGCACGAGTTCAATGTCAACGTCCCGAAGACGCTCGCGGTTGCGCGCGCCGAGTCCTACGCGGCTTATGCCTGGCCGCAAGCGCTCTCCGGCGCCTTCGCCAGAAATGGCCTCGTCATCAGCATCGTCGCCGCACTCAGCATGGCCGCCTTTATCCTCGGCTTCGCCGTCTTGAACGACCGTAGCGTGCTGTTCGGCGTCCACACTGGCCCGGGCGCGTTTTACAAACTGATGCCGCATAGCGCGATGGCTGCCCTGTTCAGCGCTGCGTTCATCTATGCGATCCTTGCGCTCGTCATGAGCGTGCGCGCCTTCTGGCGCGATATCGGGACGCCGATCGGCGGCCGTGCCGAGGGGGGCTCGATCTTCCAGGCGATCCGCGACGCCGGCGAGCTGCGCTATCTCCATGGCGGCGGGGTCGGCTGCTACAATGAGGACGACAAGCCGACGGACCGGCGCAAGCTCTATCACCACCTGACCTTCTACGGCTTCCTGCTGTGCTTCGCCGCGACGTCGGTTGCCACGCTGTACTATTATCTCATCGACCGCGAGGCGCCGTATCCGTGGTGGGATCTGCCCGTGGTGCTCGGCACGCTCGGTGGTATCGGTCTCGTCGTCGGGCCGATCGGTCTGCTCGTCGCCAAGTCGCGCCGTGCCCCGGAATTGCTCGACGAGAACCGCTACGGCATGGATGTCGGCTTCATCGCGATGCTGTTGCTGACCGGTCTTTCCGGGATGGCACTTCTTGCGCTGCGCGAGACCGCCGCCATGGGGCCGCTGCTCGCGCTGCATCTCGGCGCGGTGTTCGCGCTGTTCATCACCATGCCCTACGGCAAGTTCGTGCACGGTATTTATCGTTTCGCGGCACTGGTGCGTTACGCGCAAGAGCGGCGCTCCGAGGTCTCGTGACCGCCTCCGGTGTCATGCCTGAGCAGCTGCGTGCCGCCGTGACGTGACGAGCATAATGTCCGCCCCGGGGCTGTCGACCTGCACCCGGTTGCGCCCCTTCTCCTTGGCACGATAGCAGGCGGCATCCGCGCGCCGCATCGCGTCCTCGAGCGTGGTGTTGCCATCGGTGATGCAGGCAACGCCGATGCTGGCCGTCACCGCAAAGCAGCGGTCATCCCAGGTGAAGCTGAACAGCTCGAGCGACCGGCGCAGCCGTTCGGCGATATCGACGGCATCGTACGGCGCGCATTGCGGCAGGATCAGGCAGAACTCGTCGCCGCCGAGCCGGGCCACCAGATCGTGCGGTCGCCGCTCCTGCTGCAACAGGCGCGCGACCTGGCAGAGCAGGCGGTCGCCGGCGAGATGGCCGCAGCTGTCGTTGACGCTCTTGAATTGGTCGAGATCGAGCAGGATCAAGCTGAGCGGATCCTCGCCGGAACCAGCGAGCTCGCTTTGCAGGCGCGCCTCGAAGTCTCGCCGGTTGGCAATCCCGGTCAGCCAGTCATGCGAGGCCTGAAAGGCGAGACGCTCCTTTTCGGCATGCAATGCATCCTCGAAGGCTTGGCGCTGCAGCACCAATCGCCATGTGTGCCAGATCAGGAGCAGGATCAGCATCGCTGCGGTGACGATATTCACAGACGTCAGCGTCACCTTGATGGCGCGCGAGCCTTCACCCAACACCGTCGAGAACCGGTTGGCATGTCCCGTGAACTGGCTGTTCAGGTCGGAGAGCCGCGACGACAAAAGGTTGAGGCGGCCGCTGTCCTCAATGGGACCATTCTTCAACTCGGAACGGATGACCTCGCCAAAGACGCTCAGTTCCAGCAACATGGGATCTGTGGCAGCCCACTCCCGGATCGCCTCCTGGAGGAAGCTGACGCGGCTGAAATGGCGGAACAGCCAGATCAAGCCCGGCACGTCGTCAGGATGGTTGCCGCCTTGCAGGAAGCCGATGCGGGCGGTCTCGATGTCGACCGGATCGCGCTCGAGCGCCCAGCGCGCGAACTCGTCTCCGATCGGGACGGCGAGTGAGATCTTATACCGCGCAAACTGGCTTGCTTCGCCCGAATGCAGATAGAGGTTGAGGAAATAGACGGCGTCCTTCTGCGACCGCGACCAAATCGCTTCACCCGCTACATAAGCGCGGACCGAGGACATGACCTCGAGACTGAATCCGGCGATCGCCGCCTGCAGCAAGACAACTGCGACGAACGGCGAGACGAGCTTGATGACATGAGGGAAATTGCGTCCCTTTGTTGACGTCGCTGTTCTACGAAACACCCTGCATTCCCCAAATCGCTCAACGACCCCTGCGGAGCGTCGCGCTTGCAATGCAAGGTAGAGGAGAAAGTTGCTGAACTCGACCTCAAAGGCGCGGGGGATTGCAGCGCAGGGTGAATGCGTCGTGAAGCCGATGCGCGCAGATCGTTTCAAATGTCGGCAACCCGGAACCGGCACAGTCGTGGCGCGCCAATGTCTCGGATTCGTCCCGATTGGCTTACCTAAGGCAGATCGATCTGGTGCTAGACCAGCACCGGCTTGCGCACCCGGCCGGCGTCGCCGAACACGCGCAGGTAGCGCTCGATCTCAGAGGGCAGGCCGGTTGCCTTCTCGGGATTGTCGGAGAGCTTGACGGCCGGTCGTCCGTCGACCGACGATACCTTGCAAACCAGCGAAATGGGATCGAGATTGATCGACCCATCCGGTGGGCAGCCGACGAAATCATTGGTGAGATTGGTGCCCCAGCCGAAGGAGAGCCGCACCCGGCCGCCGAAATGGTGATAGGTCTCCTCGATCGAGCCGACGTCCATCGCGTCGGAGAAGACGAGCAACTTGTCCCTGGGGTTGCGACCCTTCGATTCCCACCATTTGATGATTTCTTCGCCGGCATGGATCGGCGGCGCGCTGTCCGGGCGGAAGCCGGTCCAGTCGGCCACCCATTCCGGCGCGTCGCGCAGGAACGCCTTTGTGCCGAACGCGTCCGGCAGCGCGACCAGCAGATTGCCGCCATAGGTCTGACGCCACTGGTCGAGGATGCGATAGGGCGCCCAGCGCAATTCCTCATCGTCCCTGGCGAGCGCGGCTGCGACCATGGGCAGTTCATGCGCGTTGGTGCCGATGGCTTCGAGATCATTGTCCATCGCGAGCAGCACATTGGAGGTGCCGATGAAGGACGGACCCAAGCCTTCCTTGACCGCTTCCACGCACCAGCGCTGCCAGAGGAAGCCGTGGCGGCGGCGGGTGCCGAAATCGGATAGGCGCAGATTCTCCAGTTCGCGCAGCCGCTCGACCTTGGTCCACAGCTTCGCCTTGGCGCGGGCGTAGAGCACGTCGAGCTCGAAGCGGCCACGGCCCTTCATTGCCGCGCGCGAGCGCAGCTCGTTGAGAATGGCGAGCGCCGGAATTTCCCACATTGTGGTGTGGGTCCACGGCCCGTGGAAATGCAGCTCGTACTGGCCCTCGACCTTGCGCAGCTCGTATTCGGGCAATCGGAATTCGGCGAGCCAGCGGATGAAATCCGCCGAGAACATGTGGGTCTTGCCGTAGAAGGTATTGCCGGCCAGCCAGATCAGCTCCTTCTTGGCGAAGCGGATGGTGCGGGCGTGGTCGAGCTGGGCGCGTAGCTCGCCCTCGTCGATGATCTCGGCAAGCCGCACATGGCGCGAGCGGTTGATCACCGAGAAGGTCACCTGTTGAGACGGGTAGGATTCCCGAATCATCTGTAACATCAATAGCTTGTAGAAGTCGGTATCAAGCAGGCTGCGGATGATGGGATCCAGCCGCCAGCTGTGATTGTAGGTCCGGCTCGCAATGTCGGTCACTGTCATGGGGCAATTCTAGCGTGGCCGCCCGTGCACAACCAGTGGGTTTGGCGGGGATCAGGTTTTCGCCGCCGGGTCCATTGCTCCGCCTGCGGTCGTCGCCGCGACGGTCTCGAGCTCGCTCCGAATCCAGCGATGGGCCGGGTCCTTCTGGTAGCGCTGGTGCCAGACCATGAACATCGGCAGCTCGGCCAGCGTCTGGGTGCGCGAGGCCAGTGGAATCCGCACATGGGCAAATCCGCGCATCACGCCGGATGCCAGCAGGCTCGGCATGCTCGCCAGCATCTGCGAGCCGCGCAGGAAGGGCGGCACGCCGGAGAAGCTCGGCACCGAGATGGCGATGTCGCGGTGGAAGTCATTGGCGGCAAGCCGGCGGTCGAAGTCGAGCCGCTCATTGTCCGTGTAGACGACGGTGATGTGGCGGGCCGCGAGATAGGCGCTGCGGCTCGCCGGCGCGGTGCGTGCCCGGGGATCGTAGTAGCAGACGTAATGATCCCTGAGCAGGCGCTTCTGCACGATATCGGCGCCGGATGGCGGCAGCGGTGTAATCATGAGGTCGCAGCGGTTCTCGCGCAGCATCGTGGGCGAGGGCGACTGGGAGGGGATCACGCGCAGGTTCAGGCTCTTCACCTGCGCCGCGACACGATCGAAGAACCGCGGCAACAACAAGTCGCGCTGCAAGTCGTTGGCCGCCACCGTCAGCGAGAGTTGGGCCACCGCAGGCTCGAAGCTTACGGCGCCCGAGAAGCTCCGCATCTCATCGATCAACGCGCGCGCCTTCGCCGCGAGCGCCTGCGCATGTGAGGTGGCGACGATGCCGCGGCCGGATTTGGCGAACAGCGGATCGCCGGCGATCCGCCGCAGCTTGTTCAAGCCGTGGCTGACGGCGGATTGGGTCAGCCCGAGACGCGTTGCCGCCGCGGTCACCGAGCCTTCCTCAAGCACGGCCAGGAACAGCTTGAGGGCGCGACCATCCAGGGCCAAATAATCGATTTTCTTCATGCGATTTATTATAATCGATCTATTTATCTTGAGAATAGCGCGGCCCATGATCTCCCGATAAGCCGCGCGCCCGGACGGCGCGCCCAAGGGAGAGACAACGCCGATGAATGCCCAGGCTCCAATCTCAGCCTTGCAGGATCCCCGCCTCAACCGTCCTGAGCCGTTCACGCCGCGCGACGGCGGCTTCTTCCAGCGCGATCGCTCGATCCATCCGCCGGCGCATGCGCCCGGTTACAAATCATCGGTGCTGCGCTCGCCGCGCAACGCGCTGCTCTCGCTGGAGAATTCGGTTTCGGAGATTACGGGGCCGGTGTTTGGCCACAACGATCTCGGGCCGCTCGACAATGATCTGATCCGCAACTACGCCAAGGACGGCGATCCGGTCGGCGAGCGGATCATCGTCCACGGCCGCGTGCTCGACGAGACCGGCCGCGGCGTACCGAACACGCTCGTGGAGTTCTGGCAAGCCAATGCCGGCGGCCGCTACCGGCACAAGAAGGATACTTATCTTGCACCGATCGATCTGAACTTCGGCGGCTGCGGCCGCGCGCTGACCGATGATACCGGCAACTACTATTTCCGTACGGTCAAGCCGGGGCCCTATCCCTGGCGCAACTACGTCAACAGCTGGCGTCCGGCCCACATCCACTTCTCGGTGTTCGGCTCGGGCTTTGCGCAGCGGCTGATCACGCAGATGTATTTCGAGGGCGATCCCCTGATCCCGGTCTGCCCGATCCTGACCACGATCTCGGACAAGGACGCGCTCGACCGTCTGGTCGCGCCGCTCGACCTCAATGCCTCGACGCCGTTCGACTCGCTCGCCTACCGCTTCGACATCGTGCTGCGCGGCGCCCGCTCCACCTATTTCGAAAATCGCACCGAGGGGAACTGAGTCAATGCCGCAGCCGCTCAACTATCTCAAGGAAACCGCCTCGCAGACCGCCGGGCCCTACGTCCATATCGGGCTGATCCCGGCCATGGCCGGCTTCGACATCTTTGAGAAGAACTTTTCCAACGTGCTGGTGACGCCGAACACCGAGGGTGAACGCATCACGCTCGAAGGCAAAGTGGTCGACGGCAGCGGCACGCCGCTGCGCGACGTCTTGCTCGAGATCTGGCAGGCCAATGCGGCCGGCCGCTACAACCATCCGTCCGACCGCTCGGCCGCGGCGCTCGACGGAGATTTTCGCGGCTGGGGCCGCGCCGGCTCCGATTTCGAGAGCGGACTTCTGACGTTCGAGACCATCAAGCCCGGCGCAATCATTGACAAGGCAGGGCGCAAATGCGCGCCGCACGTCAACCTCTGGATCGTGGCGCGCGGCATCAATATCGGGCTGAATACGCGGCTGTATTTCTCGGACGAAGAGGCCGCGAATGCTGCCGATCCCGTGCTCAACCTGATCGAGCAGCCGGTGCGCCGCAAGACGCTCATCGCCACTCGCACCGAACGCTCCGGCAAGGTCGTGTATTCCTTCACGATCAATTTGCAGGGGCCGGACGAGACCGTGTTCTTCGACGTTTGATCAATCCCGCCCAACAGGATCGGCCCCTCTGCGGAGGGGCCGTCGCAACGCGTGGGATGGCCGCAGCTGGGTCGTTGACCTGCAACCAAAGTCTATCCGACCGCGTACGCTTCGACGGGAACCAAAGACGCCTTCGAACAGTTCCCACGACATACCTTCGGGAGAGGTGCGTCGTGAAACATTGGCAAGAACGCGAATCCGTCCCCGACCTCTATAATCTGTTTCTCGCGGCCGTGCTCTTCATATCGCCCTGGCTGTTCAAGCTGACGAACAGTGAGGGTAAGATCGATCTGTGGGTGACCAGCGCGATCATCGGCGTGCTTTCGCTCGCTGCCATGATCGCTTATCGGGACTGGGAGGAATGGCTCAATGTCCTCATGGGCGTTTGGCTGATCGCTTCGCCCTGGCTCCTCGGATTCCCACACACACGGGCGATGCATTTTAGCATCGGCTTCGGTGCCGTCATCGTGCTCCTGGCTCTACTCGATCTCTTTCTCCACTACGAGAAGGCGCATCCTGAGGAAGCGACCATGCAATCCGGGCAGGAGAGAGCGCGCCAATAGTCCAATAGTGGAGGGTGCGCTCGGAGTGCCTTACGCCCGACGCGTCAGCCTTCGCCGCCATGAAGCTGGGCGCGAAACGCACGCGGCGATCGTCCGGTGGCGGCGGTGTAGATCCGGCTGAAATAGGCCGGGTCCTCAAAGCCGAGGGCATAGGCGATCGTGGAGACCGGCAGGTTGGTATAGACGAGGTTGCGCCGCGCCTCGCGGATGAGCCGGTGGAGGATCAGATGCGAGGCGGTGTCTCCGGTCGCCGCACGCGTCACCCGGTTGAGATGGGTGGGGGTGATTGACAACGCCCCAGCATAGTCCGCCACGCTCCAGCGCTGCAGATGGTGTTGTTCGAGCAAAGCTTCGAACCGGCGGAACAGACTTGATTCCGCGGTGCCATTGCCGCCGCTCTCGCTCGCGAGCGCCCGCGCCACCAGCCCGATCATGGCCGCCGACAAGGCGCGCAGCACATGTGCGCGGCCGAAATTGCGCGCCGCGTGTTCGGCAAAGATCTGCTTCATGGTGGCGCGGATCTGCGGCGTGCCGCGCACCACGGCCGATCGCGACAGCGCGCCGCGCAGGCCTTCGGCGGCGAGCAGCGCCTCGTCGAGAATTTCCGCGGCGATGGTCAGCACCCAGCCCTGGGTGTCGGGCAGAAAGCGGAAGCCGTGGACGTGGCCGACCGGCACATTGACGATCTGCATCGGCCTCAGCGGCACCACGCGGCCATCGAGGCTCGCCTCGCCGCCGCCGCGCTCGATCAAGAGCACCTGGTGCAACCGGGCATGCCGGTGCACGGCCAGGGTCCAGTCATGCAGCACCGAGCGGGACGCGATCGTCTCGCAATGCACCACGTCGGGCAGGTCGGCGGACTCGCCGAACAAATTGTAGACCTGGATGGCAGGGGCGGGGGCTGCGGTTCTCATGTTCGAATTGTACAAGACAAAGACGAAAGCCTCCATCGGTCCGCCGCGAAAATTCTGCAAAAAACGTATGGACGGGAGGACGCGAAAATGAAAGTTCAGGTCTGCATCATCGGCGGTGGGCCGTCCGGGCTGCTATTGTCCCAGCTCCTGCACCTGAAGGGGATCGACACGCTCGTGCTGGAGAGATCCAGCCGCGCCCACGTGCTGGCCCGCATTCGGGCCGGCGTGCTCGAACACGGCTTTGCCAGGCTGATGCGCGAGGCGCAATGCGGCGAGCGGATGGATCGCGAAGGCGAAATCCACAAGGGTTTCGAGATCGCCCATGACGGCACGCTCTCCCATATCGACTTGCACAAACATTCCGGCGGCAATTCGGTTTTGGTCTACGGCCAGACCGAGCTGACGCGCGACCTCTACGAAGCCCGGGACCGTCTTGGCGGCAAGATCGTGCATAGCGCCGAGGACGTGATGCCGCATGATCTGACGTCGGAGCGGCCCTACGTGACGTATCGACTCAACGGCGAAACCATCCGCGTCGATTGCGACTACGTCGTGGGTGCCGACGGCTTTCACGGCGTCAGCCGCAAGTCGATCCCGAGCGACGTGCTGCGCGAATACGAGAAGGTCTATCCGTTCGGCTGGCTCGGCGTGCTGTCGCGCACCAAACCGGTGTCGCCGGAGCTGATCTATGTGAAGCACGAGCGCGGCTTTGCGCTCTGCTCGCTGCGTTCGCAGGTGCTGAGCCGCTACTACGTTCAGGTGCCGCTGACCGACAAGTTGGAAGACTGGTCCGACGATGCGTTCTGGGCCGAGTTGAAACGC
Source organism: Bradyrhizobium sp. Kon10 (assembly GCF_055807395.1). NCBI lineage: Bacteria > Pseudomonadati > Pseudomonadota > Alphaproteobacteria > Hyphomicrobiales > Nitrobacteraceae > Bradyrhizobium > Bradyrhizobium sp. Kon10. The sequence continues at coordinate 55,294 of NZ_JBVVOZ010000016.1, read as the reverse complement.
CGGTTGCCGGAGGAAGTCGCGGGCCGCCTGATCACAGGCCCTTCGGTCGAAAAAAGCATCGCTCCGTTGCGCAGCTTCGTTGCCGAGCCAATGAGCTATGGGCGGCTGTTTCTCGCCGGCGACGCCGCTCATATCGTGCCGCCGACCGGAGCGCGTGGATTGAACAGCGCGGCCTCGGACATCTATTATCTCTACCACGCCATGCTCGCGCATTATCAGCACGGCGACGATTCCGGCCTCAAGGGCTATTCGGCCAAGGCGCTGGCGCGGATCTGGAAGGCGCAGCGTTTTTCGTGGTGGATGACCATGCTGCTGCACCGCTTCCCCGACCGGCTGGAATACGAGGACCGGCTTCAGCAGACGGAGCTGGACTACCTGATCTCGTCAGAGACGGCGCAGCGGCTGCTGGCGGAGAATTATGTCGGGCTGCCGTTCTAAGAGGAGTGATTTCGAAGGGTGGTGCGACGCTCCGCTACTTCCCTTCCAGGATATTGACCGGCGTCCAATCCGGCGGCGGTGGATTTGCTGCGAGCGCTCTCGCGCGCGTTCCAAACAGCGCCGATGCTGGATCAATGTCTGCCGTTCGCCCGAACGCATCAGCCGCCTTCGCAAACTCCCTTGCCCGCCAGCACGCCAGTCCTTCTGCGTAAGCCGCCGCGGCCTTCGCCTGCTCCTCGCTCTCCCCGCCCTGCTCCGCCAATGGCTCGAACACCTTGATCGCCTCGCCGCGTCCCAGGACCCTGATCGCGTCGAGCTCGCGCCAGGCGAAGCTGTCGCCGGCCTGCGTCATCGTGGTCTCCGACGCCATGATCGCGGTGCCGTAATATTTGTTGGCGCCTTCGAGTCGCGAGGCAACGTTCACGGTGTCGCTCATCACAGTGTAGTTGAAGCGGCGGGTCGAGCCGATATTGCCGACCACGGCCTCGCCGCTGTTGAGCCCGATCCGATGTGACAGGCCGCGGCCGGCGAAAGCGGCGCTGCTTGCATTGAGCGCGGCCAGCTTGTCGCGGCACTTCAGCGCGGCGCGAACGGCGTTGCGGGCGTGCAAGGGATCGTTGGCCGGAGCGCCGAACATGGCGACGATGGAGTCGCCGATATATTTGTCGACATAGCCGCCATGGCTTTCGATGATATCGGTCATGGCGGACAGATATTCATTCATCAATGCGACCAGCTCGCCCGGTGTCATCTTCTCGGCAATCGACGAAAAGCCACTGAGGTCCGAGAAGAACATGGTGATGTTGCGCATCTCGCCGCCGAGCACGGGCATCTTGCCGGAGCTGACCATGCTGTTGATCACCTCCGGGGCGAGATAGAGCGCAAAGCTCTTGCGCAGGAAGCGCTCTTCGCGATCGGCGACGACGAAGCGATAGCCGATCATCATGGCGAGTGCGGCGAGACCCGCGAGCGCAGGCTCTGTCAGCGGCAGCGCCAATGCGTGGACGAACGTGCTGACGGCGACAGCGGTGTAGGCTGCGGTGAGTCCAAACCAGGTGAGCACCGCGCCGGCCGGTGCGAGCAGGCACGCCGCCAAGGCGATGATCGCCGCGAATGCGATCGTGACAAACGTTCGCGCCGGAACGCCGAGCTCTGTGACCCCATCTCGTTCCATCAGGTTGCGCACGGCCGTGGCATGCACGAAAACGCCGGCGATGTCGCTGCGGGCCCTCTGAACGGCCTGCGCCGAGGCGGGCAGGGTACACCGTGCGCCCGGCGTTCCGTCATATCCGCCGGAAAGGTGCATCGAAGTGAGCTTGCGGTCGTCGGAGGTGAGGATGCTGCCGAGCAGCACGACCTTGCCGTCGAAGGCACGGCGGAAGAAATCGCGATCACCCTTCTCGACACAGGCGTGCAGGTCGGCGAAGGAATAGGCCGGCACGTCGCGCCCCATGCCGCGGAAATTCAGGGTCAGCGTGTTTGGGACCGCGCTTGGGATGGCATAGCCGGATAGTTCGGTGGCGCCGGACGGCGTGGTCTCGGGCTGTGCAGCGAGCGCACGCGCGGCGAGCTCCACGGCCATCGCAGGAACCGGCTTGCCGCCGATGGAGAAGCTCAGCGGCATCCGTCGGATCACATCGTCGGGATCGGTGTAAACGTTGAGGGCGCGGACATTGTTTTTCACCGCGAGTCGCTGTGCTGGGTCGGGCCCCTCCGGATGGTCGTTGCTGAGCTTCTCGCCGAGGACGAGCAGGCCGCTGTCGGACAGCTTCCGCAGGGCGATGAGATAGTCCCGGTCAAAGCCTTTGATGCGGCCGCCGAGCGGCGCATCGCCAAAGGAGATCTCGGATTGCTCGATCGAGCTTGGAAAGATCACATCGAAGCCGACCACCTTGGCGCCGCCGTCACTGATGCTCCTGAGCACGCGGCCGATCTCGCGCGTCCAGGTCTGCGTCGGCGATCCCTTGAAGGGCGGGGTGTTGTAGGTTTCCCCGTCAATGGCCACCACGACGACCGGCGATGTCGCGGGATCGCGCTGGTCGCCGACGAGCTTGCCGCGCAAGGCCGTGAGGATGTCGAGCGAGAAACCTTGTAGCATTTGAAGTGGCGGAGACGTGAAGACCGCGCCTGCAACGAGCGCAATCAGGATCGCCACAACCATGTCCCGCCTGCCGATCCGCCGCATCGCGCTGTCGCGGCCCGGCTATTCGAGCCGCAGCAAGCGGCCTACAATCGGCGTCGGGGACGCGGTCGCGCTGGTGTCGACCTGGAAGGCGTATCGCTTGGCGCCGAGCGTTGCGAGATAGGTGCCGCCCGGGGTCAGCGACTTTCCGGCTTTGGACAAGTCATAGAACTTGCCGGCGACCATGATGTCGCCCTTGAGCGGAACGCTGATGATGGGCTCCTTGCCGTCGGTGCGCTCGATCACGAGCGTGCTGCCGCTCCTGGCCTGCACCAGCGGTGCCGTGCCGTAGATCGTGGGCAGCTTGGCCGGCGCCGCCTTGCCGTCGGATCGCATGGTACGAAACGTGGTCGCCGCGCTCTGGTTCGCCTCGCGTTCCGAGAGCTGCGCGGCGTTGGCGTCGCAGGGGACCTTGACCCGTTGCACGTTGCCGAGCTGCACGGTGCTCTGCTCGGTGCCGACCAGAACGACGCCTTCGCTGATGGTCTCGCGCTGGCATGATTTGAGATAGCTGAGCGTGATCCCCGCCTTGGGTCCGAGCTTGATGATCTTGCCGGGCGCCACATAGTCCATGAACTCGACGCCGTCGACTTTGCCCTGCACGTCCTCGACGATCGCGGCCGGCGTTTCCGCAAGGGCCGGGGCCGCGAAACAGAACACGACGACAATGGTGCCGATCAGGCTTCTCATGGGCTTTCTCATCCAGTTCGAACGACATGCGACTGATCCCCGCCCTGGCCGAAGCTTAGCAGCGCATGGCACAGTCAAGTGTGATCAGAATCACCTTTGTTACAGGTTCACTCTAGCAGGAACAGGTTCAGACCCGCGATGGCAGAAAGCGGAGTTGAAGCAAACACCACCCGATGCGCGATATCAGACCGCAGCGGGATCGGGCGAGTGGTTCGGGGCCCGGCAGTTTCCCGCCACGTCTTCCATGAGGGGTGACAGGGCAGCTTCGGATCTCTGCAACGATGTCCCGCCTTGGCCGGTGGCGATTTCCACCACCTCATCCCAGCGCGCCAAAAAGGCCTCGACGCAGGCTGGGTCGAACTGCCGTCCCTGGTTCTCGATCAGATAGGCGCGCGCTACCTCCAGCGGCATCGGTTCTTTATACGGCCGTCGCGTGGTCAGGGCGTCGAAGACGTCGGCGACCGCGACCACGCGCGCGGCGACCGGGATCGCATCCGCCCTGAGGCCGTTCGGATAGCCCGCACCGTCCCAGCGCTCGTGATGGCCTGCGGCAATTTGCGCACCGAGCTGAATCAGCTCGCAACCGGAGTCGGCCAGAATCTTTTCGCCGATCGCCGCATGGGTGCGGATCACCGCCATCTCCTGATCGGTCAGCCGGCCGGGCTTGAGCAGGATATGGTCGGGAATGGCGACCTTGCCGACGTCGTGCAGGGGTGCGGCGAGATAGATGTCGCGGCACAGCCGGGGCGGCAGGCCCAATTGCTCGGCGATGACCCGGCTGTAGCGGGCGACCCGCAACGTGTGCTCGCCGGTGTCGTTGTCGCGGTATTCGACCGCGAGTGCGAGCCGCAGGATGATCTCCTCCTCGCGCTCGCCAAGCTTGCGTGTCGCGGCCGCGACTTCGCCGGCCAGATGCGCGGCGCGATCGTTGAGCTTGCGCACGGCTGCACCCAGCTGGACCAAGTTCCGCAGGCGCACCGTCATCTCGACGCTCTGCGGCTGCTTGGGCAAGAAGTCGGTTGCGCCGGCCTGCAGCGCTTCCATCTTGATGTCGTCGGTCTGTCGCGAGGTGATCATCGCGATCGGGACGTCGGCGCAGCCGGGCAGGGCACGGAAGATGCGGATGAAGCTGATGCCATCCATATGCGGCATCTCGTAGTCGACCAGCACGAGGTCGAAGGCGCGCTCCCGCGCGCAGACCAGCGCCTCGATGGGATCGAGGAAGGTGGTGGCCTCGACCAAGCCGTCCGCTTCGATATGCCGTTTCAGAAAATTGAGGACAGAGCGGCTGTCATCAATCAGGAGCGCTTGGGTCAGCATCGGCGGCCGGGCTCGTTGGAAGGGCGAGGCATCGTGGAGCAATAGCGCCGCTGGTTTAATACGGAGCAAACGTGCGTCCGCGAGAAATGCTTGAAGCAAACGCGTCAGATGAGAGTCGCTATGCACGCTTACGTGCAGACGGGAGTTTTATCGGCTTATCAGCCGTAGTTGTACGGGCGCGCCCGTTAGCACTTTGCACACTCTCCGCGTCAAAGATCGGTTGCTTCGGATTCGTGGTTGCACGCACTCCGATACGGGGACTTGGGGGGACGAATGACGCGTGATGCCACCGAGCCGAAGTGGTCGCTGCGGTTGCCCGCAGATTGCAGTATCGCCGCCATCCGCAGCGTCTATGACCAGGTCCGCGAGGCGTTCGGCCGGCAGGACCGGCTCGAGATCGATTGCTCCAACGTCGACAAGGCCGACGTGACGTCGATCCAGCTGTTGCTATCGACGACTAAGACCGGCGAGGCCCAGGGCCGTCCGGTCGTGCTCACGTCATTCTCGCAGTCACTGCGCAACACTCTTCGCCGCGCTGGCTTCGCAACCGAGGCGACGATTGATCAGCATTTTTTGCAAAAGAAAGATGGCACCTGATGGCCACGATTCTGACCGTCGACGACTCTCCCAGCATCCGGCAGATGATCAAGGTCGTGCTCGAGCCGGCCGGCCACAGCGTGATCGAGGCCGGCGACGGCGCGCAGGGGCTCGCCAAGGCGCAGGCCGGCAAGCTCGATCTCGTCATCACCGATCTCAATATGCCTGTCATGAACGGGTTGGAGCTGATCCGCGCGTTGCGCAAGCTGCCGGGCGCGGTCGGCATGCCGATCGTGTTCCTGACCACTGAATCCAACGACACGGTCAAGCAGGAAGCCAAAAGCGCCGGCGCCACCGGCTGGATCACCAAGCCGTTCAAGCCCGAGCAGTTGCTCGCCGTCGTCGCCAAGCTGGTGCGTGCATGAGCACCATGGACCCGACGGAGATCTTTCGCCAGGAAGCGAGCGAGCTGTTCGAGGTCCTGGAAGGGGCCCTGCTCGACCTCGGCCTGCGTCCCGACGACCGCGAACTGGTCGATTCCGCCTTTCGCGCCCTGCACACCATCAAGGGTTCGGGCGCGATGTTTGGCTTCGACAAGGTCGCCTCCTTCACCCATGAATTCGAAACCGCCTTCGATCGCGTTCGCAAAGGCGAGATCAAGCCGACCCAGGAACTGATCTCGGTCGCGCTTGCAGCCAAAGACTATATCCGCGCGCTGATCGAAGACCCCCGGTCGACCGACGATGTCATTGGTGATGGGATCCTCGACGACCTCAAGCGCTTCGTGTTCTCCGATCGGCCTGAAGCTCCGGTTGTCGTGACCGTCGAAGCGCCGCCGCTGGCCCCCGCCGAGAGCAAGCAGGCGGGCTGGCACCTTCGCCTGGAATTCGAATCCCACATCCTGCGCAACGGCTCGAACCCGCTCGATCTGCTGGAAGATCTCTGCAAGCTCGGCCCCTGTTTCGTCGTGCCGATTACCGAGGGCATCCCGTTCCTCGACGAGATGGACCCGGAAGACTGTTATCTGAAGTGGGATGTCAAGCTTCACGCCGCCTGCGACAAGGACGCGATCGACGACGTCTTCATGTTCGTCCAGGACGAGATGAAGCTGACGCTTGGGCCGCTGGCACATTTCGAAGCACCGCCGGCACCGCTGTTTCAACTCCTCGACGACGAGCCGGCGCCTGCGGCCGAAATGTCCGTCCCGGTCGTCGAGGCTGCTGCCCCGGCCGCAGTGCAGCCCGTCGCAAAGGCGGAGCCCATAGCCGAATCGAAGCCGGAGCCGAAGCCCGAGGGCAAGCGTGATGAGCGCGGTATCGCCACCGTCCGCGTTCAGGCCGAACGCCTCGACGAGCTGATGGACCGGGTCGGAGAGCTCGTTATTGCGCAGGCACGGCTGACCCAGCTTGCCGCGTCCGGCTCCGACCTCTCGATCAAGATGATCGCCGAGGAGATCGAGCGTCTCGCCTCCAGCCTGCGCGACACCACCATGGGTGCACGCATGGTGCCGATCGGTTCGCTGTTCGGCCGCTTCCGCCGCCTGGTGCACGATTTGTCGCGCGATCTGTCGAAGCCGGTCGATTTCGTCACCACGGGCGAGGACACCGAGCTCGACAAGACCATGATCGAGTGCCTGGCCGATCCGCTGGTGCACCTGATCCGCAACGCCATCGATCATGGCATCGAGGATACGGCGACCCGCGCCGCCACCGGCAAGACCGAGCAGGGCCGGATCGAGCTCGCCGCCGTTCATTCCGGCGCCCAGGTCCTCGTCACCGTGAAGGACAATGGCGGCGGCCTCAACACGGCGCGCATCCGCGCCAAGGCGGAAGAGCAGGGGCTGATCGCGCCGGGCGCCACGCTGTCCGATCACGAGATCCACCAGTTCCTGTTCCATGCGGGCTTCTCGACGGCGAAGACCGTCTCGGCGCTGTCAGGCCGCGGCGTCGGCATGGACGTGGTCAAGCGCACCATCGAGAACATGCGCGGCTCGATCGATCTGTCGACGCGGCCGGGGCAGGGCACCACCGTGACGCTGCGCCTGCCGCTGACCCTCGCCATCATCGAGGGCCTCCTGATCCGCGTTGGTGAGGGCCGCTACATTATCCCTTTGTCGGCGGTGGAGGAGTGCGTCGAGCTGACCGCCGAGAACGAGCGCTCGCGCAGTCGGAACTTCCTCAACATGCGTGGCAATCTCGTGCCGTTCCTGCGCTTGCGCGACATCATGTCCGCATCTGGCACGCCAGACCGTCACCAGAAGACCATCATCATCTCGACCGGCGAGAGCCGGGTTGGGCTCGTCGCGGACCAGATCATCGGCAACCACCAGACCGTGATCAAGTCGCTCTCCAAGCTGCACTCCGACGTCACGATCTTCTCCGGCGCGACGATTTTGGGCGACGGTACGGCGGCGCTGATCCTCGACGTCACGCAGCTCGTGGCGCTGGCGCAGTCGAAAGTGGAAAAACACATCAGCGAGGCGGCGTGATGAACGAACGGCAGGCCGGGGAGCATCAGGCCGACGCGATGCAGGTCGTGATGATCGGGCTCGGCGAGGAGAAGTTCGCCCTCGATGCCGGGCTCGTACGCGAGATCATCGATCCCGTGCCGGTGACGAAGGTGGCGGGCGCGCGATCGTTCGTTCCCAGCGTGATCAACGTGCGCGGCAACGTCATTCCGCTGGCGGATCTGCGCATCCGCTTCGGCATGCCACAAAGCGAAAATTCTGCCGAGACGCGGATTGTCGTCATCGAGATCGAGATCGACAACGAGCCGGTGCTGGTCGGGGTGACCGCTGACAAGGTGTACGAGGTCACGGAGATTTCGCAAACTGACGTGCAGCAGACACCGCGCGTCGGGATGCACTGGAAGCCGGAGTTCATCCGCTTCATCACCAAGTGGCGTGAAGAGTTCGTCATCGTTCCGAACATGGAACGCATCCTGAATTGAATTCGTGTCCCGGCGAGGGGACGTAAAGGGGCTGAAGATGAGATTTACGGTCAAGGCCAAGCTGGCAAGCGCGTTCGGTGTGATCATCGTCCTGTCGGGAGTGGCGGGCGGCGTGGCCTATGTGAAGCTTGCCGACATGATGGCGACCGAGGACAGCATGATCCTTCGCGCGTCCCGGATGGAAAAAGCGGGTGAGATCGAAAAGAGCATTCTGTCGCAAGTTCGCGCCGAAAAGAACGCCATCATGGGCACGGAAGCCGATGCTGAGCAATTTGCGGCCGATGCCGCAAAGATTCGCGACGGGAACTTGAAGACCAGAGACGAGGTCTACGCACTTGCCAGCGAGAACGGCAAGAAGCAACTCGATGTCTTCGCCGCTGCCTACGCGAAAATGAATGTTTATCAGGAAGAATCCTTCCGACTGGCGAAGTCCGACAAGGCAAAAGCAACCGATCGTTCGATGCACGACGGACGCAAGGTGGTGGCCGATGCCCTGGACGCGATCTCCGGCTATGTGGCGCTGACCAAGAAGCAAATGGCGCAGCAGGCAGTGGAATCGAAGGAGGAGGGCCAGCGCGCTCAAGTCACTCTGCTTTCGATCGTTGCCGTATCGCTACTGGTCGCAATCGGCGCCGCGCTCTGGATATCGATCAGCATCGCTCGCGGGCTCGGCCGAGCCGTTGGTCTGGCCGGTGCCGTCGCTGGCGGCGACCTCACTCAGACCATTGCGATCAGCAGCAACGATGAGGTCGGTGACCTCGTGACATCGCTCAACGGAATGGTCGAGAAGCTTCGCCAGATCGTGCAGGAAGCCATCACCGCGGCCCAGAATGTCTCCGCCGGCAGCCAGGAGCTCTCCGCGAGCGCCGAGCAGCTCTCGCAGGGCGCAACCGAGCAGGCGTCTTCGGCCGAGGAAGCGTCCTCCTCGATGGAAGAGATGGCCTCCAACGTGAAACAGAACGCCGACAACGCCAACCAGACCGAAAAGATTGCGGGTCAGTCCTCCAGGGACGCCGAAGCCAGCGGCGCCGCCGTCGGTCGGGCGGTCAATGCAATGCAGACGATCGCGGAGAAGATCACGATCGTGCAGGAGATCGCGCGTCAGACCGATCTCCTCGCCCTCAACGCGGCGGTCGAGGCCGCACGCGCGGGCGAGCACGGCAAGGGCTTTGCGGTGGTCGCCTCGGAAGTGCGCAAGCTCGCCGAGCGCAGCCAGGCCGCCGCTGCCGAAATCGGCACGCTCTCGACCGAAACCGTCAAGGTCGCGCAGGAAGCCGGCGAAATGCTCTCCAAGCTCGTGCCCGACATCAAGAAGACCGCCGAATTGGTCCAGGAGATCACGGCCGCCTGCCGCGAGCAGGACGTTGGCTCGGCTCAGATCAACCAGGCGATCCAGCAGCTCGACAAGGTCGGCCAACAGAATGCCAGCGCCTCCGAACAGGTCTCCTCGACCTCGGAAGAGCTCGCCTCGCAAGCCGAACAGTTGCAGTCGACCATTGCGTTCTTCCGCATCGAGGAGAGTGCAGGCAAAGCCAAGGCCGGCCCAAAGCCGATTGATCGCGCGGTGAACCAGCTCCGCGCCAAGGCTGCCAGCATGGCGGCCGTCGAACGCGGCGGCAAGAAGCCCAACGCGAGACCTGCGCGTGCCCTCAAAGCGGCAGGCGGCGCGGGCGGCTTCGCCTTCGACATGGAAAGTGGCGAGGACGATCGCGACGCCGAATTTCAGCGTTAGCCCCGCCGGTCCGGCTTCGTGCCGGACCGCGCTCATTCCCAACACTTCTGACTGCGGGAACGCATCATGGCCGAAACCTCGCAATACCTGACGCTCGGGCTCGCCGGCGAGACGTTCGGCATCAGCATCCGGAACGTCCGGGAAATCCTCGACATGCGGTCGATCTCGCGCCTGCCGCATGCGCCGAATTTCCTGCTTGGCATGATCGACGTGCGCGGCAGCGGTTATCCGATCGTCGATCTCAGGATCAAGCTCGGTCTGCCGAGCGTCACGGCGACGGAATCGACCCGCATCATCATTCTCGACGTGCCGATGAAGGATCGCCTGGTCGGCGTCGGGTTCGTCGCCGATTGCGTGTTCGAGGTTACCGATATCGACGAGCAGGCCATCGAGCCCATCCCCGAGGTGGGGGGCAAATGGCAGTCGAATTATGCCGCCGGCATCGGCCGCAAGGGCGAGAAGTTTGTCGTCATTTTCGACCTCGCCAAGCTGATGGCCAACGACGAGATTCCGGAAGGACGCGACGCGGCGGCTGATGCGTCCCGTGCCGCCTGATCCAGGACTTAGTGCAGCAAGCGTAAGAACCTCCATTCGAACCAACGAGATTGACATGAGATTCACAGTCAAAGCCAAGCTTGCGAGCGCCTTTGGCGCGATCATCCTGCTCTCCATGATTGCGGGCGGTGTTGCGTACATGAAGCTGACCGACATGGTCGCGACGACCGATGTCCTTGTGGCGGCGTCAGGTCGCATCGAGCGGGGCGAGGATCTGCAGAAGGATATCCTGATGCAGGTGCGAGCTCAGAAGAACGCCATCATGGCTCCTTCCGAAAGCGAGACGGACCGAAACATTTCCGAGATCATGGCGGTGCGCGCGTCGATCGCCAAGAAAAAGGATGAGCTTTACGCGCTCGCATCGGAAAACGGCAGGAAATTACTCGAAAAATTTGCTGCCGCCGATCTCAACATGAACGCGGCCGAGGACGAGACAATCAGGCTGGTCAAAGTCGACAAGGCAAAGGCCGTCGAGCGTTCTGCAACAGAAAATAAAAAGGCCGGCGGAGCAGCCATCGATGCCATGGGCGACTATATCGCCAACGTCAAGAGCACCATGGCCGCGCGCACCGAGCAGGCAAAGCTGGATGGTGCGCATGCCCAGATGCTGTTGATCGCGCTCGTTCTTGCCTCGCTCGTGATTGCAATCGCTGCCGCCGTCTGGATTGCCGTGAATATCAGCCGTTCCTTGTCGCGGGCCGTAAATCTCGCCGACGCGGTTGCGATCGGCGACCTTAGCCAAAAGATCGACGTCGTCAGCAATGATGAGGTCGGCGACCTGATCAAGTCGCTGAACGCGATGACGGCGAACTTGAACGCAACTGCTGCAATTGCCAACGAGATTGCGCAGGGTAACCTGACCACCGAGACAAAGCCCTTGTCTGACAAGGATACGCTCGGCCTCGCGCTGGAGCGCATGGTCGAAAAGTTGCGCCAGATCGTCTCGGACGCGCTTACCGCGGCGCAGAACGTCTCGGCCGGCAGCCAGGAGCTCTCTGCGAGCGCGGAGCAGCTCTCTCAGGGCGCGACTGAGCAGGCCTCCTCGGCGGAAGAAGCTTCTTCCTCGATGGAGGAAATGGCTTCCAACGTGAAGCAGAATGCCGACAACGCCAACCAGACCGAAAAGATCGCCGCCCAGTCGGCCAGGGATGCCGAAGCCAGCGGCGCCGCTGTAACTCGCGCCGTCAATGCGATGCAGACTATCGCCGAGAAGATCACCATCGTGCAGGAGATCGCGCGGCAGACCGACCTGCTGGCGCTCAACGCCGCGGTCGAGGCCGCACGCGCGGGCGAGCACGGCAAGGGCTTTGCGGTGGTCGCCTCCGAAGTGCGCAAGCTTGCCGAGCGCAGCCAGGCGGCCGCCGCCGAGATCGGCACGTTGTCGGTCGAAACCGTCAAGGTCGCGCAGGAGGCGGGCTCGATGCTTGCGAAGCTCGTTCCGGACATCAAGAAGACCGCTGAGCTGGTGGAGGAGATCACGGCAGCCTGCCGCGAGCAGGACGTCGGCTCGGCCCAGATCAACCAGGCGATCCAGCAGCTCGACAAGGTCGGCCAGCAGAACGCCAGCGCGTCCGAGCAGGTGTCCTCGACGTCGGAGGAGCTTGCATCCCAGGCCGAGCAGCTGCAGTCGACCATCGCCTATTTCCGCATCGAACAGGCCGTAAAGACTCAAGCGGCTGCGCCGATCGACCGGGCGGTGCATCAGTTGCGCAGCAAGGCCGCGCATATGGCAGCGGCCGAGCGCCCGGCCCGGAAGCCGCAAGCCAAGCCGGTGCGCGCCGTGAAGGCTGCCGGTGGCGGCGGCTTCGCTTTCGAAATGCACGAGGGCGAGGACGATCGGGACGCCGATTTCCAGCGCTAGGATTTTCGCGGACCGGCGCCTCGTTGCGGGGCGTCTGGTCCGCGTCCGGAAATTGTGTTGACGCGTAGGACTTGGGATGGCTCGTATGGCCCGATCTTCGATGCAGGCGGCCATCTCGGGCCGGAGTTGGCAGCGATGATGCCTGCCATGCAGGATACGGCCGTGCATCTGTCGGACCGTCATTTCAGGACCATCGCCGAATTGATCGAGGGCCAGGTCGGCATCAAGCTGCCGCAGGGCAAGCGGCTGATGCTGGAGGGACGGCTGCACAAGCGCGTTCGCGCGCTGAACTTCTCCGATCTCAATGAATATGTCGACAATCTGTTCGAGGCCGACCATTTCGAGGCAGAGCTCACCCATCTCATCGATGTGGTGACCACCAACAAGACCGATTTCTTCCGCGAGCCGCAGCATTTCACCTTCATGAGGGACACCGCCGTCCCGGCCTTGCTGAAGCAGCACGGGCGCAAGAGCGCGAAGCTGAAGATCTGGAGTTCGGCGAGCTCCACCGGTATGGAGGCCTATACCACGGCGATGGTGCTGGATGACATGACCCGCAGCGGGTCGCAATTTCAGTTTCGCATCCTCGGCACGGACATTTCGACCGCGGTGCTGCGCCTTGCCAAGACCGGGATCTACACCCGCGACGTGCTTGCGCCGGTGCCGGAGCACTTCCTGAAGCGATATTTCCTGTTCTCGCGCGACAAGTCGCGCGGCGAAGTGCGGGTAGTGCCGGAGCTCAGGCGCATGACGCACTTCATGCGGATGAATCTCATGGATGGGTCCTATCCGGTGGATCGGGACGTCGACATCATCTTCTGCCGCAATGTCCTGATCTATTTTGACAAGCCCACGCAGCGCAAGGTGGTCGAGCAACTCTGCAGCCATTTGCGGCCGGGTGGCTATTTGCTGGTCGGGCACTCCGAATCCATGATCCACAGTGCCATTCCCGGCTTGAAGCAGGTTCAACCCACCATTTTTCAGGTCTGATTGGAGCCCAACCAAAAATGTCGAAGGAGAAAGTTCGCGTACTGATCGTGGACGATTCGGCGTCGGTGCGCCAAATCCTCCTGACGATCCTGAGCGAGGATCCGGAGATCGAGGTGATAGCGACGGCCTCGGATCCGTTTGTCGCGGTGCGCCGCCTCGAGCAGGAGCTGCCTGACGTCATCATTCTTGACATTGAAATGCCGCGTATGGACGGCCTCACGTTCCTGCGCAAGATCATGGCGCAGCGTCCGATCCCCGTGATCATCTGCTCCTCGCTCACCGAGGAAGGGTCCGACGTGATGTTCGAGGCGTTCGAGGCGGGCGCCGTCGACATCGTGCCCAAGCCGAAGATCGACACAAGGCAGGCGCTGCTCGAATGCTCGACGCGGCTGCGCGAATCCGTGAAATCGGCGGCTCGCGCGCGCGTGCGTGCGCGCACGGAGCGCCGGGTGATCGAGAAGAAGTTGACAGCGGACGCCATCATCCCGCCGCCGGTGCAGGGCAGGGTTCGACCGACGACGGAGCGCATCGTGTGCATCGGTGCATCGACGGGAGGAACGGAAGCGCTCAACGATGTCCTCGAGATGCTGCCGGCGCATTGTCCGCCCATCCTCATCGTCCAGCACATGCCGGCAGGGTTTACCGCGGCCTTCGCGAGGCGTCTCGACGGCGTCTGCCAGATCCGCGTCAAGGAGGCTGAGGACGGCGAGGCGGTGCTGCCGGGTTGGGCCTATATCGCGCCCGGCGCCCGTCACATGCTGCTCCAGCGCATCGGCCTGCGCTACCAGATCGCGATCAAGGACGGCCCGCCGGTGTCGCGCCATCGTCCATCGGTCGACGTGCTGTTCCGCTCGGCGGCCCAGCACGCCGGCGCCAATGCGCTCGGTGTCATCATGACCGGCATGGGTGACGACGGTGCGCGCGGGATGCTGGAGATGCGCAAGCTCGGCGCCTCGACGCGGGCGCAGGACGAGGAAAGCTCCGTGGTATTCGGCATGCCCAAGGAAGCCATCGCCCATGGCGGGGTCGAGAAGGTGGTCTCGCTGCACCACATCCCGCGCGAAATCATGCTCTGGTATCAGGCCGGGCACACGGCGGTGGCGGGTTGATCGCGATGTCTGCCATCCCGGCCAGCACGTTGACGGATGCGATCGCTGCGGTCGAGGACGTCTCGTCGCGAATCGAGGACGTCTTTGCGCGCGTCGGCCAGGAGCTCGGTCGTGGCCACATCATCTTCAAGGAGCTGAATCAGGGTCTCGCGACGCTATCCCGGGAACTGTCCGGCGCCGAGATCGAAGGTGCTGCGGCCGCGTTGAAGGAGATCGCCGCGCGGCTCACCGAACTCGCGCAGGCGCTGCCGGCCGAGAGCGCTTTGCTCACGGCGATTGGCAAGAGCACGGTGGAGGCGTCTTCGCTGCTCAAGCCGCTGTTCAAGCATATCCAGATGATCACCATCATCGCGCGCAGCGCGCGGATCGAGGCGGCTTCGCTCGACGGTGATCGCGAGGGCTTTCTCGCCTTCACGCAGGAGGCCTACGATCTCGGCAAGGCCGTGCAGCACTCGATCGAGGGCTGCGCGCGGGACCAGCAGCGTCTCTCGGAGGCGGTCGCGACCGCATCCGGCCGGCAGAAGGAATTCGAGAGCCGCTACGGCAACAAATTGATCGCGGAGAGCGCCGAGCTCGGCGCCGCCCATTCCGGCCTGCGCGACCAGCGCAGCAGGAGCACCCACTTGGCCGACCTCGCCAGCGGCAGCACCAGGAAGATCGCCGAGGCCGTCGGCGGCGCGATCGTCTCGTTGCAGGCTGGCGACAGCATGCGTCAGCGCCTCGAGCATGTCTGTCACGGGCTGCGACTTTCATTTGGGTCCGGGCCGAGCCTGGTCCCGGAGCCGATTAAGAGCGATGATGGCGGGCGCGTGATCTGCCGGTTGCAGGCAGCCCAGCTCAGGGACGCTCAGCGCGAGTTCGGCGGCGACATCGGCCAAATCATTCGGGCGCTGTCGAGCATCCTGAACGATGCGGCCAGCGTCGTCGGTCACGGTCGCTCGCTATTCGGCGGAGAGGATGGCGGCTCGTCATCGTTCCTGGCCCGCATCAAGCATACGCTGGCGCAGGCCTCCACGCTGATCGAGACATGCGAGAGCGCCGGCCGCGCGGTCGACGATGCACTGGCGATGGTCGAGGACACTCTGGCGAAATTCCGCCAGGCGATCGCGGGGCTGGCCGAGGCCACCGTCGACATTACGCTGATCGGGATGAATGCAGGGCTCAAGGCCAGCCATCTCGGCAGCCGCGGCAGCGCCTTTGTCGTCATTGCCAACGAGCTCAAGGCGACCGCCGACCAGGTCTCGGCGGGCGCCGCGCGCTTGCGGCCCGTGCTCGACGACATCGAGCGTTGCGCCAACGACCTGAAGGAGCTGCGCGTTCGGGGCGATCCGACCCAGCTTGCCAAGCTCGAGCCGCAGATCCTGCAGGCGCTCCGCGAGGTCGAGGCCGGCAACCAGCGGCTCGGCAAGCTGATGAGCGAGCTCGTCGACGAGGGCGCTGAGTTCGAAGGTCTGATAAATTCGGCGCAGGGCCTGATGAGCTCGCTCGGCGAAAGCTCTGCGGCGTTGCCCGCCGTTGCCGCGCGCCTCGAGATTGCAGGCGCAGTCGCGGGCGCGCAACGGCCCGAGCCGCAAGACGTGGCTATGCTCGACGATCTGTTCGCGCGTTACACAATGGCGTGCGAGCGGGAGGTCCACCGGGAATTCCTGCGAACTCTCGGGCTGGGGTCGACCGCCGCCGCGCGCCGTGTCGAGGCAGTCGAGCCCGCGGGCGACGGCATAGAACTGTTTTGATGGCGCTCGGCGGCGTCGCGCGTGCGACATCGTCAATTTGACGAATCGATTTTGCAGGCGGTTAACCGTGGTGCAACGCGCGTTATATCAGCCATTGTCGCGCCCCAGAGTTCGACGCAAATACCGTCTGAATTCTACGACGGGTATTTTGATGCTGAGAGACGGCAAATACGCTGCCTGGTTCAGGACCCAGCGTGGCCAGGGCACCGGCCTCGTGGATCTGGTCGAGGGCCGGATCACGGGTCGCGACAGCTTCTTCACTTACGGCGGCTCCTATCAGGTCGATCAGCAACGCTTCACGGGCGTCCTGACGGTGAAACGGCATGCCGAGGGCCCCGCGAGCGTGTTTGGTCCGGACGAGTTCGAGGTCAGGCTTTCCGGCGTGTGCAGCGGTGCGGTGGCGACCTGTTCGGGAACGGCCAGGGAAGCGCCTGACATCAAGTTCGAGGCAACGCTGATCTACAGCCAGGAAGAGGTGCCGGCGGCGGACGCCAGATGCGCGGTGGTAAAGCTCAATGCCGACAAATTGCCCAAGGGCCTCGACAACCGGTCGCGGCCGCACCATCCGTTGGCGCAGCCCAGGGCACCAGTGTCTTAGCGGCCCGTTTTAGTGCTGCGTTGACGCTGTTGCGGCGAAGCTCCGCAACCAGCGCACCGCGCCAACGAAGCCTTTAGACATGAAAACCTAATCTGCGGCGGAGCAAGGGTGGTGGAAGAGCATGCCTCAGATCTGGATGACATACGACGAACTCGCGAAACTCTGTGACTGTCCCAGCAGCGAGGCCAGAGTGCTTGCCATTCACCTATCACTTGATCGTCGCAAAAGTCGCGATGGAGCGACCCGTGTCAAACTGGACCTGGCGCTGACAGCGAAGTTCTTCGCGTCGGTCCGCGAGGCGGATTTTGATCTGGATAGCGCCATCGAGGCACTCCAGGCGACGCACCGGCAGATGGCCGAACTCCTCACGCCCAACGAGTTCCTCAGCGGGCGCCGGTCGGCTTCAGCCACACAAAGCAGATCCGTTAGAGGGTAGCGCGGCCGGGGGTCGAGATTCCCGCGATGGTTGTCTCGAATCAGGCATAAATCGGCATCTGGAATTTACGGCTGCGGCCGGGGTTCCAACCCGCACGGGCCTGAGAGCCCGCAAGGAGGATGCAATGAGGAAGGCCAACCATCGGGTCTGCGTGACCCTTTTAGGAACGGCGATGCTGGGTGGACTGGTCTTCACGACGGTCGCAACGGCAAGCGCAGAGGTCGTGAAGCTGCAGGCGGACCTCAAAGGCGGCAATGAAGTGCCTCCCAACAACTCGTCCGGATCAGGCAGGGCGGAAGCGACCTACGATACCGAGACGAAAACCCTGACCTATACGGTCACCTATGCCGGCCTGACGGGTCCCGTGATGGGGGCACACTTCCATGGTCCCGTGGAGGCCGGCAAGAACGCCGGCATCGTGCTGCCCTTCAAGACCGTCCAGAGCCCGATCCAGGGCAGCGCGACTCTCACGGACAATCAGGCGACGGATTTGCTGGCTGGAAAGTGGTACGCGAACATTCACACGGCCATGAATCCGGGTGGTGAGCTTCGCGGGCAGATGATGAAGTAAGAGCCGGCTCCGGTGCCTCGCCGGTGATCGGAGCTCTCGGCGCTCTAGGACGGTGGTCTCGGCAAGAAGGCCAGGATGGTCTGCGCGAGGATGACGCCCACGGTGCCTCCCGCCGCCTTTTGCAGCACGTCAAGGAAGCCCGGATGCCGGTCGAGCGTCAGCGCTTGCATGAGCTCCAGTCCCACGGCGACGGCGACGACGAGAGAGCAAGCCAAAGCGAACCGTCCCGGCAGCAGGAAGCTAAGAAGGAAGCCCAGGAGGCCGTAAGCGCTGAAGCGCTCGATGACGACGACCCAATAGGCTTCGGCGTGGCCCATGAGCGCGGGCCTGCCTGTGAGCCTGGCAAGCGTGGCATAGACGATCAGCGCGAGGCAGATGGCCGCGGCTGCGATGAGATGGTTGCGACGCATTGCATTATCATAGCCGCTCGGGCGGCCTGCCGCTCTCCAAAGCCGGGAATATCGTTAAGGTCGCACGGACCCGATAGACCCTCGGGACCGGTACTCGCACCGGGGACAGGTCTGGAGAGTGCATGCGGGCAAGGGTGCCGGTTTCGGGGCCAGCCGGACGCTCAGGCCACCAGCGCGGTGTCGTCCACCGGAGCTTCGGCCGCAGGCCGCGACGCCATCAGCTCGTTGAGCTTGGCGAAAGGCAGCGGCGCTGCGATCAGATAGCCCTGACCCTCTTCTACGCCGCATGAGATCAGGGCGCGCACCTGCTCCTCGGTTTCGACGCCTTCCGCAACCACCGTCATGTGGAAGTCCCTGGCGAGCGCCACCAGCATCTCGACGATCGTCGTGGTCGAGGTGTCCACCGTGATCGTGTCGACGAAGAATTTGTCGATCTTGATGGTGTTGGCCCCGAGCCCCTTCAGCCGCGACAGCCCGCTGTGGCCGACACCGACGTCGTCGATGGCAACACGGAAGCCGTAGTCGCGCAGTTCGCTGACGACGGCTGCGGCGCGCGCGAGATCGTCGAGTTCGTCCCGCTCGGTCACCTCGACCACGATCTGGCGCGCGGAGACTCGCGCCGCGGCGACGGTGCTGCGAAGCGTTTCGACGAAGCCGGCGCTCAGGAGGTGCCGAGGCACGACATTGAGCGAGAGCTTGAAATCCTTGTCGGCCTTCAGATGAGGCTGGAAATCCGCCAGTGCGGACCTGAGCAACTGCCAAGTCATGGCTTCGATGCGTCCGCTGGATTCCGCCAGCGGAATGAAATTTAACGGCGGGACCACCGAGCCGTCTTCACGCAGCCAGCGCGCCAGGATTTCGCAGCCCCTGATATCGCGGGTCCGAAGATCGAAGATCGGCTGGAAATACGGCCTGAATTCGCCGCGCGCGAGCGCACGATCGAGATCGGCGACGGGACCCTCCATGCGCCGGGTCCGTGACAGAAGCAGGCCGAACATCATGCCGAGCGCGAGCGAGACGGCCATCACTGGCCAGTAGGCCTCGCTGTTCCATGTCGACAGCACGGACCTGTCGATGCGAACGATGGTGCGCAGCGGATAGCGTGCCGAACTCTTTTCGAAATCGACGGGATGCGCCGGCGCCTTGCCGGCGTCGAGTACGAACTCGCCGAGCCGTGCGCCGTTATTGAGCGCGAGCAGCACCTCGCCATGGGCGCGCAACTCGGCCGGCATGATGTCGAACAGGCTGGAATTGATGCCGAGGATGGCGACCAGCGCCTTCTTGTCGCCGACGTCCCTGAGCACGCCGAGCGCGTCGCCACCGAACTGCTCGACGCGGAACAACATCAGCCTCGAATCGCGCGAGCCAAGCATGTCGGCACGATCCACCCAGCCCTTGTCGAATTCGAGCGTCTCCGAATAGGCCGAGCAGATCACCGAGCCGTCCGAATTGACGAGGCGGACATCCTTCACGGCGGAGCGCTGATAGACGTGGAGGCGGATCGCCTGCAGCGAGTTCGGATCACAGGTCGCAAGCCCCCGGCCCGCCAGCTCGTCGAGACTCGCGGCCGCAAAATCGACGGCAAATTCGGACCGGCGCAGCACGACTTCGGTCAGCTCTTCGAGCTGGCGCGCTTGCTGATGGTGGATGAACTGCGTCGCAGCGAAGTGACCGGCGAGGCCGAACGCCGCCGTGCCCGCCAGCAGGAGCGCCGCTAATGAGAGTTTCGGCCGTGCTGCTTTCATCCGGCCCAGGGAGGTTAAGAGGGGGTTACCCCAACTCTACCTCGGAGGCGCTAAGATAGGGTTTAAGCCGGTCTGCGGATTTAGGCGTGACCCGCCGTGCGTGAGCTGGCGGACCGATTGCATGGAGATTGCTTGTATTGTCAGCGGTGTAGACGCCGCCCTACGCGGATTTCGCTCAGTTGAGAACCGCCTGCATAGACTTGGCGGCCGACCGGACGGGTGACCCACAGGCGCAACCCGACAAACGCAACGTTAATGCCAAGCCAGACCAATATTCCGAGAATGAAATAATGTGCCACGACGGAATCTCCGCCTTTTCAGCAAGCTCCCGATGGAGCAACGCTGAAATGACCTGCCGGTTCCACGCCGGACGGCTTGGCTGGCGCTATCAGGCCTTCTTGCCGACCTTGGTCTTGAGCGACAGGCCGAGTCGCAAGGCCATGCGCTTGATCGCGTCAGGCGTCCGCCCGAGTTGCTTCGCCGCCTCTTCCAGCGATGTCGAAGACTTGGCCAGCTCCATCAGCTTGCGATCTTCCTTGAACGACCAGGGCTTGCGCGCCATAACCGAAAAATTCCTCTCATCTCGACACAACGACAAAGCCGCCAAGCGGACCCATGTCGCTCGACGGCTTTGCTTGGGTGGGGCCGGGCCTTGGGGAAGCCCGGTGCGGAGATGGATATGCGATCCAACGAAACGCGCAACAAAGTCTGCGGATTAAGCTAACCGCTCAACCTTACCTGGAGGAAAGCGGCCCTGAACGCTCCGTACAACCACGGGACTTTTCGTCAGCGCGGCCGATCCGCGCGTGCCCGTAGCCGCAATCGAGGATGTTCTGCCACCATGTCGGCTGTCACAAAAGCAACGGACTCATCTTGCGAGTCCGTTCTCGAGCTCGAGCTCGATCTTGCCGATCCATGGCGTAGCGAAATCGTGACAGCGGGAGGCAAGATCAGCGCTTCGGCCAGATTCTACCTCGGGCTCTTTGCTCTTTGTCAGGCGATCAAACTTCAAGCAATCCGTTGCACAAACTTCATCTTCGTCTGACAAAAGATTCAGCGGCCCCGATGTTGAAGTCGCCACAATGGTAAGATGAAATAGCCGGGGAGGAACATTCCGGAAATTGGGATATTCCAAATGGCAGCAATTCTGGTTTTGGCTTTGATCTTCGGCGGTGGCTTTTGCTGCGGGTACGGCGTGCGCGCGTGGCGCTCCCGCAAGCGATCCGCACGATATCGTCTCTACGCGCCCTATGGTTCGGCCTCCATGGGATTGGATCGAAATCAGCATCCATCATGACGGAAGGATCAAGTGCAGGACGCTGCAGCGAAGCTCGAAATAACCATTTGCGGTTAGGTTAACGTGTAGCCATCCTTGAGCGCTTCAGAGCCATGGCTTAGAAAGGTCCGCATTTCTGGCAAGGTTTTAATCGTCTCGATTTTTCCGAGGCGCAGCGGGAAAGCGTAAATGGCCGATCCAATTGCCGTGCTGGGCGAAACAAGACGTCTGCTCGTTACTTCTGTTTGTTTCAAAAATCTCCGACGTGCGCGGATCATCTGTTGATGGCCATAGAAATGGTTGATCAAAGGCGTAACGCACCTCGCAGGTACTTCGTCGATGCGCAAGGAGACCGGGTCTTAATCGGCCTTTCGCTGGAGGAGACGGCGGAATTTGAATTGTTGGACAATGCCCTGATCGAAGCTGTTCATGCTGGACCCGGGCTGGAGGAGCGCGGAAGGCGAGCGCGAACCGACAAGCGATGGCTTGAGCTCTATTCCCAACATGAAAAGTCCTGGAGAGCATGGATAGCACAAAGCCGGGCAGACCAGGCCGACGGTTTAGGCTTTGTTAACTATGTCTGACCGATGGTATCGCCCCAAATGTGATGTGGGATGGCCTAAATGTTCCAGCTGTTCCTGAGAGCGCGCGCGCATAATCTTCTGCACCTCCGTCGCGAGGACAAGGGCTTCAAGGCCCGCTCCGCGGAGCGCGATGCTGCGACCGATCGCGTGCGGATCGAAGCCGTGATCATCGCGATCGATGCCGCCCTGCAAGAGGCCGAAAGGGAGCAGGTTGGCCTCAATCGACGCGTCGACGATGCGCTGGCGCGTGCGTCCGTCACATTCGGCAACGGCACCGATGAATATCTCGAGCGGGAGCCGCTCGACAGCTACCATCAGGATCTGTTTGCTGCCGACATATCGAATGGACAGCGACGGCTCAAGGAGCTGGCCAGCACCATCTCGCACCTGAAATTCGTCAAGGCCGCGATGCTCACTCGCTTCCCCGACCTCAAAGCGCCCCAGCTCAACAGCTAGGCTTGGCGCTTTCCGGGCGGTCCAGACGCTCAGCAGCATCGAGCCCAGGGGCAGAGAGTTGGAGTCGGCCTCGGCTATGCTCCAGGACGCGGATCAGTCTCGTGCACCCCGTTCGCCTTTGACGATTGGTTCTTTTGTTCTTTTTGATATGGTTTGGTGTTGCGTTCTGGAACGGACTAAAGGAGGGAGCCAGGTGCCCCGCAGACATTTGCAAAAATCAGTTGGATTGGCATTCGTGTTGGCTTTCAGCGCACCAGTAGCCGCCTCGGCCGTTACGGTCGATGTGGCGCACGCATGTGACGCAGCATTGGCCAAAGCCTTTCCGCCGAAGCAGATCGGCAATCCCGCTGCCGGCAGCGCCGGGACGGCCAAGGAGCGGCGCGACTACTTCAGCAAATGCGTGGCGAACAACGGCAAGGCCGACGAGGTGCCGGCGAACACAGCCAACGATACCAAGGCAAAAAAGTAAGCGAAGTATGCGCTCCGCTCGATAACGATCCGGAAACTGCGTCGTCGGCTTCCGAAAAGATCATGCTGAAAATGAACTGCGTGCGATGACGATCATCTCGATCTCATCGCCGCTTTAGCGAGGCGGTGGGCACGGGGAGTAGAATGCGCCGTTCGTTGCATTGATGCGCTCAACGCATTGATTGGGATCTGTGACCATGCCGGCCACGCTGAAGTCATAGCCCATGCCTTTAACCACCACGACGTAGCGCCCGGGCGAAAGCGTGAAGCCGTCCTGCTCTGGCTGCAACAACAGCATTCTCGCCTGATCCTCTATCGGACCCACTTTGTATGGGTAGGACATGCTGCGAACCACCCAGGAATCGCCGGCGCTGACCATGGCGGCCTTGCCGGTGGCATCGACCCCCATTGCTCGGGAGACTTTGGCTACCACCCGAACCTCGGTCCCGCTTGCATCGAGACCCCCGTCGGGCCTGAACACAATGAATTTGACGTCTCCGCTCGTCAGCGTCGTTGCGCTCGGCGTGTTGATTGCCGCTGAGATCGCCACACGATGGTCCGGGATCTTTCCCGGCACCGCTTTGAGTTCCTGGAGTTGGCCCTCGCTCAGGGCGTAGACGCCGAACGTGGTGGGCAAAGGCATCGAAGGTGGCGCCGCCTCCTTTGCAGGATCTGGTGCCCGCTCGCGTGTTTCACTGCTCGAGACGATTGCGCTGGTGGCGGGCTGAGGTTCGGGGCTTCTCGAGGCGTGCTCGGCCGGTGCCGCGAACCGCCATATCGCGAGGAATCGCGCACTCAAGCGCGGCCAATAGGCAGCCGTCGTGGAGGCGCCCGCGATGGTCGCGGCAATGACGGCTAGTCGCATGAGGGAGCCGAACCCGCCGCGTGGCTTGGCCGGCGATCCCGGCGGCACGACAGGACGGCGTGGCTTTTCCGCGATTTTGGCGGCCGGCTGTGGCGATTCAACTGGAATTGACGGCACAGCAGACGTATCGACCGGCGGAGGGTCCGAGACGGCTGACGACGCGATATCGGACGCTGCGGAGCCTGCCTTTTGCTCGGCGGCGCTACGCTCAAACGAACGCTCAACCTCCCGAATGGCGCGTTCGAGCAGCTGCTGGAGCTCACGTGCCTCCCGCACGTCAGCGTGGGTGAACTGTTCCAGGAGCTTGACGCGGGCCAGTTCGTAAACGATCTCGCGCATCAGCCGCGGATTGCCCGATATGTCGCGGATCTGGCTGGACAGAAGACGCACAAGCCCGGTCTTGATCTCGTGCGTCTTCGGGGCGTTGGCCGCACTGTCGCCGGGGTCCGTCATTAAGGCCGATCAAGTAACCCGGATGGTTCTGTTTCGCTAGGGTTTTTCGCTTCAAAGCCCTTCACCCACACGCCCCGCTTCGTTGCCGGGTTTGCAAGAGCCCTCATCGGGCCGCCCAAGGCGCTTGCTTTTGGGCGAAAACCTGTGACATTTCGGGGAGGTCCTCTTTCCGGTATTGATCATGCGCGGCGGCTTACTTGCACTGACCTTTGTGGCTCTCCTGGTGCAACCTTGTTTCGCACAAGGGGTCAAGGATAAGCCCAACTTGACCAGCACGAGCATCGTGACCACAACCACAAAAAAGACCAACACCACCGAGAGCGCCTCGCGCCCGACGGCGGTGCGGAACCTGGCGCCGGGCAAACTTCCGAACGGAATGTCGGCTCAGGGGGTGTGGCGGGATGGCAAACTGGTCGCCGTACCAAGGTAAGGGCATCCGAGAAACGTGTGGGAACGAGCTGGCCTGCCGGGCGTTTTTGCTCGGGAGATATCAATGCAACGTGTAGCTCTGGCCGGACTTTTACTTCTCGCGCCCGTTGCCGCAGGCGCCCAAGGGGTCAATGATCCATCGACACCCAACCACAACGTCATCATCGTGAACCCGTCGCAACCATCGCCAACAACGGCGACGCGGAATATCCCGAGCACGATTCAAGCTCCGCCGATTAGCGGCGGGCGAGCCCGACCTTACTACGGGAGCAGGACGCGGGGCAGCGGTTCGAGCCGTAGCCGCTGACCGAGGCTACTGATTGGACGGTGTCATTCCGCTGCCGGTCGGGAAGTTGCTGGCTTTCAGTGCCATCCCGCTGACCCGGAAGCGGACGTTACCCGTCAGATAAAGGTAGTCGGAGGTTGTGCTGCCGACCGTACGGACTTCGACATAGGTGAGGGTCATGGAGCCTGCTGTCGGGGTAACCTGGGTAATTTCGACATAGCGGGCGCCGGGGAAAAGCTTCTGGTCTAAGCCATAGAATATCCGTTCGCGCTCCGACCAGAGCACGAAATGTCCGCCGGCCTTTTGGTCGACGGCTTCATACTGGGTCCGGATAATTTGCGGGTATTCGATCTGGGCGGCCGTTGCCGAGTGGATCCCAAACCAGATCAACAGAGCCAGAAAAACGGTGCTGCGAACCACGGTGCTAAAATCCTCGCACGCTAAAGCATGGAGCTTGCCCGTGAATTCGCTTTCTTGCAATCGGCAAAGCTATAAACTCGGGCGGAACTGAAGAAGCAATTGCACCCAGCCAATGCTCGTCATTATGCCCTCTGTCTGGAGTTGTCCGTTTGCGACCTATTCAGCGTGACCATTCGCCGGCTTCCGCAAGGAGGTTTGCGTCTCGAACGATCACCATCGCCGGCGGGCTCGCCCTTTGTCTGGCCTGTTGGCACCCCTGTCTTGCTCAAACAGAACCGGAATCTTCGCTCAACGACTATCTTCCATCAAAAGAGCCCGAACTGACGCGCGACGAATGGCGGCAGCGGATCGAGGATGCACGGCGACGCGCCAACGAGGTCGCGCGTGAGCGCCACGAACATCCCGAGCTCTATGTGGCGGTTCCGGAAGATCCCGATCTCGTCGCAACCGAGCGCCTGCTCAACGACCAAGGCCTGCAGCGAGGCGACATCATCTCGACCAAGAAGGGGATGTTCGTCTACCAAGGACAACCGGATCAGCCGCGTCGCCAGCAGGATTTCGTGCCTGTCGCCCCGAAAGCGGCGCGTTGAGAAGTCACGGCAAACCAATTCGCGTCCGAACGTCAATAGCGCCGCAGGATCTGGTTGAACTTGGGATCGGCCGCCTGCGTGGCCTCCAGCAGCAGCGACCTTCCTTGCGGCGTCGCCTGCACATAGGCCGCGATCAGAAGTTGTTCGTAGCGAGAACGGTTGGCAAGTGCCGAGCGGATGTCCGATTGCGCCAGGAGCTTGATGTCCTCGTCGCTTGCGGCCGCGCTCGAAGTCACGGTTTGGATCCTAGCGAAAGCAACCGGCATCGGTACGGCCCCGGTCAAGTAAGACATTTTCACCGCGGCTGTCACGGGGGCGCCGGACTCAGCTTTCAGCCTGCCGAGGGTGAGCCATAGCGCCGGCCGGATTGGGGATACCTTCAGCGCCGCGACGACGCTAGTTTGGGCAGCCTCGTTCTCGATAGCCCTGCTGTTCGCCTCGGCTGAGGGACGGTGCAGAAAGTCCGCGGCTTTGGCTGCCGCGAAGTTCGCGAGCAGGTCGCCATCGAATGAATACGGCGCCAGAACGCCCGATGAAGCCACATTGACCTTCTCGGGCGGAATCTCGCCCAAGAACAAATCGCTCGCCCGAAAATCCGACCGCGTCAGATCGCCGTAAAATCCCAATCCTGCATAGAGCAGCAGCATCACTGCGATGCAAACGCCAACGACGCGAAGCAAGATCATGTGGTTCATGATTGAATTCGGAATACTCGTGAAGCGGACCTATGAAGGCCGGCCGACAATCCTGCGACGGACTAAATCGCAAGCAGACTATCGCCTTGGATCGTCAGGAGCGTCAAGTTACCGGTCGCATAGGCGCCGGTGTCGATATTGATGCGGTTTGGTCGGATGTCGGGGGCGCTCACAGGCGTATGGCCGTGAACGATATACTTGCCAAAACGCCGCTCGGATTCGAGAAATTCCTCGCGGATCCAAAGCAGATCCTCGTCCTTTTGTCGGTCGAGGGCTACACCCGGCTTGACGCCGGCGTGGACAAAGAAGAAGTCACCGCAGGTGAAGGACGAGCGCAACTGCTGAAGGAAGGCGAGATGTTCGGGCGGGATCGCGCGTCTCAATTCCTCGATCAGTTCGATCTGTTGCTCCGCGGTAGGGTTCATGCTCGGCGCGATGCCGTACGAGACCAGCGTCAGGAGCCCGCCATAGTGGCGCCATTCCTGAAGGCGTCCCGGATCGTTGAGGACCTCGAGAAGGAAGACTTCGTGATTGCCCTTGAGGCATACCGTCTCGTGCGACTTCGAGCGTTCGATCAGGATATCAAGCACGGCGCGTGAGTCCGGGCCGCGGTCGACATAGTCACCGAGAAAGACCTGGATGGCCCGTTCGGGAGCCGAGCGAGCGAGGTCAGCGTCGATGACGGTTAAGAGAGACTGAAGCAAGTCGGCGCGGCCATGCACATCGCCGATGCAATAGATCCTCACGCCGTCGGGAAGCCGAGGCTTAACATTCTTACGGAAGCGTTTGGAAAGGCCCATCAGCTGGTCGAATCGCGTCTGGCGTCGTCAATGGACATCATGATCGCTCATAGCAGAACAAGTTACACATCGGTATTCCTAATTGTTTCCGAACGACTTGCCCCCGTTTTGACTAAAGGGCCACTGCTCATTTGAGCCGCATTTCAAGAGGTCTCGCGTAGCGTTTTCCCAACAAGAACGGGGAGCGCGAGATGCGCAGATTTGTAAAGTTCCTGGCGGCCGTGGCCGCTGTCGTGATGGCTGCGGGAGCGCAGCAGAGCGCCGAGGCCGCCTTCGTTGGCGCGCCGCTCGGCCTGAGGGGCGCCATCCAATATATCAAGTTCGACCAGCCGACCTTGGCGCCGATGGCGTTCACGATCTTTTGCCTGAAATACGAGGGCGAGTGTAAGCCGCGGCCGCAGCACATCGTGTTCCGGGGCGGTCGTCTGAAGCTCACGGCCGAACGTATGGCCCAGCTTCAGGAGGTCAATCAGCGGGTCAACGCTGCAATCCAACCCGAGCCCAATCTGGAAGGGCTGCGCGGGGAGAAATGGCTGCTGCATCCTGCCAGCGGCGATTGCAACGATTACGCCGTGACAAAACGTCACGACCTGATCGCCAAGGGCTTCCCGGCGCGCTCGGTGTTGCTCAGCGAGGTCGTCACGACCTGGGGTGAGCATCATCTCGTGGTCGTGGTGCGCACGTTCTCCGGCGATCTCGTGCTGGATAATCTCACCGGGCACATCCTGCCCTGGTCGAAGAAGTCCTATCGCTGGGTTCGCATCCAGATGCCCAAGAACCCGAACTACTGGGCTTCACTCGGCGGGGATCGCAACGTTTGATGACGGGCACTCTATCGTGAGGACTGGCTGACGCTTTGCGACAATCCCAGTCCCACGATCACGGCAAGGCAAAGGATGACGGCCGGGCGCAGCAGCCCTGGACCGGCGAAGCTCTGAATCAGGGCAAAGACAACGCAGGCAGCGGCCGCCGAGGCAAAGAACGAGTCGCGTCCGCGCCTCAGTGAGCCGAAGAACAGGCGCACTATGGCCATCACGCCCAATCCCAGCCCCGCAGCCAGGCCAATCCATCCCATACCGGCAAAGATGGCTATCGCTGCCGAGGGTGGGGTCAATACCGCACCGGAGTCGCTCTGATAGATCCTGGCTACGGCCGAAAAGGTCCCTGCGCCTGCTCCGAACCATCGCGTGTCGGCCAACATACGTTCGAGCGCGGCTCTGGTTTCAGCCCCGACATCCGGGACCAGCCGCAAAAGCAGCGGACCGGAACTCTGTTCGAAGAGGAAAGTCAGGACAATCGCTGTCCCCGCCATCGCGGCAACCGATAGTGCGCTTGCCGCCAATGGCGATAGGTCCAGCCGGCGAATGATCAGGATCAACACGAGCAGCACGATCCCAAAGGCCGCGGCGACGGCGCTGTTCGTGCCGGACAAGCCGAAAATGGCAACCGCGCTTGCCAGGGCCCCCACCAGACCACAGAGACCGATCGCAATCGAGCGGACCAGCGAGTGGCGTGTCTCCGCCCGCTCGGCGGCCAGCTGCATGACGGCCAAATTGAGCATGATACCGAGACCGGCCATGGTTGTGCCAAGCCCGGACGGCACGGCCGCTCCAAAGGCGGACGACAACCCATGCAGATCCAACGTCAAGGCGGAGGCCGCCGTTACTCCGCTCAGGACAAACAGCACCAACTCGGCCCGGCTGCGATCACGGACCACAACGATCGTCACTCCGAGCAACGAGAGCGCTGCAAGCGCTTGAAACAGCGCATTCAGCGTCAAACCAAGATCCGCCGTAATCGGCCCCAGCGAGAGGCCGCCGAGAGCGTCGTGGCTGCTCGCCCAGATCGGATGCGCCCAGCCGAACCAGACCGGCGCAAGCTGGGCCGCGATGCAAACGGGAATGAGGATCAAAATCCACCGGCCCCATGAGGTGGCGCGCAGATAATGCTCGTAATCGGCCTTGCGTGCGCTGAAGGTGGCTCCCAACAGGCTCAGCGCCGCAGCCGTCATCCCGAGCTGCGCGCCGAACTTGGCGCCAGCAATTTCGAGAACGGAGGCGGAAACGATGGAAACGATGAGGGCAAAATAAGCGAAGGACAAACGGCGCGCCTGGAAGGAATCCTGAAACGGTCAGGTCACCATACAAGCCGCAGGTTGGTTTTCAACAGAGGTCTGCGAGCAACAAGCGCAGAACCTCAATCCAAGAAAGCTTTGCCCAGCGATTCTCAGAAGCCTTCTTGATTTCTTCGGCCAGGGAGACCAGCGGCCAGAGATCAGCGGGCGGTCTTCAGCGGTCGGGCAAACACGCGGGCGGCACGACTGGCGGCGAGGGCAAAGCGGGCGGCTGAGCCAAAGAGATAGCCGGCCTGCAGAGCAATCGCTACGAACGCCGCAGCCTTCAGACCTTCGAGGAAGCCGAGGCTTGTCATCAAGCCGACCGGGAGCACGGTGAGCACCAAAAAGAAGGTCACCGGCAGGAGCATCAGGACGCGAAAGCGTTGGCCCAAGACGGCGCCTGCGAGAAAGCTAAAAATCAAAAGCTCGGTCATCCGAAACACTCCGTGCTCCGGACCTTAGGTTCCGCACTCTAAAAAGACCCTTAAGTCGTATGGCTAAATTTTGTCTACTGGCCGCAATTGGCCAGCAGGGAATTATAGGCCTCGCGAAGCCCGTTCAGGGCCACCACGCCTTTGATTTCGCTGTCACTTTCCTTGACGAGGACGGACAGCGAGGGCGTCGTCTGCCAGTTTCCCGCAGCGAAGGCGGAGACCTCGTCAGGCAGGAGGACCGCAGCGCCTGCTGCCGCCATGCTGGCCTCGAACGTTAGGGAACCCCCGGTCGCGGAGGTGATCGTAACCTTGGGGTGGCTCCTGGGCGGGAACGGGCGGATCAGGGCTACCAGCACGTCGACCTTGCCCTTGGGAGCGCACCGGACGATCAGGCCGGCGAAATCGGGATCGGATTGCATCGTCTCGGCCGTCTTGGTGATGGCGGCGAAGCTCTCCCCCTCCTTGAGACCTTGGGTCCGGCTGAACTTCCAGATCGAGGATGGACTTGCGACCTGAAGCACGCAGGCCGCTCGGGATGCCATCGCGCTCGTACAGCTGCCCCCTGGCGGAATGGGGGAGGCGGCGGAGAGAAGCCCAAGCGAGGCAACAGCCAATATTAACACGTCGCAAGTCCATCAAATGGGTGGCGGTCGCCCGCTTAATAGCAGAACCGCAGAGCGTGCAGGAGCTGAGCGCTGCGCTCGGTGGGGCACCTTGCACGAGAAAACGGCAACAGCATTACCTTAAATAGTCACAAAAGGTTAATGCCGGTTCCGATGCGTGGCTTGCACGCAACAGTCGTGGACTCATTGGGCCGTTAACCATTCGTTCGGGTCGGGAACCCTTGTCGCACTGCCCGCTAGGCCGTACCAATTTGGGCTAATTGGGGACTAAAGGGGCGATTCATGCATACCTTTGCGAAGAGTTATTTGTTTAAGCCGGCGTTTTTGGCCGTCGCTTTGGCGCTGGGAGCGTGCTCGACCAATCCAGGTTCCGGCCCGCTGACCGAGGATGTTAACAACAAGATCCAGACCGACAATGCGCCGGCTTACGAGCTGGTGCCGCTCAATCCTGCCACAGTGAACATCCTGCGCACGCACGAGCCCAAGGGCCTCGCGGGTGCATTCACCGATAAGCGGCCTCCCGCCAGCATCGTGTTCGGGATCGGCGACGTGGTCGCCGTCACCATCTTCGAAGCTGCAGCAGGCGGTCTGTTCATCCCGGCGGAAGCCGGCGTGCGCCCCGGCAACTTCGTCACCATGCCTGACCAGTCCGTGGACAATGACGGTTTCATCACCGTGCCCTATGCTGGCCAGATCAAGGCGGCGGGCCGAACGGCGGTCGAGATCCAGCGGTCCATCATCGAAAAGATCGGCAACCGCGCCATCGAGCCGCAGGCGATTGTCGCGATGTCCTCGCAGCGGACCCAGCTCATCAGCGTGCTTGGCGAAGTCAATTCGCCGGCGCGTTATCCCGCGAGCGCCGCGGGTGCGAAGGACAAGGTGCTCGACGCGATCACGCGGGCGGGCGGCATCAAGGGCCAGGGCTTCGAGACCTGGGTCATGCTGGAGCGTGGCGGGCGCCGCGCCACCGTGCCGTTCGAGAATCTCGTGATGGCTCCGGAGAACAATATCTATGTTCGCCCGGACGATAGCATCTACGTCTATCGCGAACAGCAGAAGTTCCTGGCGTTCGGTGCGAGCGGCCAAAGCGGCGAGTTCAACTTCGATGCTTGGCGCATCAACCTCGGCGAAGCCGTTGGCAAGGCTGGCGGTCTGCTCGATGGCCAAGCCAATCCGGCGGCCGTCTATCTCTACCGCCGCGAGCCGCGTGACGTGGCTGCCCAGCTCGGCATCGACGTCAGCAAGTACACCACCGAGACCATCCCGGTCATCTTCAACGTGAACCTCCGCGATCCGGGTGGCTTCTTCCTCGCGACCAAGGTCATGATGAAGAACCAGGACATCATCTATGTCTCGAACTCGACCAACGTCGAAGTGGCCAAGTTCCTGAACTACATGCGAGTGATCATGGCGACCGGCAGCGATGCCGTGAACCTCGGCAACGATGCCCTGATCTTCCGCAACAACATCAAGCTGGCGCCGTAAGCTAAGGCCTGCTTGATCTGCACAAACGATGGCACCGGGGCTTTGTCCCGGTGCCATTTTCGTTTAGAGACCGGACGCAAATGTTTTCGGCTATGGATCAAGGCACCACTGAGCAAGGCGCGCCGGTGATCGGTCACCGCCCAGTGTTGTGAGGCCTCATGCGGTTTGGGCGGCAAGTCCTCTGGTGTTTTCTGGCCAATGTTCTCGCGGGAGCTATGCTTCTCGGGGAGGCTGCCGGGCAAACGCAGCAGCTCGGAGTTCGCCATCGGATCGATGTGGTAGTCTCCGCCGAACCCGATGCGCCGATCTTGCAGCACCTGCGTGGGGCCAAGGGCGAGCTCTCCTTTACGGTCCGGCTGTCGGCGAATTCCAAGGAAACCAAGTTCTTCGGGATGCTGCACCCGTCATTTCCGGATATCGTTGTTCCCGATAGATCAGACAAGCCGCTGGTCCAGCAGACCAAGCTCTGGGAGGAGGAGCTTTGCCATCAGCGCCGCGGGCTGCCGAAGGTAACGGTCACCCAGCTTGTCGGGCATTTCGGCGACGGGGAGGGGCGGATCGAGATCTCCGCCATCAACCGTCACATCGGTCTTCTGGTGCCGCCCGATGAGTTAACCCCTGGAATAAAGCTCGATCAGGGGAGTGATAATATTGGACTGTTCTACGGCTTCCGGGCGCAGACCCGTAACAGTCGCTTGAATGTGGATCTGAAGATCTATCCGATCAATTGCTTCTTGTAGAAGCTAGAGCAAAGGCCGGCTTAACCAACGATGCGCCTTCGGCTTCCCCATATAGGCTGGTCGTGGAGCCTTCCCGCCACGTTCATCCTCTATTTCGTCGTTGCCGGCGCGCCGTTTCCGTTCGGCTCGACCAACGACCTCTCGATCGCGTTCTGGTGCCTTTGCCTTGGGTTTGCGTTGATCTTCGCGCCGACGCGAGACTTGCGAAAGCCGCACCTCTGGATGATCGCCGGCATCGGTGTCATCGTCGCGGGTTACGCCTTTGTCCTGCACGAGCAGCTGTCGGATCATCCCTGGATTGCGCCGTTCAACCCGATCTGGAAGCAGGCGTCCGACCTCCTGGGCGTTCCGATTGCGC
Organism: Bradyrhizobium sp. Kon10; assembly: GCF_055807395.1. Taxonomy (NCBI): domain Bacteria; kingdom Pseudomonadati; phylum Pseudomonadota; class Alphaproteobacteria; order Hyphomicrobiales; family Nitrobacteraceae; genus Bradyrhizobium; species Bradyrhizobium sp. Kon10. Next base: position 22,360 of record NZ_JBVVOZ010000016.1, on the reverse strand, counting down.
CCTCAGCCTCAATCGTGAAGAACGAGGCGTTCTTCGCGCTGGGGGCGCCGCTTGCGAACATTCTTGCGATCCTGCTCGGGATCACCGTCGGCGCCGAGCGCGAGCGCGCTCGACGCATGCTTTGGGTCATCGCCATCTCCGGCGCGCTTTACGCGCTTTATGGCGTGCTCTCTTTCCTGATCGAGCCCACCATGATCCTGTGGCGGGACAAGACCGCCTATATGGGCAGCGTCACCGGCACCTTCATCAACCGCAACACCGCGGCGGCGTATTTCGGCTCGTGCGCGGTGATTTGGATACTCTTGATCCTGGAGGACGTCCGCCGCCGCCTGCCTGAGCGCCACATCGAATGGAAGCGGCTGTCGCTCGACGTTCGTGCGATCCCGCCGCGCGAGATCCTGCCGCAACTCGGAGCACTGCTCATCTGTCTGATGGCGATGTTCATGACCGGCTCGCGCGCTGGCGTCAGCCTGTCGCTGCTCGCCATGATCCTCTCCTTCACATTGTTCATGAGGAAGGATCTGCCGCAGCGGACCGGCATCTGGATATCGCTTGGCTCCGGCGTGGTGGTGGCCGTTGGCCTGATGCAGCTGCTCGGCGGCCGCGTCTCGAGCCGCTTCGACAGCAACGGGCTGGTCGACGAGGGCCGCATCGAGGCCTGGAAATCGACGCTTCACATCATCGCGGACAACCCGTGGTTCGGCACCGGCATGGGGACGTTCCAATGGGCGTTCCCACCCTACCGCAGCCCCAACATCTCGATTCGCGGCATTTGGGATATCGCGCACTCGACGCCGCTCGAGCTCGCCTCCGACGTCGGCATCCCCATGGCGCTTTTGGTGGCGACCGCCTGGGTCGTGATGTTCGTCATCCTCGCGCGTGGCGTGTTCGCCCGGCGCCGCGACGTCATCATTCCGCTGGCGGCGGCGGCCACCGCGAGCCTGTCGCTGCTGCATTCGTGCCTGGATTTCACGCTCCAGATCCCCGGCTATTCCATTCCGTTCTTTGCGCTTTTCGGCGCGGGGCTGGCGCAATCGTTCCGCTCGGGCGAGGCGCAGCCGGGGGTTGCGGTGAAGGCGGCGCGGCAGGCCGAAGCGGCCCCGGGCGAGAGGGCCAGGCCGGCGCGGCGGCGCGAGCCTGCGGTTCATAAAACTGTCCAATTTTGAAGCAGTTAGCTTGTTTACGAAGTTTTTAGGATAGATGGACAGCAGCTTCTTCTTACGCTAACTTCTGCGCTGCACTGTCATTTGCCCGGGCTATTTGCGAGCACGACGGCGGGCGTTGATATTTTGGAGGTATGTTATGGGCGTTCTCAAGTTTGCGCTTCGTCTGGCCACCGCCGCGGCCTTTGCCGTGACGATTTCAAGCGCCGCCAGCGCAGCCATTTACCCGCCGCAGCGTCAGCTGCCGCCGCAAGTCATTTCGGATTTCAAGACCACACCGGGCAGCCTGTTGCAGCAATATCCGGGCGGTGCGCAGCTGATCTCGCGCGTGCGCGATCTCGGCGCCTCTGATCCCACCACGGTTCCGGCCCTGATCGGGCTTCTCAAGGATCCCGCGACGACCAAGGACCAGATGCGCGCGATCGTGGCCGGCCTCGCCCAGATCGCCCGCATGGCCGCGACCGCCGACCAGGCGTTCGCCAACGAGATTCAGGCCGCGATTGCCGCCACCAACAACCCCGACGTGATCGCAGCCTATCAGGCGGCGACAGGTGACGTGCAGATCGCCGCGACCGGCGGTGGCGCGGGCGGCGGCACCGGCGCAGGTGGCCCGACCGGAACGGGTGGCTTTGCGTTTGGCGGTAATGGCGGCGGTGCCACGACGTTCGGCGGCTTGCACTCCGCCAACAGCGGCTCCGGTACCGGCAGCGGCTCCGTGGGCGGCACGACCAGCACCGGCCGCGTCAGCACGCGCTGACCGTATTTGACCGTAGTTCAAAGGCCTCCTGGCGGCCTCATTCGCGATCTAGTCAAGGCGGCGCTTTATCGCGCCGTTTTGCATTTCGGGCGTTAAGCTTCACATCAATTGGCACGGGCTTGGCGCATTGCGCTGCATCAACACAGTTCTGGTTGCGATGAGGCCGTGCTATTATGGCGTGCGGCGTCGCCCTGATGCGAGCGCATCGCGACCGCTGAGCCCGCGCTGCCGGACCTCCAATCCTTCAGTTTAACGGATTGCTTTTGGGAATTGCCCGATGCTGCAAGTGAACAAGCCGACTTCGGAGATCAATCGCGAACATTTCGGCGACGGCTCTCCGGGCCAGACGCTCACTTCCTACGTCGAGATTATCAGGCGGCAATTCCCGACCATCGTCGCGATCGTCTCGGCCTGCGTGATCCTGGCGCTGCTCTATCTCTTCACCGCCGCACCGCAGTTCACCTCCACCGCATCGATGGTGATCGACACCCGCAAGGTGCAGCTGTTCCAGCAGCAATCGGTGCTCGGCGACATCGCGGTCGATTCCGCGACGGTCGAGACTCAGGTCGAGATCCTGAAATCCGAGAATATCAGCCTCGCCGTGATCCGGGACCTGCACCTGATCGATGATCCTGAATTCACCGGGGCGGGCGGCGGCGTCATCGGTGCGGTGCTCGGCTTCATCAGTAGCCTGTTCTCCGAACAGCATGCGTCATCCGAATTCGAGCAAACCCGCAAGGCTCTCGGACTGTTCGAGAAAAACCGCACCATCAAGCGGCTCGGTCTCACCTATGTGATGGAGATCGGCTACACCTCGAAAGACCCGAATAAGGCAGCTAAAATCGCCAACGCCATCGCCGACGCCTACATTGTCGACCAGCTCGAGGCGAAGTACCAGGCGACCCGCCGCGCCAGCGTCTGGCTGCAGGACCGCATCAAGGAACTGCGCACCCAGGCCTCCGCCGCGCAGAGGGCGGTGGTCGATTTCAAGCAGGCCAACAACATCGTCGACACCGGCGGCCGGCTGATGAACGAGCAGCAGCTCGCCGAGGTCAACAGCCAGCTGATTATGGCGCATGCGGCCACCGCCGAGGCCAAGGCGCGGCTCGACCGCATGAACGACATCCAGAAGCAGGACGTCCCGGACGCCAATGTCGCCGACGCGCTGAAGAACGACACGATCGTCAAGCTGCGCGGCCAATATGTCGACATGGCCTCCAAGGAATCGATCTGGTCGATGAAATACGGCCCGGATCATCTGGCCGCGGTCAACCTGCGGCGGCAGATGGCGGAGATCAAGAAGAACATCCAGGACGAGCTGAAGCGCATCCAGGAATCCTACAAGAGCGACTACGACATCGCGGTGACGCGCGAGGAGAGCATCAAGTCGAGCCTCGCCAATGTCGTCTCGGAATCGCAGCTCACCAACCAGGCGCAGGTGCAGCTGACTGAGCTGCAGAGCAATGCGCAGAGCTACCAGGCGATGTACGACAATTTCCTCCAGCGCTACATGGAAAGCGTGCAGCAGCAATCGTTCCCGATCACGGAGGCGCGGGTGATCAGCGCCGCGACGGCGCCTCTCAAGAAGAGCTCTCCGAAGACGCTGATCGTCTTGGTGGCGGGCTTGCTCGGCGGCTTGATGCTGGCCTTCGGCGCTGCGCTGGCGCGCGAGCTCACCGACAAGGTGTTCCGCACCACCGGCCAGGTCGAGGAAATTCTGGGCGCGAACTGCATCGCGATCCTGCCCGCGCTCGGCGCGGCCGCTTCCGGACCGGGGCTCGGCGAAAAGATGCTGGGGAGCAAGCTCGCCAGGAAGGGCAATCCGGAGCCTGATCTCCTGCGCTATGTCGTCGACAACCCGCTGTCGCGCTTCGCGGAAGCCGTGCGCTCGGTGAAGGTGGCGATCGACCTCAATTCCATCGTGCGTGAGAACCGCGTGCTGGCGACCACCTCGACCCTGCCGAATGAGGGCAAGAGCACGCTCTCGACCAACCTCGCCCAGCTCATGGCGCATGGCGGCGCGCGCGTCATCCTGGTCGATGCCGATTTGCGCAATCCCTCACTGTCACGCGCCCTGGTGCCCGACGCGAAGATCGGCCTGGTCGATGTCGTCGGCCAGAAGGTCCAGCTTGAGCACGCGCTGTTCGTCGATCCCGAGACCAAGCTGTCGATCCTGCCGGCGGGCACCACTTCGAAGCTGCTGCACACCAACGAGATCCTCGCCTCCAAGGCGATGCACGCGCTGGTGACCGAGCTGCGCTCGAGATTCGATTACGTCGTGCTGGACATGCCGCCCATGGCGCCGGTGGTGGACGTGCGCGTCACCTCATCCTTCGTCGATTCCTACGTGTTCGTGGTGGAGTGGGGAAGGACCAACATCGACGTGGTCAGGCACAATCTGCGCGGGGCGCCGGAGATCCATGACAAGCTGCTCGGCGTGGTGCTGAACAAAGCTGACACCAAGGCGCTTGCGCGCTACGAGTCATATCATGGTCGTTATTACTACCAAAAATACTATGCCCGATATGGGTATGTGGAGTAACAGACCGAGGGGTGGTGCGCACGCAGTGCTGCGCAGTGTGCTACTCACGAGCGGATTCGCGAGCGGGCTGTGGTCGGCTATCGTCCTGCCGTCGTTCTGGCGTACGATACCGGCGAGCGATGCCGCCACGCGAATCATGGCCGACGATCGGTTTAGGCCAGGTGCTCTCGTGCACGTTTTGGACAAGATCGATGCCAAAGCAGCTGCAGTACTCTCGCAATCGGAGATCGTGCGCGCTAAAGCCCTTGTGCAGCTGCGGCTTGCAGAAGACGCGATGGCGCGCAAGAACTCGGCAGAGGCGGATCGCAGCGTATCAGATGCCTTAAAGGACATCAGGCTGGCGCTAGCGTTAAGCCCCAGAGATTCATTTCTGTGGTTGATGCTCTATTCGGCTGAAACGGCACGTAGCGGTTTCGAGGTTCAATTAATCCGCTTTCTCGATCGGTCCTACGCAGAGGGGCCGCACGAGGGTTGGATATCGCTGCGCCGCAACCGGATGGCGCTAGGGGTTTTCCCGATGTTGAGTCCAGCCCTGCGCTCTGCGGTGGTCTCAGAGTTTGAAGAGATGGTCGATTCTGATTTCATAGAAGACGCGGCACTGAATCTGGAGAGTGCGGGGTGGCAACACCGTGAGCAACTGCTCGCCGCGCTTGGCTCGGCCGATATTGTTTCAAGACAGAGCCTGTATAAACGACTTGTCGCGGATGGGCTCAAGTTGCCTATACCCGGGATCGCGACGGACGAGAGACCTTGGAGATAGTGAGTATGCAGTGCGGTCGATTATGCGGAGGAGTGTTTGGTGCTGCGCTTGCAGTCCTGCCGGCTCCAGCGCCAGCGCAAACCACCACAACTCCGAACGTGTCAAAGTTTATGATGCAAGGACAAGCCGAGCAATCCAACGCACCGATTCGAGATGCACTCGGCCGCCCGTGTCTCGACGTGGAAGCTGCTGCTCGTCCACAGGTCGTAAATCCAGCTATGGTGGATCATGTTGTTAGCATTAAGAACAACTGTCCGAGGACAATCAAGGTCAAGGCTTGCTACTACAAATCGGACCGATGCAATGAGGTCACGTTAGAGGGATACAAGCGAGTCGATACAATTTTGGGTACCATGCGAAACGTGAGTTTCTTTCGGTATTCCATCCAGCAAAGATAGGCGTCATCATCTCGAGCACAGCGTTCGAAAAGCTCTCGCGAGAATGGTATAATGGAGACGCTCTTGCCTGAATTCGGTACAGAGGTGACGAATGTACCCCTTGCGTCCGCGATGCGCTCAGACCAGCTTCACGGTATGCGCGCGAGTAACGCCGTTGCTTTTGTGATCGGTAGAGTTTCGATACTTATCCCATCGTATATCCGCGCGCAGGACCTGCGCACTACGTTGTATCGCACGATAGACCAATGCTACGTCGATAAAGAAATCGTAGTGGTCGATGATGGTACACCAGACTCTGCAATCCGCGATACTGTAAGGGAATTCCCAGGGGTTATTTATCTGCGTACGCCTAAGAATTTAGGGCTTATTGGAGCGCGCAATTATGGAGCGGCGCATTGCACTGGCGAATTCATTCTCAATCTCGATGATGATAGCTGGTTGGAGGACGATAACGGTCTCGAGCTTATCATTGCGTTCATGCGGGAGCATCCGAGCACCGGGGTCGCTGCCTTAAACATTCGGCTGGCTGATCATGGATATCTCTGGCCACTCGAATCGAATTCGATCCGCGTTCGAACGTACAAGGGCTGCGGGAATGTTTATCGCCGCGAGGCGATCACCGCGACAGGTGACTATATTAGCGAGTTCTATCGCCAGGGTGAGGAGGTGGAGCGATCGCTGCGGCTTATGGACGCTGGGTTCGAAATCCGCAGTGCACCGGCAATACGTGTTTTCCACTCGCAATCCCCCATCAATCGGAGCCAAGGTCGTCATCTCGCGTTCGAAGCAGCAAATTACCTGCGCAAGGAGCTAATCAGAGCGCCCCTCTGGCTGCTACCGGTCGGCTGCGCGCGGGCCCTACGTTTTGCCGTTCGTCACCGAAAGGATATAGACCTTAAGCTGTATCTGTCAGAAGTATTCGGAAAGCGTGTGCCGCTTCTAGCATTCGTTCGGCGCTATCGGGCCCCGGTCAGCACGTCAACCTACTTCGCGGCGCTAACGCTCGGAAACAAAGGGTAATTTAATGTCTACCGAGGACGTGTTGGCGGCGCCACGTGCTGCGGTCGATAGGAAGGATCGCGGCGTAGCTGGGACTTGGGCGGTTCCTCTCTTATGCGCATTGTTTGTATTTTCTTGGGCTGTCGAACCCGAACTCCTCGGCGGCGCCGCCGACGTAGTGCCGCCGGTCCGCTGGGTCATCATTGTTCTCATGTGCCTTGCGACGCCGTTCGTACCAATGCGCGGCATTGGTCGTGGCTGGTCGATTGCGTTCTTTCTTGGCGCGCTCGGCCTCACCATGCTTTCAAATGGTGCTGTTGACGTTTCTTTCTCTATATTTGCGAGGATCCTAGGCGCAGGGATTCTCGCGATTTTCGCCGGTACGCTGGCGCTTTCTGACCGAACAAGGATCGCTCGGATAATTCTCTTTACCAGCGCCGCGGTCGTCATTGGGTCACTTGCGTTAGGCTTTGTTGCGCCCGAGCGTGCCTTTCGTTTGATTGGGCTTCAGCGGGAACGACTCTATGGATTGACGCCGCATCCGGCGATCTTGGGCTATTTTGCTAGCTTGGTTGCAACAGTATTCGGATCCGCAGCTCTCTTCAGTAAGCGCCGCGTAATCCTGCGCTTACGCGATGGTATCATTGCCGCAGTTGGTGCGATGGTAATTTACATGGCCGACTCGCGGACTGGCGAAATCGCTTTTCCTCTTTCTCTCCTCTGCGAATTTGGAATCATCCGACTCATTTACTCGGGTATTTTGCGGCGCTCTATTGTGTGGCCGTGGATGTTATTTGCGAGTGCCGTGCTCGCTTCCACCATACTTCCTATCGCCATAGCTACTGACCTCATGCCAATTTCGGTCAGAGAAGACCAGTATTCTGGCTCTACGATGGGCCGTATAGAAATCTGGAAATTAGGTTTGTCAGATTTCGATAGCAATATGATAGTTGGCAATGGGCTTGGAACGACGTTCGCGACTGAGGACCTTAGCGCGGACAAGAGTCTTCTATTCTACTACCATTCTGTCCTGATCAACTACCTTGCGAAATCTGGAATCATAGGAGCTCTAGGAGTTATTGCGGTGTTATTGAGCGCACCTTATGCCTGCTTGGCTGCGGCGCGACGTCTCTCCCGACAGCGATTTCCAGACCGAAATGAGTTGGCTCTGCTCAATTTCGCAGTAGCAGCCTGCACCGTGACCGTCGCTTTCGCTTCTGTGGAGGCGGCGCTCCAAAATCTATACCCTTCGTTTCTCGTCTTCTTTCTTGCAATCACGCTCCCATCACGCGCCTTGGCTTGACCACTAAATATGATCCCCGCGTCATTGGTAACCTATGTAGTCCTGACAGTGCTGGCTCGCGCTCTTAGCTTCGTCAGCATTTTGCTTTTCGCTCACGCGATGAACTCTGCCGATTTTGGTTTATACGCATTTCTTCAGACCTCCACTAATCTGATTGTGCTTTTTACGACCTTAAACTCACCTACGCCAATTGCCGTGGTTCTTGCGCGCGGCGGGGGGCATCGCTTGCAGCTCGAAAATTCAATATTAAGCGCCGTTCTGTTGGGGGCGGTTTCATTTGCGATGGTGGTCGCATTAGGTTGCTTCTATTTTGCGTTTCCTCAGATGTCGCTTGGTTTTGGTGGGTTGGCTTGGTTTCTTGTGTTTACAGGCATGAGTAGCTTGCAGTTGCTAAGCGGGGCTGCATTGATAGCTCGCGGTGAACGGTTCAGGAGTGCGCTTGGCGCGCTTTTAAGCGCCGCGACGCTGTGCGTGACCCTTGCGATAGCGCAGAGCGTGTCGCTAACCGAAGCATTACGGCTTGCGGCGCTTTCCGTTTCAACAGGTGGAATCCTCTCGGTATCGATGCTGCTTGGTGGTGGCCTGCACCGAGATGTTAGGCACGTCCACGACTCCTTCGTCGGATTTCTTAAGCGCAATGGAAGCAGCATCTTCTTGTTCTCGCTGCTCTCCTTTTGCGCCTCGCTGTCATTCCAGTTCGGTCTTTGGTTTCTGCAGCGACAACTCCTTATCCGCGGAGGCGCTGTCGAAGGAGCCGTTTTTGCGCTGGGTAACCAATTCTATAACGTAGTGATATTTCTGCCGGGGATATTCGGCCCTTTGCTCCTGCGCCGCCTAAGCGCAGCTACTCGAGAGTACGACCAGCTCCGCGAGACAATGCGCGCGGGGGTGATGGCATTCTGTGTGAGCGTGCTGGGCGTCGTGGTCTTCATAGAAGTCGGTCCGTTCATAGTCTTATTGTTGCCCAGCAAGTATCAAGTTGGCATACAACCATTGACCCTTGCGGTGGTTGCAGGAGCGGCCATGTTCGCGAAAGCTCCCTTTTCGGTGTTTTTCCAGGCGCGGATATCAGCGCCGCCAGAGCTATTTGCATCGCTTGTTGCAGCGGTCGTTCTAGTCGCAGGAGCATGCATTCCCCTCGTGGTGATGAACGCAACCACATCGCTGTGGTTACGTGCTGCGGCCCACTTCGTGCTTTTCGCGATTGTGCTCTCGTTGTTCATTGTTCGGTGGCACCAGTCCGCCCGAAGAACTATGGTTGCGGCCCATGACTAGCAGCGGCCCCCCTTTTTCAATCAGCGTGGTCATTCCGGCATACAATGCAGGGCCGTACCTTGCTGCGACGCTGCGGTCCGTCCTATCGCAAGGTACCAATGGCATAGAAGTCATTTTGGTTGATGGTAATAGCACCGACAATACACTTGCTGTGGCGGCCGCGTTCCCAAGCTTGCCTATAAGAGTAATTTCTGAGCCCGACCAGGGGCAACTCGATGCGTTGCAAAAAGGCCTTCGTATGGCGCGCAGCGATATTGTCTTGTGGCTAAACGCTGATGACATTGTGATGCCAGGCGCCTTCTCAGAGGTAAGAGCAGTCTTTGCCAAATGCGACGTCGACTTCGTTTACTCGGATGACGTCGCATTCGACGAGGGGAATCGAGGCTACTACTATGGGCCGCCCATAAGCGGCCTGTCAGATCTCGACCATTTTCTATTCTATAGGCAGATGTGTTCGGAGTGCGTTTATTGGAAGCGCTCGATAAGCCGCTATCTCCCGCGCGAAGCGTACAATCTAAGAGTTTACACCGATTATGCTTTCTTTCTGCGCCTACGCTGGGGGCGACGCGGATATTGGGTAAGTAAACGCCTCGGCGCATTTCGAATTCGGGAGAGCCAAGCCTCCGCGCAATTCAAATCGCGCAAGCGAGGTGAATACCTTTCGGTGAAGAAGATGCACCGTGAATTTCTTGGGATGTCTAATCCTGTATTCGTCGTCGGGCGCATGATCTATTGGCCTTGGTTCGCCATCCGTCAGCAATTGAGACCTCAACTGCAACGCGGTGCAAGGCGTCTCTTGCGTTTCGTAACCAAAGACAAGAAGCGTTCTCAAGAGGCGGAGTTCTTTTTTTCTGAATGGCTTCTCCCTCAGGGAAGTAAAGGCCCGAGCAATGAAAAGCAGTCTTAATTCATTCCTCTGCATCATTGCAGTCGCAGCAGCTGCTCCAGCGATGGCCGAAGTGCCTTCTCCCTGCCGAGCAGTGGGTTACGAACTGAAAACATTCGATAGCGACTTCAGTAAGGGCAATCAGAGCTTCGATGAAGATGACTCCTATCGGCCGGGGTACCGATGGTACCGCTGGAATTGGTTCAATGTCAGAGCCAACCAGCAGCTCTCGCAAACACACTCAGATGGTAGCATCTCGGCTCAAGGCGACTTCAGTGGCCATCTTGTCTCAGCCGCAATGTCGCCCAAACCGCCCGGCTTCGTTGGTACAGCCTTTGGCGGTGGCGCTTGTATACAGGTGAAGCTTAGGTTCGATCCGACTCGGCGCTCGGCAAATGGTGCACACCCCTCATTCTGGGCTATGTCCAAGGAGCATCTCGACGGAAGTGGTGATGATCGTTGGCCGGGGCAGAACGCTGGATTTACGCACTTTGCCGAGTGGGACATACTTGAGTACTACAAAGTGTCGCCGCCCGGCTTTCTCAGCAGTTGGATCGACTGGTTTGGGCCGTATCTTGCAAGTGGCGATCTAAGAGTGGGAACTCAAATTTGCCACCGTCCGTTTTGTAAGCGCGCCGGATCCTTTACACTAAAACCGGAAGTATTTCCGGCTGAGACCGATTGGAACGAATGGCAGATCGTCACTGGAGTTTGGACACCGGCAACTGCAGGTCGCCCCGGCTGTATTCAGACATTCTTTAACGGTACGCCCGTTGCTCCGTCGCATTGCTGGAGGAGTTACTTAGCGCCACGAGAAAGGATGGAGGATTACCTCGATTTCTCGGTGATCGATCGCCATCATATGATCTTAGTAATCAGCAGCGGTGACAATCCTGTCTTCGTGCGTTCCGTGCAAGTGTACCAACAGAGCGCACGCGATAATCTCTCAAACTGATCCTATGCCCTGCATCGTTTTCATCTAGGCGGCCGGGCCTTCTGGTCGAACCTGTCAAGTGTCCATCTAACCAGTGTTGCTCATGCTAAAAGTTGCCATCGTGTATCATATGTGGCCACACTATCGCCGAGCAGTCATGGAGGCGCTCGATCGCTCTGACCGCATAGAGTATCTATTCGTAGGTAGTGGCGAGCCATTTGATCGAATCCTCCACGTCGATCCGTCGGCGGTCAAGCGCTTCCGTCCGGCGCCGTTCGCGGTTGTTAAACAATTCCTATGGCAGCCCGAGGCTATCAAAATAGCGGCGACAGAGCAGCTCGACGCACTCATTTTTCTCGGCAACCCGAATTTTCTGTCGACGTGGGTTGCGGCCTGGTTAGCGCGCCGTCGGCACATCTCTGTCCTGTTCTGGGAGCACGGTTGGAAGCGTCGCGAGGGCACAATCAAAAGCAACTTGCGACTTCTCTTTTTTAGGCTTGCCGATCGGATGCTCGTGTATGCCCCGCGTGCCAAACGGTTGGGAACGGCGGCAGGATATCCGGAAGAGCGCATCGATGTTGTCTATAACAGCCTTGATTATTCAACCTCGGATCGCTTCTTCAATCTCATTGCTCGCGGCGATCTAAACGACGTTGATCCTGACAGCTTCTTCCGGGAGCGAGGCTGTCCGATAATTATCTGCACAGCGCGTCTTACCCAAGCTTGCCGTTTCGATCTCCTGTTTGAGGCGGTGGAGATTCTGAGGACCCAGGGAACGCGTTGCAATGTGTTACTGGTCGGAGACGGTCCAATGGCTCAATCTCTGAAGAATCTAGCAACTCATCTCGCTCTGCCAGTACATTTCTTCGGTGCTTGTTATGATGAGCGGGTATTGTCACAGCTCCTCTACAGATCGACCGTGACCGTGTCGCCGGGCAAAGTTGGCCTAACTGCGATGCACAGCCTGATGTACGGCACACCAGTTATCACTCACGACAATGATGATGAGCAAATGCCAGAGGTAGAGGCGGTCCGGGAGGGGGTAACCGGAGCGCGCTTCAGACAAAATGATCCGAAGAGCCTTGCGCGCGTTATTTCTGCATGGTTGAGCCCGGAAATTGACCGAGAGCAAATACGATCTCATTGCCGTGAGGAGATCGCGGCCCGTTGGTGCCCTACCGTCCAGGCCGAGATAATCGAGACCGCCATCTTTAAAGCGAGATCTCATGGGTAAGCGAAGTGCAATTGCCGCCCGAGCAGAGGAGCCCGAACGAGCAGCTGATGCCATTATTGCGCGCAGCCGAAAGGAAATCGAAGGCAGCGGAAAGGCATTCATTCGAAGATTGCTGGTCCCGCTGTTCCGATCTGTATATAGGCTCGACGAAGTGGGCGAAGGCTTCCAGGGGCCACGTTCTGGAATGATCAAGATCGGTCGCGGCAGCCGAATTGGACGTTATGTGTATTTAGGGCCTCAATTCGAGTGCCACGGCACGGTTGTCATCGGTGACCTCTGCCTTGTTTCCTCCGGGTGCAAAATAATCGGGGTCGATCACGCTTTTGGAATCGTGGGTACGCCGACCCGACTCGGTATGCCAACGAGAGCACGATCTGTGACCGTGCTCGGAATGGATGTGTGGATCGGTATGCGCGTGCTCATCATGGAGGGTGTGCGTATCGGTTCCGGCGCGATCGTGGGCGCAGGAGCCTTGGTGACGCGTGACGTGCCTCCATACACAATTGTTGGCGGTGTGCCGGCGAAGGTTATTGGACATCGCTTTTCCGCACAGGACCAAGCAGCACATGAACGAATCGTACGCGCGTCATCGAACGCGATTCAATCCAGTTAACTTTTAAGCTTTCCACAAAGATACGGAAACCATCTATGGTTGACCTTGCGGTGATCATTCTCACATTCAACGAATCGATTCACCTCGCACGCGCTATTGAATCAGTCCGTGGGATAGCGAAGGAGGTGTTCGTCGTTGACAGTCACTCAACAGATCGAACAACAGAAATTGCGGAGGGAGCGGGAGCGAAAGTTCTGCGCAACAAATTTGTGAGCCAGGCAAAGCAGTTCGATTGGGCCCTGGCGAACGCGCCAATAACGGCGGCGTGGGTGATGCGTTTGGATGCGGACGAGATTATCGAATCGGATTTGACGGCCGAAATTCAGAAACAACTTCCGCTCTTGCCACCGGATGTCGTAGGGGTGAACCTAAAGCGAAAGCACATCTTCATGGGGCGTTGGATACGTCATGGCGGTCGCTATCCTCTCATACTGCTTCGAATTTGGCGCACGGGCCATGGCCGAATCGAACAGCGTTGGATGGATGAGCATATAATTGTCGGGGGCGGAAGGACTGTAACGCTCGATGGCGGATTCTCGGACGTAAATCTAAACGATCTCACGTTCTTCACGGATAAACACAATAACTACGCTACGCGCGAAGCTATCGATGTGCTTACCCGAAAATACCGGCTCGGTCCGCTCGAAGAGCTAAGTTGGGAATCCGCATCTCAACAGGCGGCTTTGAAGCGACGCATCAAGGAGCAGGTCTACAACCGCTTGCCATTCTGGTTCGGACCGCTGTTCTACTTTATCTATCGTTATGCGTTTCAACTCGGTTTTTTGGACGGCCGACCAGGCCTAGTTTATCACTTTCTCCAGGGCTTTTGGTATCGGTTTCTCGTGGGTGCGAAAATCGAAGAGTTCGAATCCAAGTTGAGCAAGTGTGAGGGAAATGAACAACGGTTGGCGGAGCTTGGGCGGCTGACGGGCTATCATCTCGCTTGAAGTTATTTTCGCGCGTAAGCGACCATCGATTTTGCAAACGTTGGGACACGTCCGACGCGCAGGAAGCGAACGTCTTTGAATCCCGTCTCTTCCAGGAGTTTCGTCAACGTTCGGATGGACCAAAACTTGATGTGGCCGTTATCCCACAAGGCTGTAAAATGTGCGTCTAGTTTTCCCGCCAGGGCGAGTGCCACATTTTTGAGATATCCATGATACGGCGTGCTAATGATGGCTATGCCACCCGGAGAAAGAAGGTCGTAAACGGTGTTCGCGTAATCGCGGGGACTGTAGACATGCTCAACGACCTCGAGGCTGACGACGATATCGAATTTCCCGTAGACTTTCGCGAGATCATCATAGGCGGATGCTCGATCGATTGTGAGGTGCGGATAGTTTTCTTTTGCTTTCCGAACTCCATCTTCGGAAGGATCGACCCCGACAACGGAATATCCGCGCTTATGCAGTAGCTCCGCAACTGATCCGTTGCCACAGCCGAGATCCATTAAGCGCAAGCTCTTTGCCGGTCGACCAATGCTATCCAGAATTGAGATTAGCGACGGCACCAAGTATGAATGAGCTTGATTCAATTCGGCATCACGGAATTTGTAACCAGATATTGAGCTCAGCTCTTTCATATCACTTTCCAGGGCATCTGTTCGCGTATGTTAAGAAGTTGGTCGTTCCGAGTTCAATAGGCTGCGTTCTGACCAAAGCCAATCGCAAGGGTTCGAACCGCAATTTTGATATCCAACCAAAGACTCCAGTTGTTGATGTACCACAGATCATACTCCACGCGCTTCTGCATCATGCCGACGGTGCGCGTTTCTCCGCGATAACCATTAACCTGGGCCCAGCCGGTGATGCCGGGCTTGACGTGGTGGCGGAAGGCGTAGTTGCCGATGATCTGCTCATATTCCGAGTTGTGGGCGGCGGCGTGCGGGCGGGGGCCGACCAGCGACATGTCGCCCTTGAGCACGTTGAACAGCTGCGGCAGCTCGTCGATCGAGGTCTTGCGCAGCCATTTGCCGATGCCGGTCACGCGCGGGTCGTTCTTCTGCGCCTGCACGATCTTCGGGCCGTCCTCGAGCACGCGCATGGTGCGGAACTTGTAGATCTTGAAGGCGCGCCCGTTGAAGCCGTTGCGGGTCTGGCGGAAGAACACCGGCCCCTTCGAGGTCGCCTTGATCGCCAGCGCGGTCAGCAGCATCACGGGGGCGAACACCATCAGCGCCAGGCTGATGCCGGCGAGGTCGAGCGTGCGCTTGAGCGCGCGTTCGTTCCACGACAGCGGCGCGCGGCGCAGCTCCGCCGTGAAGGTGCCGCCGGTCGATCGCAGCGGATAGCGCAGGAAGCGGGCGGCGTGGGCATCCGGCACCAGATGCACGGGAACGGGCAGGATCTTCAGCGCGTCCAGAATGCTGTCGATGGCGTGCTGCCGGCTCCAGTTCATCAACAGGAAGATATGCTCGATCCGGTTCTCGCGCGCATAGGCGATCAGCTCGTCGAAGCGCGGCGCGATCGCCGACAGCAGCAGCGGCGAGGCGAGATCGCTGCCGCGGATCTCCATGATCCGCATCAGGCGATAGCCGTGCTGGGCGAGGTCCATCATGGTGTTGGAGGCGGCCGGCAGCCCCAATTCGGCGATCATGATCGCGCGGCTGTTGGCGAACGCCCCGGTGGCCAGCGCCCGGGCGGTCCAGCGGCCGATGGCCACCTTCCAGGCGAGCAGCACGGCAAGTCCGACCAGGTAGAACGAGATCGTCGTGCCGCGGGAAAACTCCTCGCTGACCTTCATGGTAAAGGCGATCGCCAGCAACGCCCCGAACAGCCCGGTCCACGTGGTGACCGTGGTGCGGAACATGCGCGACAGGCTGGTGATGTTCTTAAGACGGTAGCCGTGCTGGACCGTCGTCAGCAGGACGAAGTTGATCGCGACCAGCACGCTCGCCGCGGCATAGACATTCGCCTTGCCGAGCGCCGATTGCGTGTAGAGATGGTAGACAATTGCGCATCCGAGCCCGCTCAGCACCACCAGCACGGCATCGCCGACCATCGCCATCCGTTCCACGATCGATGGTCGAAGAAAGCTCCATGCCGAACCCTGAGATGCGGGCGAAACCTGCTCCAGCAGGCGAATTTCCGTAGCGGAATCAGGCACAGACGCTGATCTGGGCAATAGAATTGTCATCGCGTTAAAACTCACCTACGACCAATTCGCTATCCGAATACACAGTGCTATCGAGCAAAATCGCAATAAAAACAAGGAGAACGCAAAAGTAACCTTACTTCAACAGATCGATTGTAGCGCATTTGCCCCTGCCTGATATGTTAAATTTCATAGTTCCTTAGGATGGCTTCAGTGCCTCAGACCTGGTCCCGACGGCGATCAAGGCGAAGGTCCAGCCGGTATGTGGCGCCCGGTCTTGCGGCCGTTGCCTTGCTGGGTCTTGCCCTTGTCGCACTACGCCCGGATTCCGTGCCGCTGCGGCAAGCGTCGAACCCAGCGGCGGCGGCAACTCTGCTCCTCGATGGACCCTACGCGGCGCGCTTTGCCGGCGAATTGATTGCGCTCAAGCAGGGCTTTTTTACTTCCCGGATCGCGTTGGGGCCGCACCCTGATGACCCGAATTTCGTCGAAAAGATCGCGCGCGAGCATGCCATTGGCGTGACAAGCGGCCAGAAGTTTCTGCTGGCGGCGTGGCGCGGCGTTCCGGTAACGGCGTTCGCAGCAAGCTTTCTGGATACATCGATCGCGATTTTTACCCTGGAAAGCTCCGGGTTGCGCCGCCCCCCTGACCTTCTCGGCAAACGCGTCGGCTATCGCAGGGCCAGCGAGGGGGACGTCGTCTTCGATGCGATGATGGCACAGCTCGGCCTGCCCCGTAGCCAAGTGACGAAAGTAGCCGATCGCAACAGCTTCGATGCGCTCCGCGCCGGCGAGGTCGACGCCATCATCGCTGCCATCGATGATCAGCCAACTCTGTCCGGTACAAACTATGTCCGGCTGAATGTGATCAAGCCGCAGGACTACGGTATTCATGTCCCCGGGCTGGTCTATTTTGCCAGCAACGACCTCATTCATGACCGCCCATCCGTGATTACCGACGTACTACAAGGCCTGATCCGCGGCTGGCAGTTTGTCTATGCCGACTATGCACGGAGCGTGCCTGTTCTAGCCAGTTTCGCGCCGGAAAGGCTCAGCCCGGACCGTCTGAAAGCCGAGTTGCAACAGCAGCGAAGCCTCGTGCTGCCGACCGGCGGCCGCATCGCCGATTATGACGAAAGCCGCTGGAGGACCCTTCGGGACATCCTGACGTTCGCGAAGCTCGGTGAGGAGGACGTGCCGCTCGCGCAGACGGTGGACTATCAGTTTCTTCGTGACGTCTACCGCCGCTCACCCGACCTTGGCGCTCCGGGCGCCTGGAGCGGAGAGAACTAGGGCCGAGAAGCCACAGTACTGTGCCATTTCGCATCTGCCGCAAATTTGCCGCCCGGAATAGTTGCGTTTCGCCGGTTGGGCTTGGTAATCTACCCCGGCTATTTAGGGCGATTTCTGGGGTGATCGATGGATCTCAGTGCTGCCGGAACAGTCCGCAAGGGTTGCTTCGCTGGTGAGGTCCGTTAGGGCAAAGGGAGCATTACGGATGAAGACGTTTGCGCGCGTGGGTCTTTTGGCATTGGCCACTTCCCTGTTTGCTGCCACCTGTGCAGAGGCTGGCATGCAGATGCCTGCAAGCGCGCCCTTGCTCACCGGCGCCGCCCAGGTAACGCCGGTTACTTTTTGGGCGCAGCCCTATCCCTACCGGTATGTGCCGTCGCATCACTGTCCGCTCGTTCGGGTGGAGACCCCATACGGTTGGTATTTGGACCGCGTCTGTGCGCCCATGGGCCCGATCCTCCGGCGCGCATACTGATCCGCGCCTAGCGAGATGACGTTTTGGTCGACGAAGCAGTCGTGCGGATAGCGCGGCTGCGCTGCCTGTTTTCGTGCCAGTCGTCCGCATCGAGTCTATGCACGTTGCTGCAGTTCACCATTAATACCTTTGCCTGGCCAAGCGGGCTGCTCGATGGTGAAGATTGTGTTAGCAATTGAGATGGCACGCGAGCCCTCGCTACCGGCGCATCCGCGGCACGTAAAAGGGCTGAGTTGTCGGTTTCCGCATAGGGAAGACCGAGTCAGGGGGTAAATATGACTGGGGCTTCTACCTACGAACTTTCGGGCAAGCGGGTCTTCGTCGCGGGTCATCGTGGCATGGTCGGTTCAGCCGTATTGCAGCGTCTCGCTTCCGAAAATTGTACGGTGCTTTCTGCGGATCGTCGCGAGTTGGACCTGACCAAGGAGGAGCCGACGCTCCGATGGCTGGAATCGAACCGTCCTGACGCGGTGGTGCATGCTGCCGCGAAGGTTGGGGGCATCGCGGCGAACAGCAGCTTTCCCGTGGACTTTCTCTGCGAAAATCTCGCCATCGAGCTCAATGTGATCCGCGCAAGTCACAGCATCGGTGTGCGGCGCCTCTTGTTTCTGGGGTCGTCTTGCATTTATCCCAAGCATGCCAAACAACCGATCGCCGAGAGTGAATTACTGACCGGGCCGCTCGAGCCGACGAACGAATGGTATGCCATCGCGAAGATCGCGGGTCTCAAGATGTGCCAAGCGTATCGACGGCAGTACGGGGACGATTACATTTCGGCGATGCCTACCAACTTGTACGGCCGTGGCGACAACTACCACCCCGATCACAGTCATGTACCGGCCGCGCTGATCCGTCGCTTTCATGAAGCAAAGCTTGCGCAGGCGCCGACCGTGAGTGTCTGGGGCACCGGCACGCCGCTTCGAGAGTTTCTCAACGTGGAAGATTTCGCGGACGCCTGTATCTTCCTTCTCAAGAACTATTCAAGCGACCAGCCGATCAATGTCGGGAGCGGCGACGAACTGTCCATTGCAGATTTTGCGAGGACCGTCGCCGAAGTCGTCGGCTACAAGGGCCGACTCGTTTTCGATGCGGCTAAGCCTGATGGCACTCCCCGCAAGTTTCTCGACAGTTCGCGCATCAGGGCGCTCGGATGGCGACCAACGATCTCTCTGCACGCGGGGCTCACCGCTGCATATGACGATTTTCTACGCGGCTACGGACGTCACTTGGAGGTGGCCGCTAGCTGAATTGGTGAGTGTTTGATTCTCAAATCTTGAAACTTTAATCGTCAACTTGGACTTCGTTTGATGCGTATTTTGTTGGTCGGCATCAACTATGCGCCCGATCTGATCGGCGTTGCAAAATACAACACGGAGCTTTGCGAAACTCTCGTCCTTGAAGGGCACGAGGTGCGAGTCATCACCGCGCCTCCGTACTACCCGGCCTGGAAGATCCCCGCTGATTGCGAGAGAGCCTATTTCAGGGCGCAGTTCATTGATGCTGTCCGTGTCACACGGTCGCCAATATACGTGCCCAAAAATCCGTCCGGTGCCAAGCGATTGCTTCATCATGCATCGTTTGCATTGACGAGCATGGCACCAATGTTGGCCCAGGCATTTTCCTGGCGGCCCGACATCGTGCTTTCGGTTGCCCCGTCTTTAATGTCGGCTGTTTTGGTTTCGACGATTGCTCGTCGAATCAAAGCCACCTCATGGCTTCACGTGCAGGATTTCGAAGTGGACGCAGCGTTCGAGCTGGGGTTGCTCCGGAACAGCTCACTGCGCCAGATGATGCTCAAGACCGAGGCAGCTATTCTCCGCTCGTTTGATCGGGTCTCCACTATCTCGCCTCAGATGCTGGAGCGCCTCTGGGACAAGGGTGTCGCACCGGAACGAACAGTGGAGGTGAGGAACTGGATCGACACCCAAACGGTCTTCCCGCGTCCCAAACAGACCAGATATCGTCAGCAGCTGGGTCTGAGCGAACAGAATGTCGTTGCCCTCTATTCCGGAACAATGTCCAACAAGCAAGGTCTCGATCTCGTCATCGAGGCCGCTGCCGCCCTTGAGTCAAGTCATCCGCACATTCATTTCATCCTAGCCGGCGAGGGGCCTCACAAGGCTAAGCTGATGGAGATGGCGTCGGACCGCCGGACAATTCACTTTCTTGGATTGCAGCCAAATGAGAGCTTCAATGAACTGATGGCGACAGCTGACTTCCACTTGATTCCGCAGAAGTCAGAAGCTGCCGACTTGGTCCTGCCCTCGAAATTGGGCGCTATCTTCGCTTCGGGACGTCCGGTGATCGCGATGGCTGGTGAAGGTACCGGGCTCGCGGCCGAAGTGAAAGGTGCAGGTCTGGTCATTGATCCGGGAAACACCGGTGCCCTAGCTATTGCAATGTGCAAGCTCGCTGAAGATCAGAGCCTTCGCGAGAACCTCAGCACAACTGGCAGGGAGCGCTCAATTGAACGTTGGGATCGTCAAACAATTGTTCGTCGATGGGCTGACGAAATGAAGTTGACGCGTACCAGCTCTAAGGAAGTCAAGCCGCGGACCGCGACTGAAGAAATCGCGCTTCCGGTCAAAGACGTCATTCCGATACCCTAGGAGCAAGTCGCCGCGGGGCTCGGGGGCGACTTATGCTGGGCCTTAGTCTGGATCGTTGTTGGTCCGAGCCAACGCCCCGCCTCGATCTCGGGAACTCGTCTGCATTCTGAAGCAAGTCACTCGTGACGCGGGAAGTAGCGAAATCCGTGTTGCTTGATTAGTTCATCCCGCTTCGCAGACTCCAGGTCTTCCTTCATCATTTCCTGGACCAGCGTCTCGAAAGAGGTCGTTGGCTCCCAGCCGAGTTTCTGCTTTGCTTTCGTCGGATCTCCCAAGAGAGTCGACACCTCAGTCGGCCGGAAGTAACGGGGGTCGACTGAGACGATGCATTTGCCCGTAGAGGCGTTATAACCCTTTTCATGAACACCGCTGCCTTCCCAACGGATCCGCATCCCAACTTCTTTAGCGGCAACGTTTACGAAGTCTCTCACGGAATGCTGCACGCCGGTGGCGATGACAAAATCTTCCGCCTTATCCTGCTGTAGCATGCGCCACTGCATCTCAACGTAGTCGCGGGCATGCCCCCAATCGCGGAGTGCGTCGAGATTGCCCAGGAATAGCCGTTCTT
This sequence comes from Bradyrhizobium sp. Kon10, assembly GCF_055807395.1. NCBI lineage: Bacteria > Pseudomonadati > Pseudomonadota > Alphaproteobacteria > Hyphomicrobiales > Nitrobacteraceae > Bradyrhizobium > Bradyrhizobium sp. Kon10. Next base: position 1,458 of record NZ_JBVVOZ010000016.1, on the reverse strand, counting down.
GCAGACCCAGATGGATTCGGGCGAGTGCTCTGGTTATTTTTCGCGTGACAAACGTCTCGCCTCGAACCGGGGACTCATGGTTGAATAGGATGCCATTGCAAGCATACATGCCGTACGCTTCGCGATAGTTTACTGTGATCCAGTAGGCGTAGAGCTTGGCGACGGCATAAGGAGAGCGCGGGTAAAAAGGAGTGGTCTCCTTCTGTGGAATTTCCTGAACCAAGCCATATAATTCGGAGGTGGATGCCTGATAGAAGCGGGCCGTCTTTTCGAGCCCGACAATGCGCATAGCTTCGAGAATCCGCAGGGTGCCGAGTCCATCGGAATTCGCCGTATATTCGGGTTCCTCAAACGACACGGCTACATGGCTCTGCGCAGCCAGGTTGTAGATTTCGTCCGGCTGCACCTGGCCGACGATCCGAATGAGGCTGGACGAGTCCGTCAGATCGCCGTAGTGGAGCACGAACGGCGGATTGGGCTCGTGTGGATCGAGGTACAGGTGGTCAATGCGATCTGTATTGAAAAGTGAGGTCCGCCGCTTGATGCCGTGGACTTCATAGCCTTTCCCGAGAAGCAACTCGGCTAAGTATGCGCCGTCCTGACCCGTAACACCGGTGATTAATGCGCGCTTTTTGGTCATGCAAATCCCATACAGATTGATGCATGTTTCTAACCCAAAAGCCTGCCGGGAAGCTACCCGCAGCAGAGTAATTATGAGCTGGATTGTTGGCTATTATTAACGAACTGAGCGGTCGCGAGTAGCGGCTTAAAGGTTGTTGCTGGCAGATGAAGCCGCTGTGCAATCGCCATGCAGCCATTGCCTCAATCTGGAGCGTTGCTGGTCCAAAGTGACGAGAGGTGAAGCGGTCAGAACCCGCGGCAAAAAAGGCGCTTAACGATCTAATCCGAATTCGCACTTTCTGGATCGGTTGGGCGTGCGAGCGCCTAGGAAAATGTACTAGATGAGTTTGCGAAACGTCTATCGTCCACACAAAGAGACCTTTTCATGCGCATCGCGATGATCGGCACGGGCTATGTGGGACTGGTGTCCGGCGCCTGCTTTGCGGATTTCGGTCACGACATCACCTGCGTCGACAAGGACGAGAAGAAGATCGCGGCACTGCATCGCGGCGAGATCCCGATCTACGAGCCCGGGCTGGACGAGCTGGTCGCGAGCAACGTCAAGGCCAAGCGGCTCGACTTCACCACCGACCTGTCCAAGCCGGTCGCGGACGCCGATGCGGTTTTCATCGCGGTCGGCACGCCGTCGCGCCGTGGTGACGGTCACGCCGATCTCTCCTATGTCTACGCTGCCGCGAAAGAGATCGCGCAGTCACTCACCGGCTTCACGGTCGTGGTGACCAAGTCGACCGTTCCGGTTGGCACCGGCGATGAGGTCGAGCGCATCATTCGCGAGACCAATCCGTTAGCCGACGTGGTCGTTGCCTCCAACCCCGA
>NZ_JBVVOZ010000015.1:0-176399 GCF_055807395.1 Bradyrhizobium sp. Kon10 | reverse complement strand
CTCCTTCGGTGGAGAAGTGGAGGCGTCAAGCACCCCCACGATATGCCGCCTTTCCGATTCCCGCCGTCACCAACTTTCAGCGATAGCTCGGTGGAGGGTGTCTGGGCACGCCATACTGGACCTGCTGCATGGGGGGCTGAAAGTCCACGGTCGGCAAAGCCTGACCCGTGAGTAGTGCTGCGGCGAGTCCGATACTGATCATCTGACAACCTCCATAAGGCGCAGCGTGCTTCAGCGGCTATGAACCCCTCGTGAATGGCACGGCTCACGCCGGGGGCTTTTGCGATAGGCTATGATCTTGGATTCGGTCACCAGACTGCGCCTAGGCACTTTCATGTTTTCGATGCTGTCTGCTATTGCGACGGTCCTATTGGCAGGCCTTGGCTATTCGACATTGGAGGCCTCAACACGAGCGTGGGTGGGCCCCTCCAAAGCGACAGTTTCGATCGACGATGCGGGTATTGTCACCATTGACGTTACCTACAAGAATGCAGGCAAAGAGCCGGCCGTCGAGTTTGGCGATGATTGGTCTGACGATTGGTCAGCTACGGTGGCGACGAGCTCCGAGCAGTTCGATTCTTCCAGCGAGTGTAGAAGCGACGGCTTGAAGGGTAGTTGCGGGGAGCGGGCTGTTTCGTGGCAACGGGAGAAGTGCGAGCAAAAGGCTATCTTTCAGGACCGCGTTGCTTTCCCTGACTTTGAGTACAAGCACACGAAGACCGGCCTAAAGATCGACAAGGGCGATCGCAATCGGCTCGTCCTCGTTCAAGGCTGTTTTGTCTACAAGAGCAACATTACCTTCTATGACAGCGTACATCGAACAGCGTTCTGTTATTTCTATCGAGTTGGTCAGAGTGGATCTGAGACGCGGGCTTGCCCGGTCGCGAATTCAGCGACTTGATCGCGGCCCGATAGTTCTCGGCCATATCGAGCAGCGCCGACCACTCATACGTCATCTGCGGTACTCGCTGCCAGATCGCGACAGACTTGCTCCATCGTTTTCGCCGGAGGACGGCGCCACCACGCCCACAGCGCTCGCCCGAGGATGGCCAGAAGACTTCCGAGCATGATCCCCACGAGCGCGGTCATTGACCGGCTCCGGTGAATAGAGAGCGAATGTCGATGCTGCTCCCGTGTTGCACGGAGCGATTTATAACGTCGCGTAACGCGTTGAATTTCCTGCGAGCCGCTCGGAACGTCGCGCAACACGGATTGCCTCGCAGAACGAAGCGGATACCGGGCCAACATCTTGATTTATGGGTTGAAAAGCTGGCGATCCCAGCAGGACTCGAACCTGCAACCCGCGGAGTAGAAATCCGCTACTCTATCCAGTTGAGCTATGGGACCGTCATGAAGCCAGCCTCTATCGAGGCGTGGCCGGCTTGTACCATGGCAAATATGAAAAATCCGCGGGTTCGCCAAGCCTGAACCGAACCGTTTTCCCCCCGAAAGCGACAAAGCGGAGCGGCGGAGTGCGTTTGGCCGGCCTCTCGCGACGCGGCAGCGAGCCGTGCCGCCCTCAGAAGTCGCGCGTGAGACGTGCTTTGCCCGTTCATCTTTCCGCCGTGTCCTTGCGGCGGTCCTTCGGCAGCTTTGGGCTTGCCTTGCCATGGCGAATGCGACCTTTTGCACCTTTGGTTCCATCGCCTTGAGTCCGTCACCTTTCCGCGCCCTTTATCGCCAACGCGGCGCTCGTCCGCGATCCTCTCAGGGATTCTGGAGTCCATCATGATCGGTCTGATCCGCGCTGTTGCACTCTGCGCCACGCTGGCGTTCGGCCTTGCGGCTGCGCACGCCGCGGACAAGGCGTTCAAGCGCGACGATCTCGCCGATTCCGCGATCAAGCTGGAGGCCCAGATCAAGAGCGAGGCGGGGCCGGTCGCCAAGACCAATACGACGCTGCGCACCGATGCCGACGCTGCCTTCCGGCGCAATGATTTTCGCAGTGGCCTGTCGGTTCTCGGCCAGATCGCCGCGACCGCGCCGGAGGATGCCGGCAACTGGCTGCGGCTCGCCAAGGTCATTTTCCAGATCACGCCGAAGAGCTCGAGCGAGCAGATCTTCCTTTTGGAGCGCGCCTCGACCGCCGCCTACATCGCCTATCAGCGGGCCGGTAATCCGGGCGAGGAGGCGGACGCGCTCGCCGTGCTCGGCAAGTCGCTGGCCGAACGAAAACTGTGGCGGCCGGCGCTGGATGCGCTGCGGCTGTCGCTCGACATGCGTGAGGTCGCCGACGTCCGCGGGCAATATGAGAAGATGCGCGACGAGCACGGCTTTCGGCTGCTCGATTATACCGTGGATTCGGACTCGGCGAGCCCGCGCGCGTGCTTCCAGTTCTCTGAGGACCTTGCCAAGCGCACCGATTTCGCGCCGTTCCTGGCGCTGGCAGGGACCGACAAGCCGGCTGTGACGGCCGAAGGCAACCAGCTCTGCGTCGACGGGCTCAAGCATGGCGAGCGCTACAACATCAATTTGCGCGCAGGTCTGCCATCCACGGTGAAAGAGGGGCTGCCGAAATCGGCCGAGTTCAACGTCTATGTGCGCGATCGGAAGCCGTTCGTGCGCTTCACCAGCCGCGCCTATGTGCTGCCGAGGACCGGCCAGCGCGGCATTCCCGTGGTCAGCGTCAACACGCCGGCGGTCAATGTCAACGTATTCCGGATCGGCGACCGCAATCTGATCAACACGGTGGTCGACAGCGACTTCCAGAAGATGCTGTCAAAATACCAGCTTGCAGATATCGGCGGCGAGCGCGGGGTCAAGGTGTGGTCCGGCGAGCTCGCCACCGCAATGACCCTGAACCAGGACGTCACCACCGCATTCCCGGTCGACCAGGCGCTCGGTGAGCTTCGGCCCGGCGTCTACGTGATGACGGCCGCCGCGAAGGGCCCGGGCAACGACGACGATTATCAGCTCGCCACCCAATGGTTCATCGTCTCCGATCTCGGCGTGACGGCGTATTCGGGCAATGACGGCATCCATGTCTTCGTCAATTCGCTGGCATCGACCGATCCAGTCGGGAAGGCCGAGGTCCGGCTGGTGGCCCGCAACAACGAGATTCTGGCGATCCGCAAGACCGACGACAGCGGCCACGTCCTGTTCGAGACGGGGCTCGCGCGCGGCGAGGGCGGGCTGTCCCCGGCGATGCTGACGATCACCGGCGAGAAGGCCGACTATGCCTTCCTCAGCCTGAAGACCTCCGCCTTTGATCTCTCCGACCGCGGCGTGGCGGGACGTGTGGTGCCGGCCGGCGCCGACGCCTTCGTCTATGCCGAGCGCGGCGTCTACCGCTCCAGCGAGACCGTCTATCTGACCGCGCTGCTGCGCGACGGGCAGGGCAATGCCGTCACCGGCGGGCCGCTGACGCTGGTGATCGAGCGCCCCGACGGCGTCGAATTCCGCCGCGCAGTCCTGTCCGACCAGGGTGCCGGCGGCCGCACGCTGTCCGTGTCGCTCAACTCCGCCGTCCCGACCGGCACCTGGCGCGTGCGCGCCTTCACCGACCCGAAGGGCTCCTCGGTCGGCGAGACCACCTTCATGGTCGAGGATTACGTTCCCGACCGGATCGAATTCGACTTGTCCACCAAGGACAAGCTGATCAAAGCTAATGCTCCAGTGGAGCTGAAGGCCGACGGTCACTTCCTCTACGGCGCGCCCGCGTCGGGCCTCCAGCTGGAGGGCGACATGCTGGTCGCACCCGCGTCCGAACGTCCGGGCTTTGCCGGCTACCAGTTCGGCGTTGCCGACGAGGAAACCACCTCGAACGAGCGCACGCCGCTGGAGAATTTGCCTGAGGCCGACGCCAATGGCGTTGCGACCTTCCCCGTGACGCTCGACAAGCAGCCGGCCTCGACCCGCCCGCAGGAGGCGCAGATCTTCGTCCGCATGGTCGAGACCGGCGGCCGCGCCGTCGAACGCAAGCTCGTACTGCCGGTCGCGCCCGCAACTGCCATGATCGGCATCAAGCCGCTCTTCGGCGACAAGAACGTTGCCGAGGGCGACAAGGCCGAGTTCGACGTCGTGTTCGTCTCGCCCGAGGGCAAGACCTTGCCACGGGACGGCCTGCGCTACGAGCTGCTGAAGCTGGAGTCGCGCTATCAATGGTATCGCCAGAACAATTACTGGGAGTACGAGCCGGTCAAGTCGACCTCGCGCGTCTCTGACGGCGATGTCACGATCGCTGCCGACAAGCCGTCGCGCGTGTCATTGACGCCGCAGCCCGGCCGCTACCGTCTCGACGTGAAGTCGAACGACGCCGACGGCCCGGTGACCTCGGTGCAGTTCGACGTCGGCTGGTACTCCGACGGCAGCGCCGACACCCCGGACCTGCTGGAGACCTCGATCGACAAGCCGCAATACGCCTCCGGCGATACGATGACGGTATCGGTGAACGTCCGCACGCCGGGCAAGCTCACCATCAACGTACTCGGTGACCGCCTGCTCACGACCCAGACCATCGACGTCAAGGAGGGCACCGCGCAGCTGAAAATCCCGGTCGGCAAGGACTGGGGTACGGGCGCCTATGTGGTGGCAACGCTGCGCCGTCCGCTCGATGCGGCCGCCCAGCGCATGCCCGGCCGGGCGATCGGGCTGAAATGGTTCGGCATCGACAAGCAGACGCGCACACTATCCGTGAAGCTGACACCACCGGCGCTGATCCGGCCGAACGGGATGCTCAAAATACCGGTCAAGCTGGATGGGCTCAATCCGGGCGAGGACGCGAAGGTGGTCATATCAGCGGTCGATGTCGGCATCCTCAACCTCACGAACTACAAGCCGCCCGCGCCGGACGATTATTATCTCGGCCAGCGCCGCCTCAGCGCCGAGATCCGCGATCTCTACGGGCAGCTGATCGACGGCATGTCGGGCACGCGCGGCCAGATCAAGTCCGGCGGTGATGCCGGCGCGGCCGAGCTGCAGGGCTCGCCGCCCGCGCAAAAGCCGCTGGCGCTCTATTCGGGCATCGTCACCGTCGCCTCCGACGGCACCGCGGAGGTGAGTTTTGACGTCCCCGAATTCGCCGGCACCGCGCGCGTGATGGCGGTGGCGTGGACCGCGACCAAGCTCGGCCGCGCCAACACCGATGTCGTGATCCGCGATCCCGTGGTGCTGACCACGACGCTGCCGCGCTTCCTGCTCAACGGCGACCATGGGACGGTCAATCTCGAGATCGACAATGTCGAGGGCCAGGCCGGCGACTACGTCATTAACGTGAAGACGGGTGGTCCGGTGAAGATGACCGGCAATGCCGCAACCACGGTCAAGCTCGCGGCCAAGCAGCGCAACTCGTTTTCCCTGGCGCTCGACGCGACGGCGGCAGGGCCGGCGACGCTCGACGTCGACATCAAGGGGCCGAACGGACTTGCGCTGGCGCGGCACTATGCGTTCGACGTCAAGGCGGCGACGCAGGTGCTGGCGCGGCGCTCGATCCGGACGCTGGCAAAGGGTGAGAGCCTGACGTTGACCTCGGACATGTTCTCCGACCTCGTGCCGGGCACGGGCAGCGTCTCGGTTTCGGCGAGCCTGTCGACCGCCCTCGATGCTGCGACGATCCTGAAAGCACTCGACCGCTATCCCTATGGCTGCTCGGAGCAGATCACGAGCCGCGCCTTGCCGCTGCTCTATGTCAACGACCTCGCGGCCGGCGCGCATCTCGCCATGGACACCGAGGTGGACCAGCGCATCCGCGATGCGATCGAGCGGCTGCTGGCCCGTCAGGGCTCCAATGGCTCGTTCGGCCTGTGGGTGGCCGGCGGCGACGATGCCTGGCTGGACGCCTATGTGACGGACTTCCTGACCCGGGCCCGTGAAAAAGGCTTTGTGGTGCCGGACGTGCTGTTCAAGAACGCGCTCGACCGCGTCCGCAACTCCGTCGTCAACGGCAACGAGCCGGAGAAGGACGGCGGGCGTGATCTCGCATATGGACTCTACGTGCTCGCACGTAACGGCGCAGCTCCGATCGGCGATCTGCGTTATCTCGCTGACACCAAGCTTTCCAACCTGGCAACTCCGATCGCGAAGTCGCAGCTCGCAGCGGCGCTTGCGTTGGTCGGTGATCGCAACCGCGCCGAGCGGGTCTATGGTGCTGCGCTCGATAGCCTGGCACCGAAGCCGGTGCTGGAGTTTGGCCGGACCGACTACGGCTCGCAGCTTCGCGATGCGGCGGCGCTGGTGTCGCTCGCGAGCGAGGGCAACGCCCCGAAGGCGACGCTCACGCAAGCCGTGTCGCGGGTCGAGACCGCTCGCGGGCTGACGCCCTACACCTCCACGCAGGAGAATGCGTGGTTGGTGCTGGCGGCACGTGCGTTGGCGAAGGAAAACCTCTCCATCGAGGTCGATGGCCAATCGGTCAAGACAGCGCTGTATCGCAGCTACAAGGCGGACATGCTGAGCGGCAAGCCGCTGAAGATCACCAACACCGGCGACGCGCCGGTGCAGGCGGTGATCTCGGTATCAGGCTCGCCGGTGACGCCGGAGCCTGCGGCCTCCAACGGCTTCAAGATCGAGCGCAACTATTTCACGCTCGACGGCAAGCCGGCCGACATCAGCAAGGTCAAGCAGAACGATCGCTTCGCCGTGGTGTTGAAGGTTACGGAGGCGAAGCCTGAATACGGCCACATCATGGTGTCCGACTATCTGCCGGCTGGGCTGGAGATCGACAACCCGAAGCTGGTTTCGTCGGGCGACAGCGGCACGCTGGACTGGATCGAGGATGGCCAGGAGCCCGAAGATGCCGAGTTTCGCGACGACCGCTTCACCGCGGCGGTCGATCGGGCCTCGGATTCGAAGGCGGTCTTCACGGTGGCCTATGTCGTGCGCGTGGTCTCGCCCGGCAAATACGTGCTGCCGCAGGCCTATGTCGAGGACATGTACAATCCCTCGCGTTATGGGCGCACCGGCACCGGCAATGTCGAGGTGCGGGCGGCGAAGTGAGTGGTGAGATGAACAAAGCCGAGCCTCATACTCCGTCGTCATGCCCGGGCAAAAGCGCGAAGCGCGTGTTCGCGCAGATGTCCCAGGCATCCACGGACCTTGGTGGCGCGGTCAAGAACGTGGATGGCCGGGACAAGCCCGGCCATGGCGGAGTAGGGCGCGCAAGCATAAGCATCCTACCCGCCCTTGCGGTCACGTTCATCCTTGCAATCATCGCCTCCGTCGCCTGGGTCTACTCGCTCGGTCCACTGCCGCTCGACGAAGCCCGCAAGGTCTCCACCACGATCGTCGACCGCAACGGCAAGCTGCTGCGTGCCTACGCGATGGCGGACGGCCGCTGGCGTTTGCCGGTCGAGGCAAAAATAAACGTCGATCCGACCTACCTCAAGCTGCTATTCGCCTATGAGGACCAGCGCTTCTATGCCCATGATGGCATCGATCCGATCGCGCTGGGCCGTGCCGCGTTGCAGCTCTCGACGCGCGGGCACATCGTGTCCGGCGGCTCGACCATCTCGATGCAGCTCGCCCGGCTTATGGAGCCGCGGCGGCAGCGCTCGTTCTACGCAAAACTGCACCAGATCGTGCGTGCGATCGAGCTGGAGCGGACGCTCAGCAAGGACGAGATCCTCAACCTCTATCTTGCGCTCGCGCCCTATGGCGGCAATCTCGAAGGCATCCGCGCCGCCTCGATCGCCTATCTCGGCAAGGAGCCGAAGCGGCTTTCGCTGGCGGAGGCTGCATTGCTGGTCGCGCTGCCGCAATCACCGGAGACGCGCCGGCTCGACCGCTATCCCGAGGCCGCCCGCATTGCGCGGGACCGCGTGCTCGATCGCATGGTCGAGGAGCATGTGGTCAGCGTCGACGACGCCAGGCAGGCCAAGGCTGTGCCGGTGCCAAAACTGCGCAAGCCGATGCCGATCCTGGCGCCGCACGCTTCGGACACGGCGCTGTCGATCGTCAAGGATACGCCGCTCATCAAGCTGACGCTGGACGCGAACTTGCAAAAGGTGCTGGAGCCGCTGGCGCGCGACCGCGCCATCGCGCTCGGTCCCAACATCTCCGTCGGCATCATCGTGGTCGACAACGACAGCGGCGATGTGCTCGCGCGCGTCGGTTCAGCGGATTATTTCGACGAGAGCCGGGCCGGGCAGGTCGACATGACCCGGGCCATCCGCTCGCCGGGCTCGACGCTCAAGCCATTCATCTATGGGCTCGCCTTCGAGGACGGCTTTGTCCATCCGGACAGTTTGATCGACGACCGGCCGGTTCGCTTCGGCTCCTATGCGCCGGAAAATTTCGACATGACGTTCCAGGGCACGGTGCCGGTGAAGAAGGCGCTGCAGATGTCCCTGAACGTGCCCGCGATCGTACTGCTCGACCGCGTCGGCGCGAGCCGGCTGGCATCGCGGCTGCGGCAGGCCGGCGGCAATCTGGTTTTGCCGAAGGAGGAGGCGCCTGGTCTCGCGATGGGCCTCGGCGGTGTCGGCGTGACGCTTCAGGATCTCGTCCAGCTCTACACGGGTTTCGCCCGGCTGGGCTCAACTCGGCCGCTGCGTGAGATCATGGCGAACAGGGACGACCGCGAGCCCTTGCGGCTGCTGGATCCTGTCGCGGCGTGGCAGGTCGGCAACGTCTTGCTCGGCACGCCGCCGCCGGAAAACGCCGCCCATAACCGCATCGCCTTCAAGACCGGCACCTCCTACGGCTATCGCGACGCCTGGTCGGTCGGGTTCGACGGCCGCATGACTATCGGCGTCTGGGTTGGCCGCCCGGACGGCGCGCCGGTGCCCGGCCTGATCGGCCGCGTGGCCGCAGCTCCCATCCTGTTCGACGCCTTTGCACGGACCGGCAAGACGCTGACCCCATTGCCGAAGCCACCAAAGGGAACCCTGGTCGCCAGTAACGCCAAACTGCCGCTGCCGTTGAAGCGGTTCCGCCCGGTCGGGGAGCTCGTTCGGACCGGGGGCGAGCAGGCACCGCACATCCAGTTCCCGCTGAACGGCTCGCGGATCGATGTGGATCGCTCCAGCGGGCCGGAGGCCGCAGCCATGCCCGTGAAGGTCGCCGGCGGGGTCTTGCCGATGACGGTCCTGGTCAACGGCACGGCGCTCGGCGAAATCGACGGACGGCGGCAGCGCCTGATCGATCCGCCTGGTCCAGGCTTTGCACGGCTGACCGTGATCGACGCCACGGGCGCTGCGGACACAGTTGTCATTCGAATTCAATGACCTTGCCTTAAGCGGTTGTGGCCATGGCGGTTTCATCGTAAGCGGAACCAATGGCCGAGACCTATCCCAGCCCCCGTTTTGGAGCGCCGCGCGAGCCGAAATCGCCCGTAAATCCGGGCAGCCGGCTCCTGCTGATGCTCGACATCGCGACCGCAAGCCACGCCCGCGCGGTTGCGTTTCTTGTGCTGTGCGCGTTGCTGCTGTTCCTGCCGGGCTTCTTCACCATCCCGCCCGTTGACCGCGACGAGGCGCGCTTTGCCCAGGCCACCAAGCAGATGGTCGAGAGCGGCGACTATGTCGACATCCGCTTCCAGGAGGACGTCCGCTACAAGAAGCCGGTCGGCATCTATTGGCTGCAATCCGCCGCGGTCGAAATCGCCTCGGCGCTCAAACTGCCGAAAGCCGAATTGCGGATCTGGGTCTATCGGCTGCCATCGCTGATCGGCGCGATCGGCGCCGTGCTCATGACCTATTGGACCGCACTTGGCTTCGTCACGCGCCGCGCCGCGGTCCTTGCCGCGCTGCTGATGTGCGCCTCCGTGCTGCTCGGCGTCGAGGCGCGGCTCGCGAAAACCGACGCGATGCTGCTGTTCTGCGTCACCGCGGCGATGGGCGCGATGGCACGGGCCTATCTGTCCTGGCAGCGCGCCGAAGACGAGGCGCGTCCGCCCTGGAGCTGGCCCGCGATCTTCTGGACGGCGCTTGCCGTCGGCATCCTGATCAAGGGGCCGCTGATCCTGATGTTCGCGGGGCTCACCATCGTCGTGCTCGCGATCCAGGACCGCGATGCCTCCTGGCTGTGGCGGCTACGTCCGGTCTGGGGCCTGATGTGGATGCTGGTGCTGGTGCTGCCCTGGTTCATCGCGATCTTCTGGCGCGCGGGCGACGCCTTTTTCGCCGATTCCGTCGGCGGCGACATGCTGAGCAAGATCGGCGCGCAGGAATCCCATGGCGCCCCGCCAGGCGTATACCTGGCGCTGTTCTGGATCACGTTCTGGCCGGGCGCGCCGCTCGCGGCCATGGCGGCGCCGGCGGTGTGGCGGGCCCGGCGCGAGCCTGGTGCGCAATTCCTGCTGGCCTGGCTGATCCCGTCCTGGATCGTGTTCGAGGCGGTGCTGACCAAGCTGCCGCATTATGTGCTGCCGCTGTACCCCGCGATCGCGATCCTCACCGTCGGCGCGCTGGAGCGGCGCGTGCTGTCGCGGTCGTGGCTAATGCGCGGCTCGGCCTGGTGGTTCGCGATTCCCGCGGCGGCCTCGATCATCGCGGTGGTCGGCGCGGTCATGCTGACGCGGCAGCCGGCCTTCGTGGCATGGCCGTTCATCGCGGCCTCGCTGATCTTCGGCCTGTTCGCCTGGTGGCTCTACGACAACAACCGCGCCGAGCGCTCGGTGCTCAACGCGCTGGTGGCGGCGCTGATGCTGGCGGTCGTGGTCTACGGCATCGTGCTGCCGTCGCTGACGCCATTGTTTCCGAGCATCGAGATCGCGCGCGCCCTGCGCAACGTCACCTGTGTCGGGCCGAAGGCGGCCGCGGCCGGCTATCACGAGCCAAGCCTGGTGTTCCTGACCGGCACCTCGACGCTGCTCACCGACGGTTCTGGCGCGGCCGACTTCCTGCGGCAGGGGAGCTGCCGTTTCGCACTGATCGAGCAGCGTTCCGAGCGCAGCTTCGTGCAGCGCGCCGAGGCGATCGGGCTGCGCTACAAGGTCGGCGCGCGCATCGACGGCTATAATTTCTCGCAAGGGCGCGCGATCTCGATCTCGATCTTCCGCTCCGAAGGCACCGAGTAGGATGCCGGCTCCCACCGAGATCGCTCCGCGCGCGCGCTACCCCGCGCAACTGCTCGCCGTCGCGGGCGGCGCGCTGGCGCAGCTCGTGCGCGCGCCCTCGCATTCGCGCCGCTCCGAGGCTGCGCGAAAACTGGCGCGGCATTCGCTCTGGCTCAGCGTGGCCGGCGCCGCCCTGGTCATCGCGCTCATGCTCGCCTTCGACCTGACCGAGATCGAGTTGATGCCGGCGCGCGGCACGCCCGGCCTGTGGCCGATCCGGATCCTCACCGATTTCGGCAAGGACGAGTATGTGCTCGTGGTGTTGGCTGCGGCGCTCGTGATCGTGGCGCTTGTTGCGGCGGGGCTGCACGGCACCCGCCGTGCGGTGCTGCTGGGGCTCGGCACGCGGCTGCAGTTCCTGTTTCTGTCCGTTGCCGTGGCGGTGTTCACAGCCGAAATCCTGAAACTCGCCATCGGGCGCGGCCGGCCGTTCGTGGGCGGCAAGGCCAACCCGTTCAACTTCGTTCCATTCCAGGGAACGGAGGCCTATTTCAGCCTGCCGTCCGCGCACGCGGTCACGGCGTTCGCGCTGGCCTTTGCGGTCTCCGCGCTCTGGCCGCGGCTGCGCGTGTTCATGTTCACTTACGCGATCGTGATCCTGCTGACGCGACTGGTGTTGCTCGCGCACCACCCTAGCGACGTCGTGGCCGGCGCCCTGGTCGGCATCGTCAGCGCCATGGCGGTCCGCTACTGGTTTGCGGCGCGCCGGCTCGGTTTTGCGATCCGCGCCGACGGCACCATTGTGCCGCTTCCCGAGGCGGTCGGCGGCCGCCTCAAAAGGGTTGCCCGCGGGGCATCCGCCCCATAAAAGCGGCTGCCTGCCGGGGCCGCCGGTTCCTGAAGGGCGGGCCAATTCCAACCACGAGCTTCGATTTGTCGACGTCCCAGCCTTCGGTTTCCATCGTCGTTCCCGTGCGCAACGAAGCCGACAACATCGCGCCACTGATCGCAGAGATCAGCGCGGCGCTCGATGGCCGCTGGGCCTATGAAATCATCTACGTCAATGACGGCTCGACCGACGCGACCGGTGAACGGCTCGCGGCCATCATGAAGCAACGCGACAATCTGCGGCAGCTGCGCCACGCCAGATCGAGCGGTCAGTCGGCGGCGGTACGCAGCGGCGTGCGGGCGGCGCGCGGCGCGATCGTGGCGACGCTCGACGGCGACGGCCAGAACAACCCGGCCTTCCTGCCGGACCTCATTGCGGCGGTCGAGAACGGAGCCCGCGTCGGGCTCGCCGCCGGCCAGCGGATCGGACGCAAGGACACCGGCTTCAAGAAGTTCCAGTCGCGCATCGCCAATGGCGTGCGCGGGGCGATCCTGAAGGACGGCACCCGCGACACCGGCTGCGGCCTGAAGGCGTTCCGGCGCGAGGTGTTCCTGATGCTGCCCTATTTCGACGGGCTGCATCGGTTTCTGCCGGCGCTGGTGCGTCGCGAGGGCTACGAGATCGCCTATGTCGACGTGATCGACCGGCCGCGCCATTCCGGCGTGTCGAATTACGGCTTCTTCGACCGGCTCTGGATCGGAATCATGGATCTCGCCGGCGTGTGGTGGCTGATCCGCCGCAAGAAGCCGACACCGGACGTGAGCGAGGTGAATGCGTGATCATCCAATACGGTCAGGCGCTGAACAATTATCTCTACGATGTCTTCGTCGCCAAATTCGACTTCTGGCTTGCGTTCGGCCTGGTCGCACAGCTGTTCTTCACCGCGCGCTTCCTGGTGCAGTGGATTGCGAGCGAGCGCGCCGGCAACAGCGTGGTGCCGATGGCGTTCTGGTTCTGCTCGATGGGCGGCGGGCTGATGACGCTGGTCTACGGCATCGTCAAGCGCGAGCCCGTCATCATTCTCGGGCAGGCGCTGGCGACCATCATCTATATTCGGAACATCATGCTGATCGTCAAGAACCGCAGCCGCGCCTCGAAGACGCTGGAGCGCTGATCCCGGGTTGGACCGAGGCTTGGATGGCGATCGACAAAAAATGTCGAAAACAACCCCATGCACAGTAGCCCCGGGCTGGCAATGGTGTTGCTGATTTTACGAAATCAGTTTGACGCGTCGGGCAAAACACTGGCATGATACGATCATCAGGCAGGGTGACCGCGACGACCACTGCATCTGACTGATTAGCGCGGCAGCGCCGAGGCCGCGCCGGGTGCGGGCAGGGCGGTCGCCTCCGCCTCGGGCCTGCGATAGGGCTCGCCCGCCGCATCCAGTACCGGATAGGCGACCGAGCAGATGTGCGAGTGGATGCGGCGCAAATCTCGCAGCACGTCCAGATGCAGCGAGGTGGTTTCGATGGTTTCGGGCCGACCCTCGCGCAGGCGGTCGAGATGGCGCTCGACTGCGGCAAGCTCGGTGTTCTTCAGCGCGGTCTTCTCCACCAGCAGCTTGCGGGCCTCGTTGGCATCGCCCGACATGAACACGCCGAAGGCGATCCGCAGCGAATCCATCGTGCGCTTGTGGAAGGCGGCAAGTTCTTCGGCGCCTTCCGGTGAGAACTGGAAGCGGCGCTTGATCTTCTTGGTCGCAAGCTCGCTCAGATTCTTGTCGATGATGTCGCCGATATGCTCGAGGTTGATGGCAAAGGAGATGATCTCCATCGCGCGGCGGCCCTCGCTCTCGTCGAGGCTGCCCCGCGTCAGCTTCGTCAAATAGAGCTTGATCGCCTCGTCGAGACTGTCGACGACATTGTCCATCCGCGAGACCTGGTCGACGAGGGTGCGGTCGCCCGTCATCATCGCGGCCATCACCTTGCGCAGCATGACCTCGACGAGGTCGCCCATGCGCAACGCCTCGCGGGCGGCATCGGCCAGCGCCAGTGACGGCGTGTCCAGCGCGGTCTCGTCGAGATAGCGTGGACGGGCCGGATCGGTCTCCTGCACGCGATCGGGCAGCAGTCTCGTCAACAGTCGCGACATGGCGTCGAGCAGACCGATGAAGACGACGGCCGTGCCGACATTGAACGCGATGTGGAAGGCCGCTGTCATCCTGGCGAGATCCGGCTGCCAGGCCTGCATGTGGGCGGCGATCCCGCTCAGGAACGGCAGCACGAGCACGATCCCGACCACGCGATTGATGAGGTTGCCGAGCGGCAGCCGATAGCTGGCGGGATCGTCGCGCCTGGCGCCTTCGAACACAGGGTTGATGGCGCTGCCGAGATTGGCGCCGAGCACCAATGCGAGAGCCGCGTAGGGGGTGATGAACTGCGAATAGGCCAGCGACATGATCAGCAGCACGCTGGCGACGCTCGAATGCACGGCCCAGGTGACGAGCGCGGCAATGACGATGCACAGAACCGGATCGCCGGTGATCGCCGCCATGACGACGCGGACGCCGGGCGCGTTCTCCGCGGGCGCCAGCGTGTCGAGCAGGATGTGCAGCGACAGCAGCATCAGGCCGAGGCCGATGCAGACTCGGCCGATATCCTTGATCCGCGAACGCGCGCCCGAGCGGAAGGCGACGAGCCCAAGCACGAACAGCACCGGCGCGACGGCTGCGATGTTGAATGACAGCACCTGCACGATCAGCGTGGTGCCGACATTGGCGCCGAGCATGATGGCGAGCGCGGCAACGAGGCTCAGCAGGCCCTCCGCGGCGAAAGAGCTGGTGAGCAGCGCGGTCGCCGTGCTGCTCTGGAGCAGCGCCGTGAGCCCGAGACCGGCGGCAAAGGCGCTGAAGCGGTTGCTCAACGCCTTGCCAAGGAGGCGACGGAGGTCAGGGCCGAAGGCGCGCAGAATCCCGCTGTGGACCATGTGAAGGCCCCACAGCAACAGCGCCACGCCGCCCATCAGATCGAGCAGAACCAACGTTCCCATGCTCCGTGTCCAGATTGGAGTCGAGGGGTCAGGCTAGCGCCAAACGACTGGCGATCAATCATTTTCTTCGGAAGAAGTTTCAGCGTGCCCGTGCCGGAGGCATGCATGCCGGTTATGAAGGCAGACCCGTCAGACGTAGGCCTTGTTCGAAGGCGGCATGGTCCCCAGCGCGTCGCAAAGGCCACACGTTTGCGAAATTGGCGATCCGGACCTGCGGGTCGAGCTCGCGCAGCCGGGCGACGGCTTTGTCCCGATCCTCGTTGCGTCCGGCCAGCGCGCCGCTGACCGCCGCCATGATCAGCGCTGCGGCGTAGTTCGGATTCTGCCGAAGCGCGCGCTGAGCCCAGTCCAGCGCCTCCTCGTAGCGTCCGGCAAAGAAGTGGGCCAGCACGATCCCGTTCTGGACGATGAAGATCAATGGGTCGAGCGGGCTCAGCCGTATCGCGCGTTCGAGATGCTCGATCGCGAGATCGGGGTTCCCAAGAAACACCCGGACATATCCGCTGAAGCGCCAGGCCGCCGCAAGATTTGGGTTGAGGTTCAGCGCCCGATCGATGAGCGCGGCGCCATCGTCAAGATTGGCGGCAACGAATGCCAGGGCGAAGCCCGCCTGGGCGAGCGCGATCGCGTCATCGAGACCCAGCCTGGCGGCTTTTCTTGCCGCGACTTCGGCCGCGGCGGTTTCCTGCTTGGTTTCTGTGACCCAGCCATTCGCCTTGCGCCACACATAGCAATATGCGCTCATGCCGTGAGCGGTTGCGAAGTTGGGATCGATTTCCGTGGCACGCTGGAAGTTCTGCAGGGCGTCGAGATTGGCGTCTTTCGTCCCCTGATAGATGTTCGCCATCCCGTGCAGATAATAGTCGTACGCAGCGAGCTTGTCCGTCGGCTTGCGCCTGGCGCGCTCGATCTCGGCCTGCTCGAGCTTCGGCGCAATGGCGCCGATGACGCTTGTTGTCACCTCGTCCTGGAGTTCGAAGACGTCTTCGAGCGCGCCATCGAACCGGTCTGCCCACAAATGCGCTCCGTTCGAGGCGTCGATGAGCTGCCCGGTAATGCGCACCTTGTTGCCGGCTTTGCGCACGCTGCCTTCCAGCACATAGCGGACGCCGAGTTCGCGGCCGACCTGCTTGATGTCGACGGCCTTCCCCTTGTAGGTGAAGCTCGAATTGCGCGCGATGACGAACAGCCAGTTCATGCGCGACAAGGCCGTGATGATGTCTTCGACCACGCCGTCAGCGAAATATTCCTGCTCCGGATCGCCGCTCATATTGGTAAACGGCAGGACCGCAATCGAGGGCTTCTCAGGCAGCATCAGGGCAACCGGTCGATCGGACGTCCTCATCGAGGACGTCGCCCCCGCTGCCGGGCGGGCTCGCCACGCGCGCATCGGCTCGGAGATGTTTTTGAGCGACTGCTGTCCCATGTCATCATAGACGATCTCGGTCTTGCCCCTGATCTGGCGATAGGCATCGTCCGAGATGCAAATGCCGCCGGGCTCGGCAATCCCCTCCAGGCGCGCTGCGATGTTGACGCCGTCGCCGAAGATATCGTCGCTGTCGATGATGATGTCGCCGACGTGAATGCCAATCCGAAACTGGATGTGCTTTTCGGCGGGCATGTCGACAAAGCCGCTGGCCATGGCGCGCTGGATTTCGACCGCGCAACGGACGGCGTCAACTGCGCTGCCGAACTCGACCAGCATGCCGTCCCCGGTCGTCTTCACGATGCGTCCGCGATGTTCAGCGATCTTGGGATCGATGAGCCCATGTCGGCAGCTCTTGAGGCGTGCGAGCGTGCCTTCCTCGTCCTCGCCCATCAGGCGGCTGTAGCCGGCGACGTCGGCGGCAAGGATAGCTGCCAGACGGCGGTCGACCCGGACGTTCATGCTTTCAAATCCATTTGCAGCCGGCAACTAGTATGGACAAGGCGCAATAACCATTGGCTTATACGTCAAGCCCGGCGAACCGTCGATAGCCGCCGGATCGTTGCAGTCGGCCGGGTCAGGAACCCGATGCGGCCTTCAACGCAGCGAAGCCGCGATCGAGATCGGCCTTGAGATCATCGACGCTCTCGAGCCCGATATGCAGCCGCAGCGTCGGCCCGCCCGGCGCCCACTTTGTCGCGGTGCGATAGCTGTCGCAATCGAAGGGAATCACCAGGCTCTCGAACCCGCCCCAGGAGAAGCCCATGCCGAACAGCTTGAGCGTGTCGAGCATGGCATCGACCGCTTTCTGCGGCGCCGGCTTCAGCACGATGCTGAACAGGCCGGAGGCTCCCGTGAAGTCGCGTTTCCAGATGGCGTGGCCGGGATCGCTCTCCAGCGCCGGATGCAGCACGCGCGCCACCTCGGGCCGTGTTGCGAGCCAGCGCGCCACGTCCAGTCCCGAGCGATGATGCTGCGCAAGCCGCACCGACAATGTGCGCAAGCCGCGCAGCGCGAGGAAGACGTCGTCGGGGCCGGCGCAGACGCCGAGCAGGCGGACGCCTTCGGCGATCTGCGGCCAGGCCTTGGCGTTGGCCGAGATGGTGCCGAACATGATGTCGGAATGGCCGCCGATATACTTGGTGGCAGCCTGCATGCTGATGTCGACGCCCTGTTCGAGCGAGCGGTGATAGAACGGCGTGGCCCAGGTGTTGTCGTCGATCACGAGCGCGCCGCGCGCATGCGCGACATCGGCGATGGCGCGAATATCCGGCATCTCGAAGGATTGCGATCCCGGCGCTTCGACCAGCACCGCGCGCGTGTTGGGCTTGAATAGCTGTTCAATACCGGCGCCGATCATCGGATCGAAATAGGAGGTCTCGACCCCGTAGCGGGCGAGCAGGCCGTTGCAGAAATTGCGCGACGGCCGGTAGACGTTGTCGCAGACCAGGAGATGGTCGCCGGCCTTCAGGACCGAGAGCAGGGTGGTGGAGATCGCCGCCAGGCCGGACGGTGCGATGCCGACGCCGGCGCATTGCGGACCCTCCAGCGCCATCATCGTCTCCTGGAACGCCCGCGTGGTGGGGGTGCCATGGCGGCCGTACTGGAACTCGCCGCGATGGGCGTGCAGGTCCTCGGCGGTCGGATAGAGCACGGTCGAGCCGTGAAAGACCGGCGGATTAACGAACCCCTTCTGCGCCTTGGTGTCGCGGCCGGAGGTGACCAGCCGGGTCTCGGCGTGCTGTTCGGAGGGGTGCGAGGAATCCATGCGTCTGCTTTCAAAACCGCGTTTCCGCCGGGCGCGGATCGCACCGATGGGCCGACCGGAGGCGGCAGATGTTAATAACAGAACACAGAAGAGTCCCGTCAACCCCTTGACCCGGCTCGCCAGCCGCTCTCAGATGCGCAGGTGCTATTCAGTCGCCGCATGTTGAGGGGCCTGCCGCGATCTTCGATCCATCGTCTGACCGGACTTTGCGCTACAGCCACAATGGCGGGCGCCTGCGGCGGGGATCAAGGTAATGGCCTCGATGGATGGGCGGGTGTTCGGCAAGGTTTCCAGCATGACTCTTGCAAGGCAGGTCTTGATACGGCTAGCCCTCGCAGAGGCGATCCTGAGACAACATTCTTGACCTTGAGACGACTTTGAAAGGCCTTAAGCCCATGAAACGCGTAACCCTGGCTCTCACTCTCGCTCTCGCCGCCGGCCTGTCCGCCCAAGCCGCCGACGCGCAAACGCTCAAGACCGTCAAGGACCGGGGCGTGCTGTCCTGTGGCGTCAGCCAGGGCCTGCCGGGCTTCTCGGCGCCCGACGACAAGGGCAACTGGACCGGGCTCGACGTCGACGTCTGCCGCGCGATTGCGGCCGCGATCTTCAACGATCCGACCAAGGTCAAATTCGTGCCGACCTCCGCCAAGGACCGCTTTACGGCGCTGCAATCCGGCGAGATCGACGTGCTCTCGCGCAACACCACCTGGACCATCTCGCGCGACACCTCGCTCGGCGCCAATTTCACCGGCGTGACCTATTATGACGGGCAGGGCTTCATGGTGAAGAAGTCGCTCAAGGTGAATTCGGCGCTGGAGCTCAACAGCGCCTCGGTCTGCGTCCAAACCGGCACGACCACCGAGCAGAATCTCGCCGACTACTTCAAGGCCAACAACATGAAGTACGAGGTGATCGCTTTCGGCACCAACGACGAGACGGTCAAGGCCTATGAAGCCGGGCGTTGCGACGTCTTCACCACCGACCAGTCGGGCCTGTACGCCAATCGCCTGAAGCTGGCCAATCCCAACGATCACATGGTGCTCCCGGAGATCATCTCGAAGGAGCCGCTCGGACCGATGGTGCGCCACGGCGATGACCAGTGGTTCGATCTCGTCAAATGGACGTTGTTCGCCATGGTCACCGCCGAAGAGCTCGGCGTGACGTCGAAGAACGTCGATGAGAAGGCCAAAATGGAAAATCCGGAGCTGAAACGCGTCCTCGGCAGCGATGGCAATTTCGGTGAACAGCTTGGCGTGACCAAGGACTGGGTCATCCGGATCGTCAAGGCCGTCGGCAATTACGGTGAGGTGTTTGATCGCAACGTCGGCGCGGGCTCGCCGCTCGGCATCAATCGCGGTCTGAACAATCTCTGGAATAAAGGCGGTCTCCAGTACGCGCCGCCGATCCGCTGATTGATTTGATCCACAGGCCAGCGGCATGAGCATCGAGGCTCGTAAACCGCCGCTCCAGATCGCGCTGAAGATCAGGCGGATTCTGGGTGGCAAGGGGGGCTGGAACGGCATCGCCGTCCAGTTCGCCTTCGCGGTGGTGTTGGGCTGGATCGCCTACGAAATCATCTCCAACGCCCGCGCCAACCTCGAAAACCAGCACATTGCCGCTGGCTTCGGCTTCCTCAGGAACAATGCCGGCTTCGACGTCAATCAGACCCTGATCTCCTATACCGGGTCTGACACGTTCTTCCGCGTGTTCGTGGTCGGGCTTTTGAATACGCTCGTGGTCTCGGTGGTGGGCATTGTCTTCGCCACCGTGATCGGTTTCATCATCGCGCTGTGCCGTCTGTCGCCCAATTGGCTGGTGGCGCGCGTCGGTGAGATCTATGTCGAAATCATCCGCAACCTGCCGCTCCTGTTCCAGATCCTGTTCTGGTACCTCGCAGTGCTCGCGGCATTGCCCAATCCGCGGCAGAGCATTTCGCTCTTCGGTGCAGCCTTTATCAACAACCGCGGCCTGATCGTCCCGTCCCCGGTGGGCGAGCCTGGCCTCGCCCCGTTTCTGACGATGCTTGGCCTTGGCATTGTCGCGTCGTTGGCGTTGCGCTCCTATGCACGACGCGCCCTGTTCGAGAGCGGCCGGTTGATCCGTATTTGGCCCTACGTGCTGACGTTCATCGTCGGTTTGCCGCTGGTTACGATGCTTGTGTTCGGACTGCCGTTCATCTTCGAATTTCCGCAGCTCAAGGGCTTCAATTTTGCCGGCGGTTCGCGGGTCATTCCGGAGTTCGTGGCGCTGACACTGGCGCTATCCACCTATACTGCCAGCTTCATCGCCGAGATCGTGCGCGCCGGCATCCTATCCGTTCACCAGGGGCAGATGGAGGCGGGCGCTTCGCTGGGACTGAGCCGCGGCGCCACACTGCGGCTGATCGTCGTGCCGCAGGCGATGCGCGTCATCGTTCCACCGCTGACCAACCAGTATCTCAACCTCACCAAGAATTCCTCGCTGGCGGTCGCGATCGGCTATCCGGACCTGGTCTCGGTGTTCGCCGGCACCTCGCTGAGCCAGACCGGGCAGGCGATCGAGATCATCGCCATGACGATGGGCGTCTATCTCTTGATCTCACTGATCACCAGTGGTGTCATGAGCATCTACGGATGGCGCATCAGCCGGAGCCTGGGCGCATGACCGACATCACCGCGTCATCATTCGTGCGTGAGGACCTCGTTGCCGAGCGTGCAGCGCCGGTGAAGACCACGGGGTTCGTCGGCCTGTTGCGCACCCGCCTGTTCAATTCACCGACCAACATCCTGCTGACGATCCTGGGCGCCTTGCTGCTCTGGTACACCGTCATTCCGTCGGTCAGATTCCTGATCGTCGATGCGGTCTGGACCGGCAACGACCGCGCCGCCTGCCTGGCCGAGAATGCAGGATTTACGGTCGGCGCCTGCTGGCCCTACATCCAGGCGAAGCTGCCGCAACTGATCTATGGCTTCTATCCGGACGCCGAGCGCTGGCGGGTCAATCTCGCCCTCATCCTGGCAGTGATCCTGTTGCTGCCGCTGCTGATCCCGCGCCTGCCGGCGAAGGGCCTCAATGCCGGCCTGTTCTTCTTTGCTTTCCCGATCGTCGCATTCTTCCTGCTGCATGGCGGCGGCATCAGTGGGTTCGGCCTGAGCTGGACGGCCGGGCTGCTGGAGTTGTTCGAGGACAGCGTCATCAGCGCCGGACAGGTCCTGCTCAGCCTCGGCAAGACATCGGCCATCGGTCCGCTGCTCTGGGTGGTCGGCAAGCTCGTCTTGCTGGTCGGCACCGCCGTCCATTGGCTGATCTTTCCGCTGACCTGGCTGCGCGACCAGATCCACGCGACGGGCCAGTCGGTCTGGGTCGATTTCGCCATCACCGCCGGTTTTGTCTCGCTGCTCGCCTTCTTGCTCGGCGGCGGCATGCGCAGCGGCGGCCGCGCTCTCACGTGGAGCATCGCCGTCTTTGCCGTCATCGCGATCGTCATCAAGCTGATGGGGCTGGATCACGGCGGGTTTCCGATCGTCGCCACCAATCTGTGGGGCGGCCTGCTGGTGACGCTGGTGGTCTCCGTGACCGGCATCGTCACCTCGCTGCCGATCGGCATTGCGCTGGCGCTCGGCCGCCGCGCCTCGATCCCGCTGATCCGGATCTTCTCGATCGCCTTCATCGAGTTTTGGCGCGGCGTGCCGTTGATCACCGTGCTGTTCTTCGCCACTTACATGCTGCCTCTGTTCCTGCCGGGCAATTTTTCGGTCGATGGCCTCGTGCGCGCGTTGATCGGCATCGCCCTGTTCACGGGTGCCTACCAGGCCGAGAACGTCCGTGGCGGGCTCGCGGCGATCCCGCGCGGGCAGGGCGAGGCGGCCGCGGCCCTGGGGCTGTCCTGGTGGAAGACGACGTCGCTGATCGTGCTGCCGCAGGCGCTCCGCCACGTCATTCCGAACCTCGTCAACAGCTTCATCTCGCTGTTCAAGGATACCTCGCTGGTCTCGATCGTGGCGCTGTTCGACTTGCTGGGTTCGCTGCGGGCGTCATTCTCGGATCCGAAATGGTCGACGCCGTCGACCGCGTTCACCGGTTTTGCCTTTGCCGGGATCATCTATTTTCTGTTCTGCTTTGGAATGTCGCGATACTCGCTCTTCGTCGAGCGCCGCCTCAACGCTCACCGTCGCAACTGATCGAGCTCACCATGTCAGCCAAACCGATCGTCAACATTTCCGGCCTGAACAAATGGTACGGCGACTTTCACGTGCTGCGCGACATCGACCTCGAGGTCGAGAAGGGCGAGCGCATCGTGATTTGCGGCCCGTCGGGCTCGGGCAAGTCGACCCTGATCCGCTGCATCAACGCGCTCGAGGAATTCCAGGAGGGCGAGATCGTCGTCGACGGCATCGAGCTCGGGCCGAACCTCAAGCATGTCGACGCGGTGCGGCGCGAGGTCGGCATGGTGTTCCAGAGCTTCAATCTGTTCCCGCATCTCACGGTGCTGGACAATTGCACGCTGGCGCCGATCTGGGTGCGCAACATCCCCAAAAAGGACGCCGAAGCGACCGCGATGAAATTTTTGGAGCGGGTCAAGATCCCGCACCAGGCCAACAAGTTTCCGGGACAGATGTCGGGTGGCCAGCAGCAGCGCGTCGCCATTGCCCGCGCGCTGACGATGAACCCGAAGGTGATGCTGTTCGACGAGCCGACCTCGGCGCTTGACCCCGAAATGGTCAAGGAGGTCCTCGACACCATGGTCGATCTTGCGAAAGAGGGCATGACCATGCTGGTCGTCACGCACGAAATGGGCTTTGCGAAGGAGGTCGCCAACCGCGTGGTGTTCATGGATGCCGGCCAGATCATCGAGGCCAACACGCCGCACGAGTTCTTTGCCAACCCGCAGCATGCGCGTTCGAAGTTGTTCCTGAGCCAGATTTTGCGGTGAATCCGGCTCCGCGAGGGGAGCAGAGCCCTTCTTTAAATGTGGGAAAGAAATGGTGGGCACGGCGCTTGCGCGCCTTTGCCCACCTTACGATAGCGGTTAGGCCATCACCCGCTGCGGCAGCAGCTCCGCGATCTGCACCGCGTTCAGCGCGGCGCCCTTGAGCAACTGATCGGCCGCCACGAACATCGAGATCGAATGGCCTGAGGGATCGCTGAGGTCCCTGCGGATGCGGCCGACCAGGACGTCGTCCTGGCCCGAGGCATCGATCGGCATCGGGAAGTAGTTCTTCACGCGGTCGTCGACGACCTTCACCCCGGGCGCCTGCGCCATGATGGCACGGACCTGGTCCTCGCTGATCGGCTTCTCGCATTCGAAGGTGATGGCCTCGCAATGGGCGCGCAGCACCGGCACGCGGACGCAGGTGACACCGATGGCGATGTTCTCGTCCTCAAAGATCTTGCGGGTTTCGTTGATGACCTTGGTCTCTTCGTCGTTGTAGCCGGTCTCGGGATCGACCGCCGTGTTGTGGTTGAAGAGATTGAAGGCATAGGGGTGCGGCATCACCTTCGGCGTATAGACCTGCCCGTTGAGATTGGCGCGGGTGGACTCGACGAGTTCGTCCATCGCAGCCGCGCCGGCGCCGGAAGCCGCCTGGTAGGTCGAGATGATCACGCGCTTGATGCGGTTGTTCTGATGGATCGGCCAGAGCGGCACCAGCGCGGTGATGGCCGCGCAGTTCGGATTGGCGATGATGCCCTTGTGGTCGCGGATGCGGTTGGCATTGATCTCGGGGATCACCAGCGGCACGTTCGGATCCATGCGGAAAGCGGAGGAGTTGTCGACGACGACCGCGCCGGCCTTGACCGCCAGTGGCGCGTACTTCTTCGAGATGCCGCCGCCGGCGGAGAACAGGGCGATGTCGACGCCGTCGAAGGCGCGCTCGGTGAGCTCCTCGATCACCATGTTTTGCCCGCGGAACGACACCGTCTTGCCGGCCGAGCGGGCGCTTGCGAGCGCCTTGAGCTTGCCGACGCGAAAGCCGCGCTTGTCCATGGTGGCGATGAATTCGGCGCCCACCGCACCGGTGACGCCGACAATCGCGACGACGGGATCGTTACTCACATTCTCCTCCATATCAGTTGATCACAGACAACAAAAAAGCCCCGGACCATCATGGGCGGGGCTTCGGTAGAGCTGATTGCGTTCTAGTCGACGACTATGCGCGCACGCCTCCCCGGGCCCCGAAGGCCGCGGTGGTTTTGGTGGTGCGTTTGGTGGTCGTGAACATGGCGGCGACTTATGCGGGAGTGTTCTGCGCCCGTCAATGGCTTTTCGGCGTGATTGTGGCCGCTGCTATTTCACGCGCGCCCCCGGCGGCTCGAGGAGGACCTCCTTGAGGTCGTCGCCGCTGATGACGACGATCGCGAAATTGAGCCGGCCGCGTTCGCGCACCAACCCGCCGCTGATGGCCTTGCCGGAGGCGGCCTGCTCGGCGACACGGACCGCTTCCGCCAGACGATGCCGGATGGTGCCGAGCGCTGCGAGATTGTTGCGATCTTCCTGGTCAAGCTGGGCGAGGGGCAGGGCGGCTTCGCCGCCGATGAGCTCGCCCGTTGCGGCGTTGATGGTGTGCCGCCAGACCCGGTCATTGTGCAAGGTTTTCACCCGAAACACCGGGACGCCGGAGCCGCCGTCGAAGCTGACGTCCGCGGTGGTGGCGCCGGCATGGCGGGCCTCGGCGATCGCCATCGCCTGGCCGATCGAGATCGACGAGCTGCGGAAGCGCTCGATCTCGCGGCTGACGGCCTGGCGGTCGGCCGCGGCATCACCATCCGTCTCGCCGTGGAGGGCGGTGGGAGTGCCATTCGTCGTGCCGATCGCCTGCGCCGGCGCTGCGATGAGCAGCCCCGACAGGGCGATCGCGGTCAACCGCCAGGTGCGTCGTCGTGCTGTCGTCATGCTCGAAACCCTCGGCCAGCGAGTGTGCCGGACAATCGTAAAGAAGTCGCGGCCGACCGCGGGCAGCGGCCGGCCGCCGATTGTCGCCACGGGGCTGTACCCGCCACGACGATCATCGTCTGAAAGTCGGTCCGAACCCATTTGGGGCTGGTGAAAAACAGGCCCGAACCGAACAAAACCATACGGTATCGTTTTGTTTCGGTCAACGGAAAGGCCGTCGCGCTCGGCGGGTAGATCGCCTGGCTCACGGAAATGTCAGCGGGACGGGCGGCGCCGTTGCGTGCTTTTGGCGGGGCTCTGGACACGGTCAGCCGGCCCTAACGCTCCGGCCAGGAACAGCTTGATCGCCGCGCGCATCCGCTTTTCGGCGGATTTGAGCTCCATCGGCGTTCCGAACGTCGCCATGCGGTGGGTGTGGCCGACGACGACGTCGAGGAATACCTCGGCCGCAATGGTGGTGTCGTCGACATCGAGCGCGCCTTGGGCGGCGAGGTGATCGAAGAAGCGCGCGGTCGTGGCGACGGCCTTGAGCCAGCCTTCCTCCTTGCCGAGCTTGGCGATGTCGGGAAAGTTGATGGCCTGCGACGTCATCATGCGGCTGAAGGCCATGGCATCGGGGCCGCAGGTGAAGATCAGCATCTCTCGGCCGATCTCGACCAGGCGCTGCTCGACCGAGATGTCCGACGAACTGCCGAGCTGGGTCTCGGCCGCTGCGGACAGGGGCGCAAGCCAGCGCGAGATTTCCCGCCGCAGCACGGCCCGGAACAGACCGCGCTTGTCGCCATAGCGGGCATAAACGGTGGGCTTGCTGACCCGGGCTGCTTCCGCAACCGCGTCGAGCGAGGTCGCGTCGAACCCGCGGTCCAGGAACAGCCGGGTGGCGACTTCGATCAGCCGCTGATCGCGCTCGATCGCTGCGGTTTTGGTCGGCCGACCGCCGCGGGATTTCGATGCCTCGCGCCCTGGCGTTGCCGTTCTTGCCTTGGTCGCAGCCAATCCCATGCCCAATGATTCCTGCGCGTTCCCGACAATGGTCATTGCTCTATAACGCGCAGCAGCCGGGGCGTCATCGCGAATCTGGCCGAACAGGCCGTATCGTCAACGGTCTCCCTAGGAGCCCGTTCCGCACCGCGGTCCCAAGGCAGCGCCGCGGTCCTAAGGCAGCGTCGAGGTCCAGGCTTGGCCGGCCGCCGCTTTCTCGTAGCCGTACTGGTAAAGCGCCCGCATATAGGCGGTGTCGAAGCCTTCGGATGGCGGTGCCGGATAGTCGCGCTCGATATAGGAGAGATGGAAGCCGAGCCGGTTGCGCCTGGCGAAATCGTAGGTCGAGAAGATGATCGAGCGGGTCTGCGACTGGGTGATCGAGGACAGGCTGCGTGACGCGACATCGATCGTGCTGTTGGCGACGAGCTCGAAATTTCGCTCGATCTTTTTGTTGACGAGAATGTAGATATCCATCTTCGCGGTGCCGGGCAGGCGGCCCTGGAAGAGCAGGGCCTCCGGCAGCGTCAGAACGGGCGCCGTCACGCCGCCGTCGACATGCATCTCCTGAAACCGGTGGCCCTGGCCTTCGGCTTCGATCAGGATCGGGGGAAACACCAGCGGAATGCTGGCGGACGCCGCCATCACGTCGCGAAACAGTTTGAGCGCCTCCGGCGTGCCGACCGCGGCGATCTTGCCCATGTCCCAGATGGCGGTTCGCTGGGTGTCGAGGTCGGTCGTCACCACCAGCAATCGTCGCCCCTTGGCATTTTCGCGGGCGACCTGCTCCAGGATCTCCGGCCCGACATAGCGCGCCACCAGCTCGCGCAACCGCTTGTTGCCGAACAGGCCGGAGCCGAACAGCACGCGCATGATGCTGGGATCGTTCAGAAGGCTTTCGGCGATGCCGCTGGTGTAGACCTCCTTCAGCGTGTCGTCATATTGCGACCCGAGAAATGCAAACGGCGCGATCAGACCGCCGGTGCTCACGCCCGAGACGACCGAGAAGGCGGGGCGCGTGCCGGCCGCGCTCCAGCCATTGAGCACGCCGGCACCGTAGGCCCCGTCGGCGCCGCCGCCGGAGAGCGCCAGATAGCTCCGGATCACAGGGAAGCTGAATCTGGTGATGGGCTCGTCGGTGTAGCGCCTCAAGCCATCGATATCGAGCACGCGCGAACTGCTGGCATCGGCCGCGGTGTAGGGCGTGCGGGGCAGCGACGTGCAGGCGCCGAGCGTGAAGCTGCACGCGAGGGCAGCCGCTCCGAACAGGCGAAGGCCTGTTCGCCCCATCCGGCTGAGGAAGGGGATCGATCGAGTCTCAACAAAAGGGGAAGGCATTCGCCGTCAGTCACCGCACACGCTACGCGCCGCCGCCGGCGTTCGCGCCCGCGTCGACATTCCCATCCTGCCCCGCAGCTAGAACTATACGGTGTCGTTTTGTTTTACAAGCGGTGTTGCCGCGGCCGGATTGTGTCCGGCCGCGGGCGAGCAGGGCGCCGGCGGGCAACGAACTGGGCGGTTGATCGGCCCCGCCCGACACGCAATAAGCACCGCCATGACCGTTCCCAATCATTTCGAACTGCTCGCCACCGACGGCGCCGCGCGCACCGGCCGCCTGACCACGCCGCACGGTGTGGTGCGAACCCCGGCCTTCATGCCGGTCGGCACCGCCGGCGCCATGAAGGGCATGCACTGGCGCGAGGTCCGCGACGCCGGCGCCGACATCGTGCTCGGCAATACCTATCATCTGATGCTGCGTCCGGGCGCGGAGCGCATCCATGCGCTCGGGGGCTTGCAGACATTCACCGGCTGGAACGGACCGATGCTCACGGATTCCGGTGGCTTCCAGGTGATGTCGCTGTCGGATCTGCGCAAGGTCACCGAGAACGCCGTCACGTTCCGTTCGCATATCGACGGCGCCAAGGTCGAACTGTCGCCGGAGCGCTCGATCGAGGTCCAGCGTTTCCTCGGCTCCGACATTGCCATGCAGATGGACGAATGCGTGCGGCTGCCGGCCGAACGCGACGACATCGAGCGCGCGATGCGGCTGTCGCTGCGCTGGGCCGAACGCAGCAAGCGCGCCTTCGAAAGCGCGCCGGACGGCTACATGCTGTTCGGTATCGTGCAGGGCGGCGACCTGCCGCAGCTTCGTCATGCAAGTGCCGAGGGCCTGGTCGAGATCGGATTCCACGGCTATGCGATCGGCGGCCTCGCCGTCGGCGAGCCGCAGGCCGTGATGCTGGCGATGATCGACGAGACCGCGCCGGCGCTGCCGCCGGACCGGCCGCGCTATCTGATGGGTGTGGGCACACCGGACGATATGCTCGAGGCGGTGAAGCGCGGTATCGACATGTTCGATTGCGTGATGCCGACGCGCAATGGCCGGCATGGCGTCGCGTTCACGCGCTTTGGCCAGGTGAACCTGCGCAATGCGCGCCACGCCGACGATCCGCGTCCCCTCGATGAAGAGAGTTCATGGCCGTCGGCGCGCAATTATGCGCGCGCGTACCTGCACCATCTCGTCAAGGCGGGCGAGACGCTGGGGGCGATGCTGCTATCCGAGATCAATATTGCCTATTACCAGTTGCTGATGCAGGGCATCAGGGACGCGATCGCACACGGGACGTTCGAGGAGTTCTACCAGCGTACGCGCGAGGACTGGGCGAGGGGCGACATCGCCCCGCGCTAGAGCATTGCAGCGTCAATTGCAGACGAGCCGCTGCTTGACGGCGTGCTTGGTCACGAAGCCATAGCCGCAGGTGTCGCAGGTCCAGAGATAGCTGATCACGTGGTCCGAGACATAGGCGGAAGCTTCGGCTGCGACCATGGAGTCGGCGCAGACGGGACAGGTCGGCAACGCGCTGCAACGTGGATCGCGGCTTGACGTGACGACGGTCGACAACACTTCAGCAAACGCTGACATCGTGGTGACCTCCCTGCTTTGAGACCTAAGTCTAACATAAACAGAATCAGTTGACGAGGTCGCAACACAAATGCGTTGGTTTTCTGCTAATTACATCTCACGCGATTTTGCGATGCAGCGTACTTAACATGTGCCGCATTGTCGCTTGCGTGTCGTCACAGGCCATCTCTAACTGCGCTAGGGCTGCGGCAGAGCGCAATCGTGCCACAGGGAGTTCATCATGGACGCATCGTCGGAGAAGGCTGCAAAAACGGGTGCAGCGCACCAAGCTGGCCGGGGCCGGATCTATGACTCGATCGTCGAGGCTTTTGGCGACACGCCGATCGTGCGTTTGCGCCGGCTGCCGGGCATGCACGGCGTGAACGCGACCATTTTGGCAAAACTTGAATATTTCAATCCGGCCGGGAGCGTGAAGGATCGCATCGGCGCGGCCATGATCATCGCCATGGAGAAGGCCGGAATTATCAAGCCGGACACCGTGCTGATCGAGCCGACCTCCGGCAATACCGGCATCGCGCTCGCCTTCGTCGCCGCCTCGCGCGGATACCGGCTGAAGCTGGTGATGCCGGAATCGATGTCGATCGAGCGGCGCAAGATGCTCGCCTTTCTCGGCGCCGAGCTGGTGCTGACGCCGGCAGCCCAGGGCATGAAGGGCGCGATCGCCACTGCCGAAGAGCTTCTGAAGACGACGCCGAATTCCGTGATGCCGCAGCAGTTCAAGAACCTCGCCAATCCCGAGGTGCATCGCCGCACCACGGCCGAGGAAATCTGGAACGACACCGGCGGCAACATCGATTTCTTCGTAGCCGGCGTCGGCACCGGCGGCACGATCACCGGTGTCGGCCAGGTGCTCAAGCCGCGCAAACCGTCGTTGCGTGTGGTCGCGGTCGAACCCGAGGAGAGTCCGGTGCTGTCGGGCGGTCAGCACGCGCCGCACAAGATCCAGGGCATCGGCGCCGGATTCGTGCCCGACATTCTCGACCGCTCCGTGATCGACGAGATCGTGAAGATCAACTCGACCACGGCGATCGAGACTTCGCGGGCCTTGGCGCGGCACGAGGGAATCCCGGGCGGCATCTCTTCAGGTGCTGCGGTCGCCGCAGCCCTCCAGATCGGCAAACGGCCGGAAGCTGCGGGAAAAACCATTGTTGCAGTGGTGCCGTCGTTCTCGGAACGTTATCTTTCGACAGCATTGTTTGAAGGAATCTAGCAGATGGCGGAGCAACCCCCGAGGCGGCCGCGGACATTGGGCGATGCGCGGAGCGAAGCCGAGGCGGCGTTCAAGAAGGTGACCGCCAAGGTCGCCGTAGCGCCGCCGAAGCCGAACGTGGCGCCGGGTATCAAGGAGCAGGTCAGCCTGCGCATCGACCAGGATGTGCTCGAGTTCTTCCAGGAGGGAGGTCCCGGCTGGCAGGACCGCATCAACGAGGCGCTGCGGAAGGCGGCGGGGAAGTAGACAACTCGTCATTGTGAGTTGGGACCGGCCTTGAGGACCGACGAAGCAATCCAGGCTGCCGCCGTGGAGGAATTTTGGATTGCTTCGCTGCGCTCGCGATGACGGAGTATGCCTCTCAGTGGCGGAACATGCCGCCCATCATTCCGCCGACGACGCCGCCCACGAAGGCCGCGCCCGCATCGCCGCCGCCACGATGGCCGCCGCCGTTGTTGGTGGGAGCGCTGTTGGCACGCCGAGCCGGCTTCGCACTGTCATCACTGGCGGTCGGCGTCGAGGCAACGATCTCCGAGAGCAGGGCCTTGTGCTGGAGCTTGTTGAGATAGCCCGTCGACGGATAGCCACGGGCCGCCTGCCAGCGCTTGAGCACGGTCCGGGTCTCGTCGCTGAACGCACCGGTCACCTTGGTGTCGAAGCCGAGCCCGTTGAGGCGGCGCTGCACGTCGCGACGCTGGCCCTTGTCGAGGCCGATCTGGTCCTCGGTGAGCTGGCTGGCGTCATCGGTGAAGGTCGCGGGGTCCACGCCGGCGTTGAGGTTGCGCGTCGTGGTCGACGGTCCGTTCTGGATCGCCGCGAGCCGCGCCAGCGCCAGCGCCTTGAACTGGCCGTTCGGATAGGTGGAGAGATAGGCGTTGAGCTCTTCCGGCTTGTTGGTCTCCTTCACCGAACGCCAGTACTCGAGCTCCACGCCGTCCGAGCTGGCGCCAGTCGCGGCAACGGGCGCACTGCCGGAAGCAGCGGTCGGTGCGGCGTTGGCGACCTGGGTCTGCTGAGCCGGATTGAGGTAGACGGCACCGATCAGGTTGGTATGGCCCCAGGGAAGCTGACCCTTATGGGTTTCCTCGTTGACCTGAGCGCGCACCGACGTCATCGCCTGCTGGATCTCGACGCCGGGCTTCGTGATGTTGTCGATCAGCGCACGGGTGAACGGGCTGTTGTTGCCCTCCTGGCCGTCGAGCGCAGTCTGGCCCGGGCCGGTGGCGAACGCGATCAGCGTGCCTTCGCCGGACTTCATCTCGGCGAGACCGCTCTGCACATTGACACTGCGGGTCGCCGAGTTCGACTTGATCTTGGCCGCGAAGGGATTGTCGCGGCAGGCGTCGAGGAAGACGAGCTTGACCTTGGCGTCGCCCATGGTCTGGTCGAGCGTCAGGTCGATATTGATGGCGGCGCCGAGCTTGACGTCCATCTCCGACTTGATGTCGGCGTCGATTGGCAGCAGGTAGTTTGAACCGCCGACGGCGATGCCGTGACCGGCGTAATAGAACACCGCGACGTCGGAGCCCTGCGCCTTGCGGCCGAAGTCCAGAAGCTTCTCCGTCATCTGGTCGCGGGTCAGGTTCGAACCTTCGATCACCTCGAAGCCGACATTGCGCAGCGTGGCCGCCATCGCCTTCGCGTCGATCGGCGGGTTCGGCAACTGTGCGACGTTCTTGTAGGCGCCGTTGCCGACGACGAAGGCGACGCGGCGGTCGGCCTTTGCGGCGCTGACCGTCAGCGCCATGCAGATCAACGAGACGAGGATGGTGAGAGTGCGCATCTGAAATCCCCAACAGAATCGAATAATCGGCAGCAACAAATTGGTCGCGAACTTACACGAAAACGCCCGGTTTCGCGCCACCAAAACGACAGGTCGCCCGACCCGTTGCCTTGCGGTCGAACGTGCACGATGGACGGCCCGCCCAACGTGATCCAAATCACGCTCGACCACTCCGTTTTGTCGCGCGAGATGGCGCGCGGTTCACTGGGCGCGGGCGGCAACCGGCGCGGCTGGTTTCAAATTCAGCAGATTGCCGCACAAGATCAGTGCGGCACCCAGCACCGTCCAGGCGTCGAGCCGCTCCGAATACAGCAGCCAGCCCGCCGTCGCGGTCAGCGGTACCCGCAGGAAATCCATGGGAACGACGATCGTCGCATCCGCATAACGCATCGCGCTGGCGAGACAGTAATGTGAAAACGTGCCGCAGACGGCGATCACGCCGACCCAAGCCCAGGCATGGGCGGATGGCCAGGTCCAGACGAACAGGGTCGGAACGAAGCCTGCGACGGATTGTACCACCAGCATCCAGAACAGGATCGACAGCGCGCTTTCAGTGCGGGTCAACGATTTGACCAGCGCCATCGACACGCCAAAGCCCATGGCCGCGCCCAGCGCGATGAGCTGGCCCGGATTGATCTCGCCGGTGGCTGGCCGGACGATCACGACCACGCCGACAAGGCCGAGCGCGATGGCGGCGATCTTCCACGGCGTCATGCGCTCGGAGAGGAAGCTTGCCGCCAGAATGGCTGTCCAGATCGGCATGGTGAACTCGATCGCGACCACCTGGCCGATCGGGATCAGCGTCAGCGCGAAGAACCAGCCGAGCTGGGCGACGTAGTGCACCAGATTACGCCCGATGTGCTGCGGCAGGCGCGAGGTCCTGAGTACCCTGAAGCCGCCGGCGCGGTAAATGATGGGGGAGAGCAGCAGGAACCCGGCCAGCGACCTCACTTCCATGATTTGGAAGACGTTCAGCTCGCGCGTGGTCTCGCGTCCGGCCACGGCCATGATCAGCATCAGGGACAGCCAGCCGGCCATCCAGAATGCAGCCATCGTTTTGGACGGTGTCGTGGTCATTGGGGCAGGGCGCGGGAGAATTGACTCTGAGGGGACGCCGGTATCGGCGACATCACAGCGGTTTGCAACGGCCAAATCTGCGGGTGCAGCGATGCAGGGCAGCGTGCTAGATCAGCGCCGATCAACGAGAAAATCGGGAGACTTCGCTCATGCGCATCTTGCAGCCGGCTGAATGGTCGAAACCGCGCGGTTTTTCACATGGTGTGGCGGTGGAGGGGCCGGGCCGCTGGGTCGTGCTTGCCGGCCAGACCGGCGGAGACGAAACCGGCAATTACGCGCCTGACATGGCCGCCCAGGTCGCGAGCGCTTTGAAGCGGATCGTCAAACTGCTGGCTGAGGCGGGCGCCGGCCCCGAGCACATCGTCCGCCTGACCTGGTATCTGACCAGCCGAAGCGAATATGAGGCCGCAGGCGCTGGCATCGGTGCCGCCTGGAAGGAGACGCTCGGGCGCAATTTCCCGCCCTCGACGCTGCTCTACATCGGCGGTCTCGTGGATGATCGCGCCAAGGTCGAGATCGAGGTGACCGCGTTCGTCCCGGGCACATAAAAAAATCGATCCGGCGCGGGGCGCCGGATCGATTGTCGTCAGGTCTGACTTTGGCTTACCGCGACATCGAGATGTTGGCGCCGCGGAACTGGCTGTCCGCGCGGATGGTGACGATCTGCTTGTTGCCGCTCGTCTTCAGCCCGATATTGGCGTTGAAGCCTGCGGCCGAAGCGACCACCTCGAAGTTTCCGCCATTGCCGCGGCCCTCTAACGAGCCGCTGATATTGCGGCTGGCTTCGCTCCAGCTGCCGGTGATGGCGCTGCCTTCGGCGCGGACGTTGGCGCCGAGGTTGAACTTGTAGGCGTCGCTGGCACAAGTCAGCGACATCTCCATGGTCGGTCCGATCGGGGCGTATTTGGCCCGGCACCGGATTCGCTCGGTCGAGCCGTCATCGAGGATGACGGTGCCTCCGCCGCTCCAGGTTCCCGCCATCGGCGCGAAGGGACCGGACTGGGCCTTGCTTTCGGAGCTGGCGACAGTCGCAACAAACAAAACGGCGGCCGCCGTCATCAGCCGCCGGTTCAGGACACCGGTTCCGAATTGCTTACTGGCGCGATGCTTCCCACCGCCCGCTGCACGGTATGCCTGCAGATGCTCCATTCCACTTCCCCGATCCGGCGTTGCCGCTGAGTTGACCGTTGGCATATGCACCATTGATCGAAACTTTCACAAGTCCCCCGCTGCCGATGGTGCCGGAAACGTTAGCACCGGGCGCGGTGATCTTGCCGTCCGCAACCGTCAGCAAGGAGCTTGCGGTCGGCTCGCAGGTGCCGCTCTTGGTAACGATGGTGACCTGCCAGTTGCCGTCATAGGGGGTCTGGGCAAAGGCGGGTGCGGCGAGGGTGAAAACTGACGCGGCACAGAACGCCGCAATGCGACCAAAACGCATGAATTTCGTCCTTGAATATGTCTGAGATGATGACCCTTATTCAGGCGAAATGTGACGGAAATTTGGTGCAATGCCAAATCGAAAATTGTTCCTGTGGAAACAATGGTTTATTTGCGTTTTCGGATGCAATTTTTGCAGCGAAATCAATGCCGCCTCACGTTAAGGGTAAACGTCAGGAGAGACTCGGCGCTGACGTTGCAAACTGCTCGTCCTGGATCTTGGACGGCAGCGCCTTGTGAACCTT
This sequence comes from Bradyrhizobium sp. Kon10, assembly GCF_055807395.1. Taxonomy (NCBI): domain Bacteria; kingdom Pseudomonadati; phylum Pseudomonadota; class Alphaproteobacteria; order Hyphomicrobiales; family Nitrobacteraceae; genus Bradyrhizobium; species Bradyrhizobium sp. Kon10. The sequence continues at coordinate 141,865 of NZ_JBVVOZ010000015.1, read as the reverse complement.
GGCATAATCGATCACATCGGCCAGCAATTTGAGGCCGAGTGGGGCGAGTGAGCGCTCCCACAGCTCTCGCGCCGTCTCGCCCTTCCTGACAAAGCACCAATCCTGGGCGGCGATGGCGCCGGCGTCCATGCGGTCGGCCAGATGGTAGATCGTGCCCCCGGCGATCGGATCGCCTTCCTTGATGGTCCATTCCACAGCGGCCTTGCCGCGATGGCGCGGCAACAGGGAGGGGTGATAGCCGATGCCGCCGAGCTTCGCGGCAGCCAGCGCGTCCTTGCCGATCCGGGCATGGCTGTGCGCCGTGATGATCAGGTCGGTATCAGGAGCAATCTCGGAGGCGACCACGAGCTTCGGATCGGCCTGGACCACCACCTCGATGCCTGCCGCGTTCGCGGTCGCGGCCAGCCGATCCTCGGGGTCGGTCACCACGACCCGCGCGATCGAAACCCCGTGCTCCCGGAGCATGTTCAGGGTGGCGACGCCGAAATGGCGGGAGCCGACGAGGGTAATGCGCATGGCTGTCTGATCCGTCTCGCAACTGCGTTATTCCCCGATAACACGTCAGGCGGTGCTGTCACCAGCCGCGGCGCGTTTGCGCCGGTTATCAACAATGCGCCGGAGGCGGGTGCGTTGAACTCTGCGATTGCGCGGCCGCCCGCTCCGGTGCTTCCATGGGTATATTCCACCAGCTCGGAGCGAGCGAATGCGACGCGTGTGGCTGATCCTTGTCGCCGGATTGATGCTGACGGCTCCTGCGCACGCCGGCGGGCCGCCATACCCGGTCGTGCCACCCGAGATCGGGGTACCGCCGTTCATCGGCCCGAGCTGGGACACCTATCGGTGCGCCCAAGGGCCGGTCTACAATTTCTATCACGGTGCCTATTACGGCGAAGAGCCGCCGGCGCTCTATCGTGGTTATGCCTATCGGCCGCATTACCGCTACACCGCCTACCGCAAGCTGCCGCGGACGTATTTCTGCGTCACCGATTAGCCCTGCCGTCGCAGGATCGTCCAACGTAACTTGTTCTCAACCTGGCTGTCGTATCGACGAATCCGTCGCGGATGAGTATTGCGTACCGCGACACCAAAAATGTCCCGGCGGCGCGGGCGCGCCGCGGGCTTTTTTGCCGGGACCGATTTCATGCCGAGCGCGATTGAGCAGATCGTCGACACCTATGTGCGACTGAAAAACCGCCGTGGCCTCGACCAGCTGATGATGCACAGGCAGCGCCTCGCAGTCGATCTGAAGAGCAAATCCGGTTACGATTTTAGCCTGCCGATCGGCCAGATCGACGAGGAGATCGCGATCATCGAGGCCGGGCTGAGCCGGTTGAAAGCGGATTTGGCTGATCCCGCTGCAACCCGGACCATCGAAGGAGACTAGTCGCGCTTGCCGCCGTCGATGACGGTGAACAGCGGACGCGCCGGGGTGGGTTCGACCAGGAGTTCCTCCACCAACGCGGTTGCCGCATCGACATATTTGCGGGTCGGCTTGTCGAGCGGACGCCTGGCTTCGTCCTCGAGCGCGATCTTGGCGGCTTCGACCAGCTTGCGCATTCGCGTGGCGTGATCGTCGCCGGCTGTCAGCGTCGCGCGTGCCAGCGAGCGCAGCACGAACAACTCGCCCTCGAGGCGGAGCAGGCGGTCGTTCAGCCTGGTGAGGACGGCGTTGAGGTCGGGCATGTCAGGTGTTCGTTGCGCAGGATCCATCCTGATCTAGCGATCATCGGTGAACGGAATGCAAAGGCCATTGATGCAATTGGCCCGATCTGCCGCTCAGGTGGCGGTCCGCGCCAGATAGTCGCGCGCGAATCCGAGATACCAGTCGAGGCAGGCCGGATTGGCCATGGCCTCCTTGTTGATGACCTTCTCCACGGGCTGGCCGAGCAGGAGCTTCTTGATCGGCAGCTCCTGCTTCTTGCCGGACAGCGTGCGCGGAATCTCGGCGACCGCAAACATCTCGTTCGGCAGGAAACGGCGTGACAGGCCGGCCTCGATCGCCTTGTTGATCTTCGCCCGCATCGCGCCGTCCAACGCGACGCCCTCACGAAGCACGACGAACAGCGGCATGTAGCTGTCGCGCCCGAGATATTCGAGGTCGACCACGAGCGAGTCCAGCACTTCCGGCAGCGCCTCGATCGCGGAATAAAGCTCGCTGGTGCCCATGCGCAGGCCGTGGCGGTTGATGGTCGCATCGCTGCGGCCGTAAATGATGCAGGAGCCGTCCGGATTGACCTTGAGCCAGTCGCCGTGCCGCCACACCGGTCCGCGGCCGCTGCCGTCGAAATTGTCCGGGTAGGTCTCGAAGTAGCTGGCGCGATAACGGGCGTTGCCGTTGTCGTTCCAGAAGTAGAGCGGCATCGACGGCATTGGCTCGGTGCAGACGAGCTCGCCGACCTCGTCGATGACGGCGCGACCCTGCTCGCTGAAGGCTTCGACGGCGGCGCCCAGTAGCCGGCACTGCATCGCGCCCGGCGTCTGCGGTAGCTCGCGGTTACCGCCGATGAAGGCGCCGGCGAAATCGGTGCCGCCGGAGATGTTCGCCCACCAGATGTCTGCCTGCGCCTGGCTGCCGTTGGTCTTCGACAGTGCCGCGAAGCGCGCGTTGAACCAGGCTTGTGTGTCGGCGCTGAGCGGCGACCCCGTCGAGCCGAGGCAGCGCAGCTGCGAGAGATCGCCCGCGGTGGCGAGATCCAATTCGGCCTTGGCGCAATTGGCGAAGAACGCCGCACCGGCCCCGAAGAAAGTCGATTTCGATTGGGCGACGAAACGCCACAGCGTGGCCCAGTCCGGCTTGTCCTTCGCGCCTCCCGGGCTGCCGTCGAAGATGCAGCAGGTGGTACCGCCGAGCAGGCCGCCGACCTGCGAATTCCACATGATCCAGCCGGTCGAACTGTACCAATGATAGCGCTCGCCGAACGAGTTCTCGTGGTAGGAGCAGCCGATGTCGTTGTGCAACCCGAGCAGCGCCAGCACCACGACGATGATGCCGCCATGGCCGTGCACGATCGGCTTGGGCGGGCCGGTGGTGCCGCTGGAGTACACGATCCAGAGCGGATGATCGAATGGCAGCCAGACCGGCTCGAACGCGTCGACCGCAGCACCTGTGCTGGCGACGATGTCCGAGAGCAAGGCATCGGGCGATGCGGCCGCGCCAGCCTCGCTGTGCAGGATGACATGCTCGAGCGTCGGTAGCGATCGCCGGAGCTCACTGACGACGTCGCGCCGGTCATGCCGCCGGCCGGCATAGGTGACCGCGTCGCAGGCGATCAGCACCTTTGGCTCGATCTGCTTGAAGCGGTCAATCACCGCGGGCGCGGCCATGTCGGGCGCGCAGACGCTCCAGACCGCGCCGATGCTGGCGCTCGCCAGAAACGCGATGATGGTCTCGGGAATGTTGGGCAGATAGGCAGCTACGCGGTCACCGGGCCCGATGCCCTGGTCCTTGAGATGCAGCGCGAGTGCGGTCGCCTTGCGCTTAAGCTCAGGCCAGCTCGTCTCCGCGAGCCTGCCGTCTTCGCCGCCGCTGATGATCGCGGGCAGGCGGGCTGCATCGGCCGCCTCGACATGGCGGAACACCTGGCGGGCATAGTTGACCTGCGCGCCGGGAAACCAGACCGCACCCGGCATCTTGCGCTCGGTGATCACGGCCGCAAACGGCGTCGGCGATTGCAGATCATAGTAGTCCCAGATGCTGCGCCAGAAGCCGTCGAGATCGCGCACCGACCATTGCCGCATCTCCTCATAATTCGCGAAGGTGAGGCCGCGCTGCTCGGCGAGCCAGTTGCGGTAGAGGGCGATCTGGGGAACGAAGGGCGCGGTCATGGCGTGTTGACTTCGGTTGCAGGGAGCCGGAGTTTAACGGGCGTCGCGGCATAGCAGAAGCCGCGATTCACTCCCAATGCTGACCTGGGAGTTAGGTCATCGCGGTTCGCCGGGACAACGACGCCGGAGAGGCGGGCCGCTGGTTCAACGAACTCGTCATTGCGAGCGCAGCGAAGCAATCCAGAATCCCTCCGCGGCGGCAGACTGGATTGCTTCGCTGCGCTCGCAATGACGGAGTGTGGACGAGAGCGGAGCGCAAGCCGGTGGGCACGCGCAACATGATCCGACGCTCGTCGCGGATTGCGCTTCGCTCCATCCGGGCTACAGCACCGAGAACGCTGCCCTTAGCCTACCAGCCGGCGCCCGCCCAGCGTCTTCCGAACACGGCGGGCTTCGTCTTGACCGCCTGCCAGCCGAAGAAATGATGCTTGCCGGACCAGCTGTGCACCACGCCGCTGCAGATGCTGCATTTGAAGCTGCCGGCGTGCGGCTCGGCGTGCTCCTCCCGGGTCGCGGTGTAGTTCATGCCGCAGCCGGGGCAGGTGAATTCCTCGATCGTCCAGATGCTGTTGGCCATTGCACCGAGTTTGTTTTTTGGGACCTTGAGCCAAAGCGTAGGTGCGAGGGTTTGCATCGGCGTAAACCGGCCGTCGCAAATCCGGTTAATCATCGTTAGCCAAACCCGGCTCGGGCGCGGCGTTGCAAGGGTTACCGGTGTTCGGACCGCCCATCAGTCCAGATCGCCGCCGGGCGTGAACTATCACTTCCAGGTTGGAGCCCGCGCGCCCGGGCTCGGTTACCTTGACGTCCGGTCCGTTGCTGGCAATAACGCATGGCCGCGCAAGTGCCGGAACCCGCGTTGATGCCGCAAGGAAAGCCGTGCCTGTGAAAAGTCTGCGTCAGCTCCTGACGGGTGAGGACGTCATCCAGCTCGTGATCCGGCTCGGCCTGCTGGCGCTGCTGATCATCTGGACATTCATTATCATCCGGCCGTTCGTGCCGATCCTGGCCTGGAGCGCCGTGCTCGCGGTGGCGTTCTATCCGGCTTTCAGCTGGGTCGCCAAGATCCTCGGCGGCCGCCCCAAGACCGCGGCCGCCATTCTCACCCTGATCACGCTCGGCATCGTGCTCGGCCCCGCGACCTGGCTCGGCCTCAGCGCCGTGGACGGGGTGAAGGAGCTCGCGCACCAGCTCGGCACCGGCGACCTTGCGCTCAAATCGGCGCCGGAGCAGATCAAGTCGTGGCCGATCATCGGCCCGACGCTCTACGAAGTCTGGGATCAGGCCTACACCAACATCCGCGCGGTGCTGCGCGAGGTGGCGCCCTATCTCCAGCCGCTGGCGGGACCGCTGTTGTTGCTCGCGGGCGATGCGAGCCTTGGAACACTCCAGTTTCTGGTCTCGGTGTTCGTGGCCGGATTCCTGTTTCCGCACGGGCCGCGGCTGGTTGCGGCCGGGCGCGGTTTCCTGTCTCGCATCGTGCCCGAGCACAGCGAGCATTTTCTCGAGCTCGGCGGTGCCACCATCCGCGCCGTGGCGCAGGGCGTGATCGGCGTCGCCATCGTGCAGGCGCTGCTTGCCGGAATCGGCTTCAAGCTCGCCGCCGTGCCGAGCGCCGGCCTGCTCGCCTTCATCGTTCTGCTGCTGTCGATCGTGCAGATCGGGGCCTTCCTGGTGCTGCTGCCGGTGATCATCTGGATCTGGACCGCCAAGGACGTTACCACGGCGCTCGTGCTCACGGTGTTTCTCGTCGTTGTCGGCTTCCTGGACACCATGCTGAAACCGCTCGTGATGGGGCGCGGCCTCAACACGCCGACCGTCGTGATCTTCGTCGGCGTGATCGGCGGCACGCTGGCCCACGGCATCGTCGGCCTGTTCATCGGGCCGATCATCCTGTCGGTGGCGTGGGAAATGGCGGCGGCGTGGATCGGGACAGGCGCGGGGAAACGGAAAGTGGAGTCGCCGGCGGTTGACGAGGCTCAATAGGGCTGCACGCGTCTCGCGGAAGAGGCGCGGGTTTGCCGGATCTCGCAAGTCCGGACAATTGCGGCCGGCGCCGGTCACCGCAATGGCCAACTAACTTGTCTAACCAACTAGACAAGTTACCATAGACCGATTCTGTTTTTGGTTTGCGACGGCAATGGCGAAGTCTTCCAAATTGGTTGCGGCCAGGCGCGGTAAGGTTCTGCTGGTCAGGCGGCGCTCCGACGGCCTCTGGATGTTTCCAGGGGGCCGCAAACGCGCGCGCGAATCCGAGAAGGACTGCCTGCGGCGCGAGATCCGCGAGGAGCTGCCGAAGCTGAAGCTCGGCCGGATCAGCCTCTGGAAGGAAGTGAAGGCCAAGAACAAGCGTTCCGGCCGCAAGATGAGCGACGCGATCTTCATTGCCAAGAGCGCCAAGGGCAGGCTCGCGATCGGCGACAAGAAGGAGATCGACCGCGCCGCCTGGCACAAGCCGCGCGGAATCCGCCTGACTGCGACCTCGCGCTACGTGCGCGATCGGCTGTTCCCGCGGAAGCAGCGGCGGCGGAGCTGAGCGCGACGTTGCTTGGGGTGTGACAAATGGACCGGTCACCGGCCGCCGTGGGATGTGAAGCAGTTCACATACCGTCGCCGAGTTCGCTGCTATCAAGGCGCCATTGCCGTACCAATTGATTTCCGTTGAAACGCCCCAGTGTCTCCAAGCACTGGGGTTTTTCGCGTCGGCTCCGTGCGTCAGCCCTGCCGGCGCAAGAACCCGGTGATCGTGACCTTCTCCCAGATGCCGGCCGCCGCGAAGGGGTCGGCGCGATTGAAGGCCTCGACCTCGGCGCGGCCCGGAGCCTCGATCAGGAACAGGCTGCCGATCATGGTGCCGCCGTCATCGGACACCAGCGGTCCCGACATCACGATCTTGACGCCGAAGCGCGAGGTGTCGCCGAGAAACGCCTTGTGGGCGTCGTAATTGGCAAGCCGCGTCGGCAGTGCGCCGCTACGGTCGAGGGCATGGATGGCAAACAGCATGATCTCTCCAGGGCTTTGGGGGACGGCTGTGATGTCAGCCGTCCGGCGCTTCGTCAGAACAGGCCGCGTCTACTTGGCGCCGAGCTTGCTAGCTTCCTCGAAGGTCGGGCAGGTGCGCTGCTCCAGCGGTGTGTCGAACGGCTGGTAATTGTCCTTGGTGATGACGGTGGGCTTCAGCACGATCTCCTTGACGACGGGCTGATCGCGCAAGCTTCGGATCGCCATCATGGTGCCGAGGCAGCCTTGGGCAAAGCCGTTGTAGTCGCCACTTGCGAGCAGCTTGCCTGACTTGATGGCGTCGATGGCTTCCTTGGTGCCGTTGATGCCGATCACCTGGGCCTTGCGGTTGGCGCCGTCGAGCGCCTCGAGCGCGCCGACCGCCATGGCGTCGTTGGCGGCGAGCACGCCGTCGATCTGCGCGTTCGACTGCATCAGATTCTCCATCACCTGGAGCGCCTGGAGCCGCTGGTAGTTGCCGGGCTGCGAGGCCAGCAGTTTTGCACCGGCATTCTCCTTCAGCGCGTCGTTGAAGCCGCGGACGCGGTCGACATTGGTCAGCGAGCCCTTGACGCCCTCGATGATGACGATGTTGCCCTTGCCGCCCAGCGTCTTGAGCAGGAAGCGCGCGGTTTCGAGCCCGAGGCTGTAATCGTCGGCGCCGATGAACGAGACGAATTTGCCGCCGGCGGAGCGATCGGTGATATTTACGACGGGGATTTTGGCGTCGTTGATTTTCTCCACCCCGGGCACCATCGCCTTGTAGTCGACCGGCGTGAAGACGATCGCGCTCGGCTTCTTCACGACGACGTCTTCGATCTGGCTGAGCTGTTCCGGAATCGAGTCGGGCTTGGTCGGGATGTATTGCAGCGTCTTGGCGTTCAGCGTCTTGGCCATGTTGTCAGCGCCGACCCGCACGGTCTGGAAGAACGGATTGGTCTGATTTTTCGTGAACACGGCGATGGTCTCGCCGTCGGCGCGCGCCTGCGTTGTGAACGCGGCCGCCATGACAAGCGGCAGTGCGAGATAGCCCAGTCTCTGTTTCATGTCGTCTCCATCCCCATTTTGGTTTGTTGGATTGCGTGAAAACTCATTAGGTCCGGCGGCGCGTCTTCATGTCGAGCCAGACCGCGAGAATGACGATGATGCCGGTGACCAGCGGTTGCCAGTTGGCGCTGACCGAGAGCAGGTTCATGCCGTTCAGGACCAGTGTCAGGATCAGCGCGCCGATGAAGGTGCCGAACACCGTGCCGACGCCACCGAACAGCGAGGTGCCGCCGATCAGAACGGCCGCGATCGCCGGCAAGGTCAGGCTCTCGCCGATATCGGCCTCCGCCGAATTGAGCCGCGACAGGAAGATGATCGAGGCAAGTCCCGCCATGGTGCCGGAGACGGCGTAGACCAGCAGCAGGCGCCGCGCGACCGGAATGCCGGAGAGGCGCGCGGCGACCGGATTGGCGCCGATGGCGTAGATCTGCTGGCCCCAGATGGTGCGCTGGGCAAACAGCGTCCCGATGCCGAGGAACACCAGCAGCAGATAGACTGGGATCGGCAGGCCCAGCAAATAGCCGCTGCCGATCTGGCGGAAGCCGGCGGGGAAACCGTGAAGGGTTTCGCCGGCCATGTACCAGTAGGTCAGCCCGTTCAGGACCCAGAGCATGCCGTAGGTGGCGATGAAGGAGGGAATGCGGAGCGCCGTCACCATGATGCCGTTGAGGAGCCCGACGATGCCGCCGCAGGCGAGCCCCGTGAGGATTCCCAGCACTGGCGAACCGGTCGCGTGGATCACGGTCCCGGCGATACAGGCGGACAGCGCGACATTGGCGCCGACCGAGAGATCGAGGCCGGCGGTGAGCACCACCAGCGTCAGGCCCGAGGCGATGAAGAAGGTGAGGCTCGCCTGCCGCAGCACATTGAGAATGTTGCCGAGGCTGAGGAATGAATCGTTCAGCACCGCCAGCACGGCGCAGATCAGGAGCACGGCGAGCAGACGATAGAACAGCTGGATCGCGTCCTGGGACAGGAAGGAGCGCGGCGGCGACAAGGCTTCCTTGGAGATGTCGGTCATGCCCGGCTCCGCAGGCCATCGAGGAAGAGCGCGACGATGACAAGGACGCCGATGCTTGCGACCTGCACCGAGGACGGCATCGAGATCAAATTGAGGCCGTTGCGCAGCACGCCGACCGCGATCACGCCGAGCAAAGTGCCGGGCAGCCAGCCATTGCCGCGTTCGAACGAGGTGCCGCCGACCGCAACTGCCGCAATCGCGTCGAATTCAAGCCCGAGACCCGCGGTCGGATGCCCCGAATTCATCCGGGCCGTCATCAGCAGGCCGGCGATGCCGGCCATGGTGCCGCCGATGGCGTAGACCACGATCAAGAGCCGGTTGGGCGAGAGGCCGGCATATCTGAGCGCCTCGCGGTTGCCGCCGAGCGCGAAAACGTAGCTGCCGAAACGGGTGTGATAGAGCAGGCCGTGAAAGGCCGCATAGGTGACGAGCGCCATCACGATCGGCACGGGGATGCCCAGCAACGACGCCGAATAGATATCGCGGACCGTGTGGGGAATGCCGACCACGCTCTGGCCGTCGGAGACGATCAGCGACAAGCCTTGCGCCATGCCGAGGGTGCCGAGCGTCGCCACGAACGGCGGAATGCCGACGATCGCGACCAGCCAGCCGTTGACCGTCCCGAAGGCCGCGCCGACGGCAATGCCGGCGCACAGCCCAAGCAGCATCGACTTCGTCGCGAGCGAGACGATGGCCACGCAGAGCGAGGTCAAGGTCAGGACCGCGCCCATCGAGAGGTCGAGGCCCTCGGTCATGATGATCAGCGTCATCGGCAGCGCCAGCATGGTCAGGATGGTCGACTGCACCAGCACGTTGGACAGGTTCGCCGCCGAAAGGAAGCCGGGCGCGATTGCGCCGAACAGCACGACCAGCGCTCCCAACACGATGGCGACGCCCGGGATGCGCTGAAGCGGATTGGGCTGTGATACGATCGCGGCCTCACGCATGATGCATCCCCAATCGCACGATGTTCTCCTCGGTCAGTTCGTGGCGTGCGAGGTGCCCGGCGATGCGGCCCTCGCGCATCACATAGGCGCGGTCGCAGACATGGCAGATCTCGACCTGCTCGGAGGAGATCATCAGGGCCGCGGCGCCTTCGGCGACCAGCCGGTCGATCAGGGCAAAAATCTCCGACTTGGCGCCGACATCGATGCCGCGGGTCGGCTCGTCGAAGATGAAGAGCCTGGCGCCGGCGGCGAGCCATTTGCCGATCACGACCTTCTGCTGGTTGCCGCCTGACAAAAGCCCGACGGTCTGGCGCGCGCTCGGGGTGGCGATGCGGAGCTGCCGTATCAACCCGTCGGCGGTGCGCTGGCCGCTGCGCGGATCGAACAGCCCGCTCGGAAACAGTTTTCGCAGCGCCGACACTACCAGGTTGTCGCCGACCGAGCGGAGCAAAGCGAGTCCCTCGCTCTTGCGGTTCTCCGGGATCAGAGCGATGCCGCGGCGGGCGGCGACGTCGGGTTCGCCCGACATCGGCTTGCCGTCGAAGATGATCTCGCCTGATGTGGTGGGATCGGCACCGAAAATGGCGCGCGCCACCTCGCTGCGGCCGGATCCAACCAGGCCGCACAGGCCGACGATCTCGCCCCGGCGCACCTCGATGTTGATGTCGGAGATTCCGCTCGGCGAGGTCAGGCCCTTGACCTCAAGCAGGACCTCGCCCGGTTTGTCGGCGAAATTGCGCGGATAGGTCATGTCGACGGGGCGGCCGACCATCATGCGCACGAGCTGGTCGGGCGTGACGTCGGCGGGGCGAACGCCGTCGATGCGGCGGCCGTCGCGCAACACCGTGATGCGGTCGCCGAGCGCGAACACCTCGGCCATGCGGTGCGAGATGTAGACGATAGAGACGCCGTCGGCCTTCAGCCGCGCGATCAGCGCGAATAGCAGCTCGGTCTCGCGGTCGGAGAGCGCGGCGGTGGGCTCGTCCATCACGAGAATGCGCGCATTCTGGCTGATCGCTTTCGCGATCTCGACCATCTGCTGCTGGGCGACGCCGAGCGTGTTGACGGTGACGGACGGATCGATGTCGAAGCCGATCGTGTCCAGCAGGCGCTTCGCATCGGCCAGAATCTTCCTGCGGTCGATGGTGCCGGGGATGCGGCCCTTCGGCTCGCGGCCGAGGAAGATGTTCTGCGCGATGTCGAGATAGGGGACGAGCGAGAACTCCTGGAAGATCACGGCGATCCCGAGCCTCTGCGCGTCCGCGGTGGAGGTGATCGTGACTTTCTCGCCCTTGTGGAAGAACTCGCCGGCGTCAGCCTGATAGGCGCCGCACAGCACTTTCATCAGGCTCGACTTGCCGGCGCCGTTCTCGCCCAGCAGCATGTGCACTTGGCCCGGGTAAAGCGCGAAGGAGACGTCGTCCAGCGCCTTGACGCCCGGAAAATCCTTGCTGATGCCGCGCAGCTCGAGCAACGGCGTCGGCGAGGCGGGCTCGATGGCCAACGCCGCGGTGCTCATGCGCGCGCTCCCGCAAAGATCTTGCCGGGATTCATCAATCCATCCGGATCGAGCGCGGTCTTGATCGACCGCATCACGTCGACGGCTCCACCGAGCTCATCAGTGAGGTAATCGATCTTGCCGAGCCCGATGCCGTGCTCGCCCGTGCAGGTGCCGTCCATGGCGATGGCGCGTGCGACCATGCGGGCCTGGAGCGCCTTGGCGCTGTCGACCTCATCGGGCTTTGCCGGGTCGATCAGGATCAGCATGTGGAAATTGCCGTCACCGACATGGCCGACGATCGGGGCGGTGAAGCCGTGCTCGTCGGCGTCCCGGCGGGTCTCGATCAGGCATTCCGCAAGCCGCGAGATCGGCACGCAGACATCGGTGATGATGGCGCGCGCACCGGGCCGCAAGCCGAGGCCGGCGTAGAGCGTGTTGTCGCGGGCGTGCCAGAGCCGGCTGCGGTCCTCCGGCGCCTTGGCCCATTCGAATCCGCGTCCGCCATGTTCAGCGGCGATGGCTTGCGCCAGCTCAGCCTGTTCGGCAACGGCGGTCTCGGAGCCGTGGAATTCAAAGAACAGCGTCGGCGCCTCGCGATAGCCGAGCTTGGCGTAGGCGTTGATGCCGCGCATCATGACGTCGTCGAGCAGTTCGACGCGCGCGACCGGAATGGCAGCCTGGATGATTCCGATCGCGGTATCGACCGCGTCGTGCAGAGTGTCGAAGCTGCACACCGCCGCCGAGATCGCCTGGGGCAGGGCGTGCAGCTTCAGCGTGATCTCGGTGATGACGCCCAGCGTGCCCTCCGCGCCGACGAACAGCCGCGTCAGGTCGTAGCCGGCTGCCGATTTGCGGGCGCGCCTGGCGGTGCGGATCACGCGACCGTCCGCCAGCACGACTTCGAGCGCCATGACGTTGTCCTTCATGGTGCCGTAACGTACTGCCATGGTGCCGGAGGCGCGCGTGGAGGTCATGCCGCCGATCGAAGCATCGGCGCCGGGATCGATCGGAAAGAACAAGCCGGTGCCGCGGAGCTCAGCATTGAGCTGTTTGCGGGTGATGCCGGGCTGCACCACGACATTCATGTCGCTGTCGTGCACCGTCAGCACCTTGTTCATGCGTGCGAAGTCGATGCAGGCGCCGCCCGCGACCGAGGACGCGTTGCCCTCGAGCGAGGTGCCGGCGCCGAACGGCACGATCGGCACGCCCGCGCCGGCGCAGAGCTTGACGATCTCGACCACCTCTTGCGTCGTCTCCGGAAACACCACGATGTCGGGCGGCAATGCACGATAGTAGGATTCACTCTGGCCATGCTGATCGAGCACGCCGCGCGCGATGCTGGCGCGCGGACCGATCACGCCTGTGAGGCGTTCAGCCAGTGCGGCTATGCTCATCCGCGGTCCCATCGTCTCTTCCCGTCTTCCGTTCTATGCGGACGCTTTGTCAGTCCGCTGTATCCGGCTGTACGCCGGCTGTGCGTTGTTCGCGTCGCGCCGGCCATGCGCTCCAGCACCGCGTCGATGATCGTGTGTTCGTTGAAGTTCCGCAATTCTGCCTTCGTCGATCAGAGTTTGGGCTCGCCAAGGCCCGACAGCCGTTCGAGATGCTTGACGGTCGCGATGAAGTCGGTCTCGCCGTCGCCTTGCGCCACCAGCGCGCCGTAGGTCTCGCGGACCTGCGCCGCCAGCTGCAGCGGCACGCCGACGGTGTGGCCGGCACCGAGGATGAGGTCCAGATCCTTGGCCATCTGCTTGCAGGAGAAGGTCGACTCGAAATCGCGCGTCCGTAGCGGCGCGGTCTTGTACTTCACCATCGGGGAGGCGACCGCGCTGTCGTCCAGCACCTTCAAAATGTCGTGCCAGCCGATGCCGCCCTTGCGCGCCAGCGCGAGGCTTTCCGCCATCATCGCCGCCGAGACCGCGATCATGAGATTGACCGCGAGCTTGGCGTAACGTGCTTCCTCGCCGGGGCCGAGATAGGTCTGCGAACGAGTGAAGCTCGCGAACAGCGGCCTGACGCTTTCGAAAGCGTCCCTGGGACCGGACACAAAGCAGCTCAAAGCGCCGGTGTGGACGATGCTGGCATTGCCGGAGACTGGCGCCCGCAGATAGGCGATCCCGCGCGCCTGCGCGGCGGCGCCGACCTCGGCCGAGGCTTCGGCACTGACCGTGCTGGTCTCGATCAGGACCGACTTCGGCGCCATCGCACTGACGAGGCCGGTCGGGCCAAGCATCACGGCGCGCAATGCGTCGTCGTCGGGGAGCGAGGTGATGGCCACGGCGCGGCTAGCGACAGCCTCGGCCGGCGAGCTTGCGACCGCAAGACCGTTTTCACGCGCCTCATTGAGCCGCGCTGCGCTCTGATCGAAGGCGGCGACGCGGTAGCCCGCCTTGGCGATGAGCAGCGACATCGGCAGGCCCATCTTGCCGATACCGATGAACGCGATGTGTCTTGTCGTATCAGTCATGGCTTGCTGTCCGTTGGCCGCATCATGCGCTGCGCCCTTGTCGCTCGATATCCCTCACCAGCCGCTGGCCTGACTGCGCGAGCAGCTCCTTCTTGCGAGCGAGCCCGTCGACCAACAATATCCCATCTCGTTTCTTCCAGCGGCCTCCGATCATGACCGCCTCGATATTGGCGAGGCTCGTCTGCATCACAACGGTGGAGACGGGATCGTGGACCGGAACGAGGTTGAGATCATCGGCGTTGATCACGACGAGATCGGCGAGTTTTCCCGGGCTCAGCGAGCCGATCTGGTTGTCGCGGCCGAGCATGCGCGCGCCTTCGGTGGTGATCCAGCGCAGCGCTTCGCGCGCCGGGATCGTGGTCGTCGCTGGAATGGTGCCCTCGCTCTTGCGCATCTCCGCGTTGTCCAGCGCGCGCTGCATCGACAGCGCGACGCGTGCTGCGGAGAAGAGATCGCCGGGCAACACGGATTCCAGATCGATGCCGATGGTGGGACGGACGCCGCGTTTGAGCAGCCGTCCCGTGATGGGAAAGCCGTGGCCCTGGATCATCTCGTTCTCCGGCGTGACCGAGAACGATGCGCCGAGATCGATCAGCTTTTGCAGGAGTTCGTCGGGCAGGTCGTTGCCATGGACGATGTTGACGCCGGGACCGACCAGGCCGGCGTCGATCAATTTTTCCCAGCCGCCTGGAGTCTTGGCCGGGCCGCCGCCCTGATGCATCGAGGCAATCAGGTTGAATTCCCGCGCCAGACGGAAATCATGGAAGGATACATCGAGTGTCGAATAATGCGGGCCGAGGACGGCGAGCCCGAGTGTGACGAGGCCGTTGCGATCGGCCAGGGGGCCGGCGAGCAGGCGCTCGACTTCGCGGCGCGGATGCGGCACTTCCGAGAAATGCGGCTCGCCCGGCTTCGGCTCCGGCTTGGGCGAGCCATGGAAGAAGGCGGCGCGGATGCCGCTCTCGATCAGGCCGCGCACGGCGGCGTCGGTATGATCAGGAGTCGGATTGTTGTGGCACCAATCGACCAGCGTGGTGGCGCCGCAATTGATCTGGTTCAGCGCGCCGACGAGAGTGGCGATGTAGATATCGTCCGGCGCGAACACCGTCGCGAGCCCGGCATGCATCCGGCGGAAATATTCCAGCAGCGTCCAGTTCGCCGCATATCCGCGCAGCGCCGTCTGCCAGGTGTGCATATGCGCATTGATGAGCCCGGGGATGACGATGCGGCCGCGGCCGTCGACGATCTCGGTCTCTGCAGCGCCGCTGCCGAGATCGATGTCGGGACGGACCGCTGCGATCCGCTCATTCTCGACCAGTACGTCGCCGGCACGGAGATCGCCGATGCGCTCGTCCATGCTGATGATTGTTGCCGATTTGATCAGGATGCGCCGCATGTCGGTCACGTCACGGCTTTGGCTGCGACCGGCGGCTCGCCCGCCCAGGCACGCGCGATCAGGTCGCGGATGGCGTTGCGCTCGAGCGGGCGCGGATTCCAGTAGGCGTTGGTCACGGCGAGGTCGGCCGCCTTGTGGATTCCGCTTTCGGGCATGCCGATGTCGCGCAGCGCCAGCTTTGCTCCGAGGCGGCGGGCGAGATCGTACAGGCCTTGCGCCGCATTGGCCGCACCGATCGCGCGCGAAATCCGCACCATCGCCTCGGGCACTGCGGGCGCGTTGTAGGCCAGCGCATGCGGCAGCACGATGGTGTGAGTCTCGGCATGCGGCAGGTCGAAGGTGCCGCCGAGGGTGTGGCAGAGCTTGTGATGCAGCGCCATGCCGACGGTGCCGAGGCACACGCCGCAGAGCCAGGCGCCATAGAGCGCTTCGCTGCGGGCCTCGCGGTCGTCAGGTTTGGCGGCAATGGCTGGCAGGGCGCGCGCCAGCGCGCGGATGCCTTCTTCCGCCATCAGCGAGGTCACGGGATTGGTGTCGCGGGCGTAGAGCGCTTCCACCGCGTGTGCGATGGCGTTGATGCCGGAGGTGGCGGCGAGGCCGACGGGCAGCGTCATCGTCAGGTCGACGTCGTAGATCACAGTCTCTGGCAACACGGCCGCATCGCGTACCGTGGTCTTCAGGCCGTTCTCGGTCTGGCCGACGATCGGCGTCATCTCCGAGCCGGCATAAGTGGTGGGAATGCAGAGCTGGTTGATTCCGGTACGCAAGGCGAGCGCCTTGCCGAGCCCGGTCGTCGAGCCGCCGCCGAGCGCAACCACGCAGTCGGCATCGCACGCCCTCATCGCCGCGATCGCCCGCTCGGTCACCTCGACCGGCGTGTGCATCGTGGCGCCTGCGAAGATGCCGGCATAAAGCGGGCCCAGCGCGGCGCCGAGCCTGGCGCCCTGCGCCTCCTGCTGCGGCGTGGTCAGGACCAGCGCGCGTGTGCCGCCGAGACGCTCGACCTCGGCCTTGGCCGAGGCAAGCGTTCCGCTGCCGAACACGACGCGGCAGGGCAGATTTTCAAAGGTGAACGAACCGATCATGCGCCGGTCTCTTTGCTGGGATAATCGACCTGGAAACGGCCGATCCGCAAGTCGCCAAGCTCCTCCCGTACCCGCAGATGTTCCGGATGGATGGCGTAGGCCTTCAGGGCCGCACTGTCGGTAAACTCCGAGACCAGGACCACGTCGCAGGCGTAATCGACATCGCTGACGTCGACGCCGACCTCGATATGGGTAAGGCCGTCGATCCGGCCCCTGAGGCCTTCGAACAAGGTTTTGACCTTGGACCTGGCCGCCGTGCGCTCCGCAGGCGTCTCGCCGCGCAGCCGCCACATCACGATGTGCTTGATCGGGCCCGACATTCCCGGATTTCCTCGCCTGTCATCTTGTTTGTTGCCCCATTTTGCCTTGCAGAAATCGGAAATAAAGGTCAAATTTCGTAAGTCTCTTTTCCAATATGCGCAAAAATGGACCGGCTGCTCCAGCTAGAGGTTTTCGCCAGGACCGCCGAGCTCGGCAGCCTGTCCAAGGCTGCGGACGTTTTGCGGATGTCGAACGCGGCCGCGAGCCGGCACCTGAGCGCGCTGGAGGAGCGGCTCGCGGTGCGGCTGATCGAGCGCAACACGCGCCGGCAATGGCTGACCGAGGCAGGGCAGGAGCTGTTGCAGCGTTGCAGCCCGCTGCTGAACGAGCTCGCCGAAGCCGAGGACGCCGTCAGCGACCGCGCGCTGTCGCCCAAGGGCATGCTGCGCGTCACCAGCTCGCTGTCGTTTGCGATGATCTACATGGCGCCGATGCTGCCGGCGTTTCGCAAGCTCTACCCGAAGCTCGATGTCCAGATCATCGCGGCCAACCGCTATCCCGACTTCATCGAGGCCGGCATCGACGTCGCGATCCGCACAAGGGAGCAGGAGCCCGACTCCAACATTATCATTCGCCGGATCGGGCAGATGCGCCGGGTGCTGGCGGCAGCGCCTTCCTATCTCGCCACGCACGGCCGGCCCGAGCATCCCGCCGATCTCGCGCGTCACGACATGCTGATCTACAATCTTGCCAACGACCCCTATTCGCTGCGGCTTCAGCAAGGCAATGCCGCGCAGACCGTGCGCATCGCGCCGGCGCTGGACAGCAATGACGGCCAAATCATCCGCGGTGCGGCGCTGGCGGGCCTCGGCGTCCTGATCCAGCCGCTTTACATCGTGCAGGGCGACATCGCGGCCGGCAAGCTCGTGCCGGTGCTGATGCAGTGGGAGCTGCCGCTGCTCACGATGAACGTGGCCTACCAGAACCGGGTCCGGCTGCCGGCGAAAATCAGGGTGTTCTCGGATTTTTTGGTCGACCACATCCGCGCGCATTCCGATGCCGGGATCTGGATGGACGCAAACTAGACGGCTTTGCCGGCGAGCCCGCGAGCCCGAGCGGTCCTTACTCCGATCGCTCTGACACCCGCGTTCGCCGGAAGGACGACCTTGAGGAGGCCGCACCGGCGCTCGGCGCGGAGATCCTGGCGGCATCGGCGTCGCGGATTTCCTTACGGACCTTCCGCGCCTCTCTCATCGCGCGCTTGACGAAGGGGTGTTGTGCATCCTCGGCAAAGAACAGCACCACCTCGCAGCCGGGACATTGCCTGGAATAGCCATCCTGCAATCGCGCTGCGCGATCGCGGAACATCGTCTTGCAGCGCGTGCACTGGACCTGGACCGAGCTCATGTGCGGACAGCAATCACCAATGGAAATAGGCGATTAGCTGAGCCCAAAGGTCTGAACAAAGGTTGAAGGGCGGTCGCACCCCGTCGCGCGGAAGGCGCAGCCGCCGTGGAAACACGAGGGCCGTCCAGTTCTTCAAAACAGCCCGATCAAGCGGCTATTGCTTGGCGGCCAATGCGTCCAGGCAATGGTTCAGGTAGACGGTCCGATCCCTCGGGAGCACTTTCTCGAGATCCGCCTTCATCGCGCATTCGCGCTGGCGGATCTGCTCCGCCCGGCGTTTTTCCGCAGCCTCGCGATATTCGGGAGCAACCTTGGCGGGATCGACCAGCGCCTGTGACCGTGCGGGCCCTGTGGCAACAATTGCGATGGCGGCGATGATAATGATCGACTTCAAATGAGCCTCCGTAAAAGGCCCATCCTAGCGCTGAGTGTCCGAACGCTCAAACCGTCAATGAGAGCCCGCCGGTATCTGCGTCCGCCCGTGCGTTGAGGTGTCGCCAACCGGGGCTGCGCCGGCTCAGCGGTTGGCTTGGGACAACCGATCTCGCGCCTGTCCAGGCCACATTGCCGGGCCTCTCGGCAGGCCCGTTCCGATGACGTGAAGTGGACCGCGTAACGTCCGTTACTTAGGGACGTGGTCGATCTTGTGCCCCAAATGCCCGGTGTCGTGATCGCGACGCAATTGGCTCAGGGAGGTCTCGTTCAATTGAAGCAGGACGTCACTCAGCAGGGTCGTATCCGGATAACCGGCTGCAAATCCCTTGCCGTAGATCTTGCGCAACGTACCCACCAGCGTGTTGCCGTGCTTCTTGCTGATCGCGCCATCCTTGTCCCGATGGCGACCATCCAGGCCGGTCTCCTTCATGTCTCTCTCCCAATGCAGCGTCTGCGCGCCTGAAGAGAGCGTGCTCCGAAACGAGTTGATTGGCAACGGTGCGGGGCGGGGTGGCTACGCGGCCTGTTCCTCGAACGAGAGGTAAACGCGACCATTTGGATCAACGATCTGAACGTCCCAGCATCCGTCCTCGACAAGCTCTCTGGCTTTCTTGAGGGCGGCGGCGAGTGACGGCCGCTTGAGGCTCACCACGCCTGCCGTGTCGAAACCGCTGATTTCAAACATGCCGTTCCTCCCGTTTTGTCGCGCTTCGAAGCAGGCTGCCCCATTCCTCAGGGGAGCACAACAGTTTGCTTGGACGAGAGCCGGGACACGCCACCCGGGCAAACCATCGCATCGCCCCCCGTAATCTGCCGGGGTGGCTGGGCACGGGACGGGACCCCGTTGCTAACGTGGAATTAATCCGAAAAGCCCACAATTTTAGGCAGTTGTAGGTGGGTGCTGCGTACAGGAGGCGTCACGACGGCGTTCCGGCGACGGTGCCTTTCGCTGGCTCCTTTGAGGTCGACGCACGTGACCACGACATCCGAAACGCAAGTCCTCGCCGAACAATTCGACCCTGTGGCGCTCGCGCTTGCTGCCGCAGCACTCGAACCCGCAGCCCCGGAAAGTTCAGCACCGATCAAGCAGTCCAGCCGGAAATCGATCCTGGTCCTGTCGGTCTGTGCTCTCGCCATCAACGGCTCGGCGGCCATCTATACATCGCCGCTTGATTTTCGCGCGCCGAATGTCGGCAGTTTGGCTGAACTGCTTCCGCGCTGGGAAGCTTCCGCGCCAAAACCGGATCCGGTTGTCGCTGCACTGAAGGATATTCAGTCGTCCCAGCAACAACATACGGCTTCGCTGCAGGAGAATAATCATGCATTGCAGCAAAACGCAGATCTGCTGCAGCAGGATTCAATGGTGCTGCTTTCTCTGCGACAGAGCATCACGGACGAACGGTTCGATGTGAAGAAGATATCGTCACAGCTTTCGACGCTGATCGCAAAGATTGACTCGCTGCAAAGCGCAATGATGTCGGACGTGACGTCCTCCGTCCGAAGAGCGCATGCACGCTATGGAATTTCCGCGGCGATGCGCAAACGGATGGCCCGGCAATTGAAATCCGTAGGGCCCGTCTCGGTTGGAGGAGCTCCGCTGAGTGTGCCGGCTGCAGCTCCGGAAAGCTGAAGATAAGTCGGGCAAATCACTGGAGTTTGTGTCGGCGCTAGGCGCCCAGCCGCTTCGGTCAGACAGCCCGACTGGCTATGCCACCGATTTCGGATGCCACGCCGCGAAAACGCGGGGCAGAAGCTTTTGCAGACGGCACGCCGGCGGGAGTGAATTTCGTGTCTGTCCGCTCCGCACGCTTGCAGTTTGGGCAGACGAAAAGATGCGCGATCCTTGAGATCGGGTTATCCGCGACCAGCTCAGAGCGGAACCAGCGCATCCCGACATGGCAGTCGAGACAGATTGGAGTTTCAAGATGCTCCAGAGCGTCCTTCAGACGGTCAACCATATGCTTCCCATGCCCCCGAGCATCGCCATCCTATCAACTATAGTCCGACGCAACGTCAACAAAGGTTAAGATCGTCCCATCACGGGTCAAGGTGCAGACGGCAACGGTCGGCAAGTTGACAGAGGTCGCGGCAATCGATTTGCCCATGCAGTACCGACACAGAGGTTGGAGGTGGTTTTCCGGCTAAGCGCTTGGTGTTTGGTGAGCGCGCTGGGGCTCGAACCCAGGACCCCGTGATTAAAAGTCACGTGCTCTACCGGCTGAGCTACGCGCTCCCATGGCCGCTGGATGGCTTCGAGATTGATGGCCATCGTCTTCGGTCATTTCGAAAAGCATGTCTTGCCGGATCATGCTTTCGGCTCGCGCTGTGTAGGGGGACGGGGCGCTGAGGTCAATAGCGCAGGAGGCTGCCGAAGATGGCGGCAGAGACGGGGATTCGGACAATTTTTCCGTCGCTTAGAGCAGGATTTTCATCCCGATTGACCACCCGCATCTACGCCGAAGGCCACCTGACTTTTCATCACGCGGCCTTGGCCGGCGATTGGCGCGTCAATTCGCCTCCCGCCGCACCTCGCTCGGCACCGGCTGCGGGTTGCCGGCAGGGGTCGGCAGCGCCACCGGGCGGAGCCCGATCAGCTCGGCGCTGCGGATCGCGCTGTCGCGCCAGAACTGGAACGAGTTGATGCGGCTGAGCTCGAGGATCGCGATGGCGACCGCGGCCAGGAACGGCAGGCTTTGCAGCACCAGGACGCCTGCGAAAATGTAGATCTCGGTGATCTGGCGGAAACTGTTCGACGCAATCAGCACGCCGGCGCCGATCAGGAGCAGGGCGCCGATCACCGCTTCCCAGAATGCCTGGAACTCGATCGACATCCGCGACAGCCCGCCCTTGGAGGTGCGCGCGAACGCAATGTGCTCGGTGATCAGGCCTTGGGCGACCGCGCGCGACACGGTCCACTGCACGCTCATCGCCGCGATCATGGCGCCCAGCATCTGGCCGGGTTTGATCGCAACGCGCGCGCGGTACATCGACAGGAAGTGCGCCAGCGAGACGATGAAGGCGGCGATGATCGGCAAGGTCAAAATTTTGTCCGGGATGGCGATGTCGGCAAAGGCGACGATCGGCACCCAGACGAGGTTGAGCAGCGCCACGACCACACCGAGGCTTTCGGCCCCGAGCCAGTTCAACCAGCCTAAACCGTATTCGCGCCTCTGGTCGGGCGTCAGCCGGCTTGCGCCGGGCAGGAAGCGCCGCCAGTGCTTCTTCACGATCTGGAGGCCGCCATAGGCCCAGCGGTGACGCTGCTTCTTGAAGGCCTCGTAGGTGTCGGGGAGCAGGCCACGGCCGTAGCGGTGGTTGGTGTAGTGGGTCACCCAGCCGAGCTCCTGGATCGCGAGGCCGAGATCACTGTCCTCGCAGATCGTGTCGCTCGACCAGCCGCCGGCCATGTCCATCGCGGCGCGGCGGATCAGGCACATCGTGCCGTGCACGATGATGGCGCTGACCTCGTTGCGCTGAACCATGCCGATGTCGAAGAAGCCGGCATACTCGCCGTTCATGATGTAGTGCATGATCGACAGATCGCCGTCGCGATGCTCCTGCGGCGCCTGCACCAGGCCAACGCGCGGGTCGGCGAAGGCCGGCACGAGGTCCTTCAGCCAATCGGGATCGACGACATAGTCGGCATCGAGAATGCCGATGATCTCGGCGTCCGCAGCGGTCCGATCCATCGCAATCCGCAGAGCGCCGGCTTTAAAACCCTTCACCTTCTCGGCGTTGATGAACTTGAAGCGTTCGCCGAGCGCGCGGCAATGGTCCTGGATCGGCTGCCAGAAGGCGGGATCAGGCGTGTTGTTGATGATGACGACGCATTCGTAGTTCGGATAGTCGAGCCGCGACAACGCATCGAGCGTCTGCTTGAGCATCTCGACCGGCTCGAAATATGCCGGGATGTGGATCGAGACTTTTGGGAAGTAGGTCTCCGCGACGTTGTCGACCGGCTTGCCCTTGGTCAGCAGCCGTTGCGGCGGCCGGCCGAACGCGACGGCTGCGATCTCGTCGATGCGCGCCATCGCGATCAGGACGAGGGGAACAAGAAGAATCATGCCGAGCGTCAGCGCAAACGCCGAGCCGAAGATGAAATAATGCCCGTTCCAGAACGCGAACACGGTGGCGGCCCAGGCGCCGACACCGTTCGCGGCAGCCGACAGCAGAAACGCCTGCCGCGCGGTCGGCTGCTGCAGCCGCAGGATCGGCAGCGACAGCAGGATGCCGACCAGAAGTGCTATTCCCATCAGCTTCCAGTAGTCGAGATTCTCGACCGGGCCGGTCCAGGCGAATTTCGGCTCACGGTTGGCGTTGAGGATGCCCCAGTACGGACCGACGCCGCCTTCGAAATACTTCCAGGGCTGATCGATGGCTTCGACGATGTTGTACTCCATGCCGAGGCCTTCGGCACGGCTGACGAAGTTGCGCAAGGTCAGCGCCTGCTGGAACGGGCCGGGGTCGGCGTTGCGTAAATTATAGCCCGCGCTCGGCCAGCCGAACTCGGCGATCACGATGCGCTTGCCGGGGAACAGGTTGCGCAACAAATTGTAGCGGTCGACCGCTTGGTCGACGGCCTGGTCCGAGCGGAAGTTTTCCCAGTAGGGCAGTACGTGGGCGGCGATGAAATCGACGTTGGAGGCGAGGTCGGGATTGTCGCGCCAGATGTTCCAGATCTCGCCGGTGGTGACGGGCACGCGGACCGCGCTCTTCACCCTCTTGATCATCTCGATGAGGTCTTCGACCTTCTGCTCGCCGCGGTAGATCACTTCGTTGCCGACGACGAGCCCGTTAACGTTGCTGTTCTTGCGGGCGAGTTCGATGGCGGCCTTGATCTCCCGCTCGTTGCGGTCCGGGTCCTTGCCGATCCAGGCGCCGACCGTGACCTTGAGCCCGAACTCGGCGGCGATCGGCGGCACCAGTTCGTTGCCTTCCGTCGCGGAGTAAGATCGGATGGCACGCGTGAGGGTCGAGAGCTTTTTCAGATCGGCACGAATCTTGTCGGGGTCGACATTGTCGTCGACAACATGTCCCGGCTCGAACGGCGTATAAGACAGGCTGGGCAACAGGCCCCTGAAGTCGGGCGCGGGTTCCCTGTCGCGCATGACTCCCCAGATGCCGGCGTGAAGCACGGACACAAGCAACAGAACGGCGGCGACAACGCGCATCGCGGCTAAACCAAACGGGGCTGAAATGGCAGGGAAGCGGATCCGACCCCGAGATCCGACCAAGTCCGCGGCAAGTGGAGCATATCTCTGCCGCGCGGTTTCACAACTGTCATGCCCTCATGTCCATACGAGGGCACGCCTTTTTCACAGAAGCGCGGCAGTGCCAACAATCGCTATCGCCGATCGTTCCTGAACGAAGGCTGAAACGATCGCGGCTATTTCTGGGGCGCGGGCGAGGGGCTGGCCGCGGGTGACGGGCTTGCGGCCGGCTGCGGCTGCGCGCTGCCGGCGGTCGGCGCCGCCGGTTGGGAGGCCGCGGCCGCCGCCTGCTGCGGCTGGGAGGCCGGGTTGATCCAGCAAGCGTGCACACGGCTGTCCAGGGTCTCGGCGACCTTCGGATCGATCTGGGCGCCGAAGCGGGTCAGGCAGCGAAACGCCGCCTGGATGTGGCCGCCGGGGCAGCCGAAGCGGTCGTAGAGATCGAGGTGGCGGAAGGCGGTATCGAGGTCATCCCGCCACATCAGCCGCACCACGCGCCGGCCGAGCCAGACGCATTCCGGGTTACCGGCGGGACCGTTGATGACTTGGGCGGCTTCCGCGAACTCGTCGGTGCGGCGCTGGTTCTGGGCCGCATCCTTGGCGGCGTCGGCGGGCTGGGTCGCGGCCTTGCCCTGGTCGGGGGCCGGCGAGCCGCTCTGGGCGGAGGCGCCACCGAGGCCGGTCAGGAAAACCACGGAGGACACGGCCAAGATGGCGGCGAACTGCCGCAGGGCCGCATTTCGTAACTCGAACACCCGTCGCCGCATGAATTCCCCAATGTCTCAGCTGACCGCCCGCGCGGAGGACATCGCGGACGCAATGGTGATGGCGTCCAAATGGGTCTCCAATGCGGCGGAAAAGTCCCGCAAAATCTGATGGCCTGTATTTGGATTTTTGTCCAGCAAAGTCACCGTCCTGAGCCTCGGTCGAACGGCCGCAGGCCAATTCCCCGGGGGAGCGAAGGATCCATCGCACCGTCCCCCCTTGGCAGATGGCGTGCGAGCAGGTAATCGACGGGCCCTTCGCGGAGGACGGAACCGATTTCACTTCGTACGCCATTGGCGCTCCTGCTCGTCTCCCTCTGTACGATTGCTGCCGTGTGGTGGTGGCTGGCCACGCCGATCACCCTCGCGCGCGCGCCGATCGATCCCAATGACAAGGTCCAATGCGTCTCCTATGCGCCGTTCCGCGGCGATCAGACGCCGCTGAACGAATGGACCCATATCGAGGCCGACCAGCTCGAGCAGGATCTGCGCCAGCTCAAGCAGATCACCGACTGTGTGCGCACCTATTCGATCGAGAACGGGCTCGACCAGGTGCCGGCGGTCGCGACGAAGATCGGCGGGCTGAAGGTGATCCAGGGCATCTGGCTCGGCAGCAA
This sequence comes from Bradyrhizobium sp. Kon10, assembly GCF_055807395.1. NCBI lineage: Bacteria > Pseudomonadati > Pseudomonadota > Alphaproteobacteria > Hyphomicrobiales > Nitrobacteraceae > Bradyrhizobium > Bradyrhizobium sp. Kon10. The sequence continues at coordinate 116,882 of NZ_JBVVOZ010000015.1, read as the reverse complement.
CCGCGCCAAGAATTTTGCGCAAGTGGCGACCGCCGTCCGCCTCACCAAGGAATTCCCCGGCACCATCTCCGCGCTCGTCGTCGGCAACGAGGTGTTGCTGCGCGGCGAGATGACGACGTCCGATCTCACGGCCATCATCCGCTCGGTGAAGGCGCAGGTCACCGTGCCCGTCACCTATGCCGACGTGTGGGAATACTGGCTGAAGAACCGCGAGGTCTACGACGCCGTCGACTTCGTCACGATTCACATCCTGCCTTATTGGGAAGACATGCCGGTGCGGGCGAAATTCGCTGCCGCCCATGTCGAGTCGATCCGCGAGCGGATGGCTGTCGCGTTTCCCGGCAAGGAGATCTTGATCGGCGAGACCGGCTGGCCGAGCGAAGGCCGCATGCGCGACGGCGCGCTGCCGTCCCGCACCAACCAGGCACGCGTGGTCTCGGAGATCCTCGGCCTTGCAAAGGCGCAGAAATTTCGCGTCAATCTGATCGAGGCCTATGACCAGCCGTGGAAGCGCCGGCTCGAAGGCACCGTCGGCGGCTATTGGGGCCTGATTGATTCCGTGCGCCGACAGCTGAAATATCCGCCGGGCGAGCCGATCAGCAATTTCCCGTTCTGGAAATGGTACATGGGCGCCGGCATGGGGTTAAGCGTGCTGGTGTTCGCGGTCGCCGGCCTCACGCTGCGGCGCAGGCCCTGGACGCCGCGCTTCTCGGCCTGGCTCGGCGTCGGCATCTCCGCGACGTCGGCCGGCATCCTGCTCGGGATCGCCGCCGACAAGATGTTTTATGAGAGCTATGGCTGGGGCGGCTGGCTGCAATGGGGCCTGCTGCTCGCCGCCGGCATCCTGTCGCCGATCTTCTGCGCGCAGGCGCTGGTGATTGGCCGCAGCCTGCCGACCTTCCTCGATATTCTCGGTCCGCGCGAGGAACGGAAATGGTCGAAGCTCACGGCCGTGCTCGGCCTGACGCTGGCGGTGACGGCCGTGATCGCGGCCGAGACCGCGCTCGGATTCGTATTCGATCCGCGCTACCGCGACTTCCCCTATGCCTCGCTGACGATGGCGGTGGTGCCGTTCGCGCTTCTGATGCTTAACCGCGCCCAGATCGGCGTGCGTCCGATCGCGGAGGCTGCATTCGCCGGGCTGCTGGCGCTGTGTGCAGCCTATACGCTTCTGAACGAAGGTCGCGAGAATTGGCAGTCGCTCTGGACCTGCGCGATCTACCTGTTGTTCGCGCTCACGCTGTGGCGGGCGCGGGCCGCGCAAAGCCAAGGATGAGCAGGCCGATCGCCAGCCCCGCCAGCACGATGTTGTAGAGCACGATGCCGAGGCCGGCGGCGATCACGCCCAGGGTCAAGAGCACGATCGAAGGCCGCATCAGGTTCAGCGTCGCGATCACAAGCGCGACGATGCCGAACACCGAATTCTTGAACAGCGACGTGGAGACCGCGCGCGCCTTGCAGATCAGGGTCTGCAAGCCGGCATCGCACGCGAGCGCCACTTGCGAGAACTCGACCGCGAAATAGCGCACGTAAAGCGCCCAGCCGACGGTGACGAAACCCACCACGATCAGGAACTGCACCTGGTAGGGCGTGAGGCGAAAGGGCTTTTTCTTCATGGGGGCAATATGGTCGGGAAGGGGAGAGCGGGCAACAGTGTCGGGCGGATTTTTTGTGCCCAATGCGGTCATCAAGATCAGCCAGTTGGCGGCCACTTTTTGAGCGGCGCAGTCTCAGGCGATAGGCTGCGGCGAGCAGATCACAATCCCTGACAATCCTACCGTCTGAAGAACGACGATATGGTCGAACTCGCCGACGTCGTCTCAGGCTTGGCCTGAGCGGCCGGCTGTGGCGCAGGTGCCGGCGCGGGCTCCTCGCGCTTTGAGCTGCGCTTCGAGGAATAGCTGCGGCGGTGCTTGTCGGGCTTGACTGCGGGGGCAGGCGCGGTATCGGCTTGGGGCACGGCGTCCTGGCTCTTCTCGGTGTTCTTCTCCGATCCCCTGTCCGGTTTTTCCGAGCCGCCGCGCATCGACAGCCGCTGGCCGTCGAACACGGTCGTCTCGCAGTGCCGGTCGTTCTCGGCGAGACCTGCGCAGAGCTTTGCGGCGGCGGCGGCGTTGATGAGCGGACCGGCGCCTAGGCGAAGCTGCATGCCCAGTCCGGTGTTGCCTTCCTTGATCATGATGATCGGCCGCAGCACTGCGATCTCCGGGTTCGACTTGCTGAGCCCGCGCCACAGCGCGCGCAGGCCGTCGATCGAGTTCGCGCCGCCGAGATCGATCGCGAAGCGCGTCTGCTGAACCGCGATCGCAGGAGCCTCGCTCTCGGCTGCTTCCGGTGGCTTGGCCGATGCTGCCGCGACTTCGGTCGGGGCGGGGGCGGGCTCGGGCTTGTTTTCTGCCGCCTTCTCAGTTGTCTCGGCCTGAATCAATTTCGATGCAGCAGGATCGGGCGGCGCCATCATCGACTTTGATGGCACCAGCGGAAGCATCGGCTGGGCCGAGGTCGTCGCCGGCGATTGCGGTACGAGCGAGGCCGCAGCGGCGGTCCGCGGCGGCAGGCTTGGCTGGTCCTTCGCAACTTCTTTCGAAGTGTCCTTCGAAATTTCCTTCGAGGTATCCTTCTGGCTTTCCTTGGGGTCTCTGGCGGCACCCGCGCGCGGTCTGTCGACCAGCGATGCTGCCGTGGAGGTGACCGGCGCGACCTCCGGTGCGGACGCCGCCGGCGGCGCGGCGGCCATCGGCGCGTCCTGCGGCTTCGAGGCGGGCGCCTGCGGCAATGTGGGGGTCTGCTTGGCGATGGCGCCGGTCACGGACTCCAGCCCTTGCTCCAGCACGGTGACGCGGGAATAGAGCCGGTCGCGATCACTGTTCAACGTCTCGATGGCGGAGGCCAGGCGACGCGCTTCGTTCTGGCTCTCCTTCGTCAGGATCTGCAGCCGGTCGGCCTGGCGGGACAGATCGAGCGAGGCGACCTGGTCGCGTCGCCAGCCGAGCTGGGCCTGGTTGGCCAGGACGGCGAGCACGACGGCGCCCACGGCCGCCACGGCCCACGAGCCCAGCCGCCACATCATGCCGCGGTTGAACGTGCTTTCCTCGGCCAAAAGTCCGGAGAACAGCCCGCCGGTCTCCTTGGTGCCGAAGGCGTCCGCCAGTGGGTCGGAATCTTTCGCCATGAAGTTTTAAGTGCCCAGCCCTGTCTGGCTTCCCCGAATCAATCAGGGAACATTAACAGGAAAAGCGTCCCGCACTTGAACTCCGGGCGTTTGCGGGGGTAGCAAGGCGATAGCTCATGACGGCACGCCCTGCCGCCGCAGATCGATTCGGCCGCATCTGACAGGATTTTGATGACCGCCCGCTCCAGCCTCACGATCGTGCTCGCCGCCGGTGAAGGCACGCGCATGCGCTCACGCCTGCCGAAAGTGCTGCATCCGGTCGCAGGCGAGAGCCTGCTGGCCCATGTGCTCGCCGCCGCGCCGCAGGGAACCGGCGCCACGCTCGCTGTGGTGATCGGTCCCGACCATCACGCGGTGACGGACGCGGCCAGGCGGATTCGCCCCGACGCCCTGATCTTCGTGCAGTCCGATCGGCTCGGCACCGCGCATGCAGTGCTGGCGGCGCGCGAAGCCATCTTGCGGGGCGTGGATGATCTCCTGATCGCGTTCGGCGACACGCCGCTGATCTCGGCCGAGACGTTCGGACGGCTGCGCGCGCCGCTCGCCAAAGGCGCGGCCATCGCCGCGCTGGGTTTTCGCGCCGCAGATCCTACCGGCTACGGCCGCTTCATCGTCGAGGGCAATCGCCTGGTCGCGATCCGCGAGCAGGCCGACGCCAGCCCCGAAGAGCGCAAGATCAATCTGTGCAATGCCGGCGTGATGGCGATCGACGGGCGCCGTGCACTCGCGATCCTGGACAAAATCGGCAATATCAATTCGAAGGGCGAGTATTATCTGACGGACGCGGTCGAAATCGTCCGCGAACAGGGATGGGAGTCCGTGGTGATCGAGACCAGTGAGGACGAAGTACGCGGCATCAACACCAAGGCGCAGCTTGCGGAAGCGGAAGCGGTGATGCAGGGGCGGCTGCGCAAGGCCGCGATGGAGGCCGGCGTCACGCTGGTCGCGCCGGAGACCGTCTATCTCGCCGCTGACACCGTATTCGGCAAGGACGTGACCATCGAGCCATTCGTGGTGATCGGCCCCGGCGTGTCGATTGCCGACGGCGCGGTGATCCACTCCTTCTCGCACATTGTGCAGACCACGCTCGGCAAGAACGTCTCGATCGGTCCCTATGCGCGGTTGAGGCCCGGCACCACGCTCGGCGATGGCGCGCGCATCGGCAATTTTGTGGAGACCAAGGCCGCGACGCTGGAGGCCGGCGTCAAGGTCAACCATCTCTCCTACATCGGTGACGCCACGATCGGCGCCAATTCCAACATCGGCGCCGGCACCATCACCTGCAACTATGATGGCTTCAAGAAGCACAAGACCATCATCGGCGAGGGCGCCTTCATCGGCACCAACTCTTCGCTTGTCGCGCCGGTGAAAATCGGCAAGGGCGCCTATATCGGCTCGGGCTCGGTGATCACGCGCGACGTGCCCGACGATGCGATGGCGCTGGAGCGCAACCAGCAGACCATCCGAGAAGGCGGCGCTGCGCGCTACCGCGAGATGAAGACGGGCGGCAAGAAGAGCGAAAAGAAGCCGGAGGCGTGAGCGGCGTTATTCGTCGTCGGCGAATTCGGAGAAGATCGCGCGCGTGAGGCGCCAGCCGCGCGGCTTGGCACGTTTCGCGGGCTCGCCGGCCGCATGCTTGACGAAGACGGGCTTGCTTTCGTTGCCGCGCTGCGGCGGTGGCCAATGTGCAAGGTGCGTGCCCGTGGTCTCGCTGGCGCGCACGGACATCGATGACAGACCTTTGCGGTCGGATGAGGCTTTCATGGCCTTGATCTCCCGGGCGTGAATCGTTGGCCAAACTTGTTGACAACGAGTTAACGCGCGCGGTTAAAGGCCGGCCACATCGACGCACGTGAAGGCGTGCCGTCACCGATGCTGTCGTAATCCGTCATAATTATTGAGTATCTGGTTCCTTAGGAACTTCGCTAAAAACCGAGCGCGTCGTTTAGGCGATTTTTCGACGATTTGGGGGATATTGATCCGCATGTGCGGGATTGTCGGCATTCTCGGGCGCGAGCCGGTTGCAGAGCAATTGGTGGATTCGCTCAAACGTCTTGAGTATCGCGGCTACGATTCCGCCGGCGTCGCCACGCTCGAAGGCAGGCATATCGAGCGCCGCCGTGCCGAGGGCAAGCTGAAGAATCTGGAGAAGCGGCTGGAGGCCGAGCCGCTGAAGGGCACGACCGGCATCGGTCACACCCGCTGGGCCACGCACGGCAAGCCGACCGTCAACAACGCGCATCCGCACGCAACCGAGCGCGTCGCCGTCGTCCACAACGGCATCATCGAGAATTTCCGCGAACTGCGCGAGGAGCTCGAGCACAAGGGCACGGTGTTCCACACCCAGACCGACACCGAAATCGTTCTGCACCTGGTCGACGATCTCTTGACGCGCGGCAACAAGCCGGTGGAAGCGGTGAAGCTCACGCTGGCGCGGCTGCGCGGCGCCTTCGCGCTCGGCTTCATCTTCGCCGGCGACGACGATCTCATGATCGGCGCTCGCAATGGGCCCCCGCTCGCGATCGGCTATGGCGACGGCGAGATGTATCTCGGCTCCGACGCCATCGCGCTCGGCCCGTTTACCGACACGATCAGCTATCTCGAGGACGGCGACTGGGTCGTCCTGACCCACACGAGCGCTGCGATTTTCGACAAGGACGGCCATGCCGTCCAGCGCGACAAGATCAAGCACGCAGCTTCGACCTCGCTGGTCGACAAGGCCAATTATCGCCACTTCATGGCGAAGGAAATCCACGAGCAGCCGGAGGTGGTCGGCCACACGCTGGCGCGCTATGTCGACATGGCAACCGAGCGCGTCTCGCTGCCGGTCAAGCTGCCGTTCGACTTCAAGGACATCCAGCGCATCAATATCACGGCCTGCGGCACCGCCAGCTACGCCGGCATCGTCGCAAAATACTGGTTCGAGCGTTTTGCGCGGGTGCCGGTCGAGGTCGATGTCGCCTCCGAATTCCGCTACCGCGAAGCGCCGTTGCGCAAGGGCGATCTGGCGATCTTCATCTCGCAATCCGGCGAGACCGCCGACACCCTGGCCGCGCTGCGTTATGCCAAAGCCGAGGGCGCGCACACCATTGCCGTCGTCAACGTGCCGACTTCGACGATCGCACGCGAGAGCGAGACCGTGATGCCAACGCTGGCCGGGCCGGAGATCGGCGTCGCATCGACCAAAGCCTTCACCTGCCAGCTGATGGTGCTCGCAAACCTTGCGATCGCGGCCGGCAAGGCCCGCGGCGAATTGTCCGACGAGGACGAGACCAAGCTGGTTCACGGCCTGGTCGAGATTCCGCGTCTGATGGCCGATGCGCTGACCACCGAGCTCCAGATCGAAAAGCTGGCGCACAGGATCGCCAAGTCCCGCGATGTGCTCTATCTCGGCCGCGGCACCAGCTTTCCGCTTGCGCTCGAAGGCGCGCTGAAGCTGAAGGAGATCTCCTATATCCATGCCGAGGGCTATGCCGCCGGCGAGCTCAAGCACGGGCCGATCGCGCTGATCGACGAGACCATGCCGGTCGTCGTCATCGCGCCCTATGACCAGGTGTTCGAGAAGACGGTGTCCAACATGCAGGAGGTCGCCGCGCGCGGCGGCAACATCATCCTGATGACGGACGCGAAGGGCGCGGCAGAGGCAACGGTGGAGTCGCTCGTCACCATCGTCATGCCCGACATGGCGGCCGCCTTCACCCCAATGGTCTATGCCGTCCCGGTTCAGCTCCTCGCCTACCATACGGCGGTGGTGATGGGCACCGATGTCGACCAGCCGCGCAATCTCGCCAAATCGGTGACGGTGGAATAGGCGAAAGGGAACGGGCCGGGACGCTAGGTGGTCTTCAAAAACCTGCTAGAAGACCCTAGCTTGAACGAAGCGACCGACCTGGAACCCGAATGACCACCCGCGACGACACGCCTGCGCCTGTGGATGCGGCCCCGGAACCGCATACCGGCCTGATCGGCCGTTTCCGCAACTATTTCCTGACTGGCCTCGTGGTGACCGGGCCGATCGCGATCACCCTGTATCTGGTCTGGTGGTTCGTCACCTGGGTCGATGGCGTGGTGCGGCCGTTCGTGCCGCTGGCCTATCGGCCCGAAACCTATATGCCCTACGTTGTTCCCGGCTGGGGTCTGATTGTCGCAGTTTTCGCGCTGACACTGCTGGGCTTCCTGACCGCCAATTTGATCGGCCGCACCTTGGTCGATCTCGGCGAGACTTTCGTCGGCCGTATTCCGGCGGTGCGCGCCGTCTACCGTGGCCTGAAGCAGGTGTTCGAAACGCTGTTTTCGGGCAAGGGCTCGAGCTTTCGCAGAGTAGGCCTGGTCGAGTTTCCATCGCCGGGCATGTGGTCGATCGTGCTGATCTCGCAGGCACCCAACGAGGACGTCGCGCGCAGCCTGCCGGGGCAGGAGGAGCATGTCTCGGTGTTTCTGCCGTGCTCGCCGAACCCGACCACCGGCTTTTTCTTCTACGTGCCGAAGAGCAAGATCGTCGAGGTCGACATGAGCACCGAGGACGCCGCGACGCTGATCATGTCGGCCGGCGTGGTGCAGCCGGGGTCGGCGCCCGATCCGAAGAAGGCGGCGGCCCTCGCCGGCATGGCGAACGCCGCGCGTATTGCCCAGGCCTCTACACTCCAGCCTGCGAAGGCGGAGTAGGGCCATTCCCCCGCGGGATGGCCGCGTTCACGCAGGCGCGTCCGTCCTCTGCTATGATTCCACTCGACCTGAGCGCACGGCTCGGCTTTCGAACTGGAGTTTGCGATGTCCCCAACCATAGCGATCCTCGCGCCCGGTGCCATGGGCAGTGCGGTCGCCCGCCGCCTCAACGAGAACGGCGCGCGCGTGCTCACGTCGCTCAGGGGGCGGAGCGAGGCGACGCTGAAACGGGCGGCGGATGCCGGCATGATTGGCGCCGAGGACGAGGCGATCGCAGACGCTGACATCATCCTTTCGATCGTGCCGCCGGGCGAGGCGGTTGCGCTGGCTGAGCGGCTGGCCTCCCTGATCGTCCGGCGCGAGAAGAAGCCGGTCGTGGTCGACTGCAACGCGGTCAATGTCGACACCGTGCTGCGGATCGAGGAGATCATTGGCTCGGCGCAGGCGCCGTTCGTCGATGCCGGCATCATCGGCTTCCCGCCGCAGCCCGGCGGCAAGAGTCCGGCATTCTATATGTCCGGCGAGCACGCCAGGGACGTTGCCGTGCTGAAAGACCTGGGCCTCGACGTACGCATCGTCGAAGGTCCGGTCGGCGCGGCGTCCGCGCTCAAGATGTCCTACGCCGGCATCGTCAAGGGCTTGGCCGGGATCGGCTCGGCGATGGTGATCGCGGCCACCAAAGCCGGTGCAGCGGACGCGCTCCGCAACGAGCTCGCGCTGAGCCAACCCGCAATTTTGGCGCGCCTCGAAGTCGCGTTGCCCGACATGATCCCGAAGGCCTATCGCTGGGTCGCGGAAATGCGGGAGATTTCCGGCTTCCTCGGGCCCGATCATCCGGCCAGCCAGATCTATGAGGGTTTTGCGAGATGGTTCGAGCATCTGGCTGAACACGCAACGGGCGACGGGATCGATACCGACCTGATGAAGGCGTTTGCGGAAAAAAGCGTCAAGAAGAAGGGCTAGCTGCTCCCACATCAGGGCACCGCCTCTGTCGAGGCGCGATGCCCGCTTTATTACCTCTGATGTAATTGAGCCAAGTCGCCGTCCGACTACTGTCCTGGTCGTCCACCGCCGCGGAGCATTCGATGAAGCCTTCCGGCGCATGTGTCACCGCATCAGGAGAGCGATATGCAAGTCATGTTTACCAGGAGAGAGCCGCCGCAATGGCTTCTCGATATGTGGAAAGAGATCGACGACAAGACGTTCGGAAAGGGCTTTGACTGTTTTGCCGAGGATGCCGTCTGCAACCTCGGCGTGGCAGACTGGAAAGGCCGCGAAGCGATCCGCGCCAATCTGAAGGCCTTCATCGATACCGGGTTCACCGCCCTGCATCACGTCACCGAATATTGGGATGCCGGCTCCCTCAAAGTGTTCTGTGGCATCGTCGACATGACCCCCGATGACCGATCGGCGGCGACGGTGCATCCCACGATGACCCATTTTTTCTACATGGACGAGAAGGACGACACGAGGGTGCGTCGCTGGGTCGGTGCCGTGGGGCCGGTGGCCTTCGGGTGATACCGTCGTTCTGCCCCCATCGGGCGGCGGAGCTGCCTCGCCGACGCCGGGGCACCTCCGCCGCCCAAAAGCGCAGATTGCGCTCCGACAACAAGGATCGGTCGAGATGAAGGCTGCGGCCAGTGAGCTCAAGACGAGAGCCAGCTCTGCGGGCGCGCTGCTGCGGCAATGGCGGGACATTCGCGCCAAGACGCAGCTCGATCTGTCGTTCGATGCCGGCGTCTCCCAGAAGCACATCAGTTTTGTCGAGAGTGGCCGCAGCGTTCCGAGCCGCCAGATGCTGCTCGACCTTGCGCAAGCCCTCGACGTCCCGTTGCGCGAGCGAAACGAGCTGCTGCTGGCCGCCGGCTACGCGCCGTCCTATTCCGATCCCGCGCTCGATACGCCAGCCATGGCAAGCATCAATCGCGCCTTGCGCCGCATGCTGCGTCAGCACGAGCCGTTTCCGGCCATCGTTATGGACCGCCACTGGAACGTGCTGATGACCAACGAGGCCGCACCGGGGCTGTTCAATTGTTTCATCGACATGTCGGCACGACCCGCTCCCCGCAACCTGCTGCACCTGATGTTCGATCCGGACGGCATGCGTCCCTTCATCGCGAACTGGCCGCAGACCGCCCGTGGATTGCTCGCACGGGTACATCGCGAGGCGGTCGGACACGTCGTCGATCTGACGACGAAGGCGCTGCTGGAGGAACTGTCGCAATACCCCGGCGTGAAGCCGGAATGGCGCGCGCCGTCGGCCTCCGATGCGATGCCTATGATCCCGCTCAGTTTCGTCAAGGACGGCGTGAGGCTGGACTATTTCTCCATGATCACGACGGTCGGAACGCCACAAACGGTGACGGCGGAAGAGCTGCGGCTCGAATGCATGTTTCCGGCCAATGATGCGACCGAGTCCGAGCACGGCAGGTTCATGCGCGCGCATGCCAGGTAAGGGGCGTCGCCGCGAGTCCACCTGATCGCTATGTGCCAGACTCTTCCCGCGTCGTCATTGCGAGCGCAGCGAAGCAATCCAGAGTCTCACCGTGGAGGGATTCTGGAATGCTTCGTCGCGCCGCTGCGCTCGCAATGACGAGGAGGAGACGGCGCGTGGCCGATCTGTTATTGTTTCTGCGGAAGCAATTCCTCCCCAATGGGATTCGTATGAGAGTACTCGTCATCGGCGCGGGAGCGCTTGGAGCCTATTACGGAGCTTCCGTTGCGACCGCTTCGGGCTTTGAGCCGCGCGCCCCGTTCATCGAGTTTGACCGGAAGGTGTTCACGACCCTGGACTCCCCGCTCAAGGCCTCGATGCTGCGCGACGTCGAGCGCGGCTCGATCACCGGGGCGGAGCACATCCTCGGCGACATGGCCAATCGCGCCCGTGCACTCGGCATCGACACGCCCTTGCTGGATCTCGCCCGGGCGCATGTGGCGGCCTATGAGGTTGGACGTCAGAGAGCTGCGGGCTAACCCGCCCCGATCAGCGGGATCGCTTCGTCCCGTTCGTACAGATACAGCAGGCAGCGTAGCGCCTCGCCACGTTCGCCCTTCAGCTTGGGGTCGTCCTTCATGATGCGCAGCGCCTCGTCACGGGCTTGCGTGATCAGCTGGCCGTGGATCTCGGAGCGCGCAATGCGGTAGCCGGGCAGGCCACTCTGGCGCACGCCGAGCACGTCGCCTTCGCCGCGCAGTTTGAGATCCTCCTCGGCGATGCGAAAACCGTCGGTGGTCTCGCGGATCACTTTCAGCCGCGCCTTCGACATCTCGCCGAGCGGTTCCGAGTACAGCAGCAGGCACGTCGAGGCCTCCGAGCCGCGCCCGATGCGACCGCGCAGCTGGTGCAGCTGGGCCAGGCCAAAACGCTCGGCGTTCTCGATCACCATGATGGTCGCGGCCGGCACGTCGACACCGACCTCGACCACGGTGGTCGCGACCAGGAGCCCGATCTCGTGGGCCGCGAACTGCGCCATGACCTGGTCCTTCTCGGTGCCTTTCATCTGGCCGTGGACCAGGCCGACGCGATCGCCGAAACGTTTTTGCAGGCTGCCGAAACGTGTCGTCGCGTTGGTCAGGTGCTCGGTACCCTCGGCCTCGGACTCCTCGACCAACGGACAGATCCAATAGACCAGCTTGCCCGCTTGAAGCGCGCGGCCGATGCTCTCGGTGACTTCGTTGAGGCGGCTCATCGAGACGGTGCGGGTTTCAATCGGCTGGCGGCCGGCGGGTTTTTCGCGCAGCTCGGAAATGTCCATGTCGCCGAAATAGGTCAGCACCAGCGTGCGCGGAATCGGTGTAGCGCTCAGCACGAGAACATCAACCGCTTGGCCTTTTGACGTCAGCGCAAGACGTTCGCGGACGCCAAAACGATGCTGCTCGTCGACCACGGCAAGCGCGAGATCGCTGAAGATCACGTCGTCCTGGATCAGCGCGTGGGTGCCGACCAGCAGGTCGATCTCGCCCGTGGCGAGCCGATCGATGATGTCGCGCCGCTCCTTGCCTTTTTCGCGCCCGGTGAGGATCGCGACCCGCATCCCGGCGCGTTCCGCCAGCGGCGCGATGGTCTTGATGTGCTGGCGCGCCAGAATTTCGGTCGGGGCCATCAGCGCGGCCTGCTTGCCGACTTCGGCCACGGCCGCCGCGGCAAGCAGCGCCACCACGGTCTTGCCCGAGCCGACATCGCCCTGCAGCAGGCGCAGCATCCGCACGGGTTGTTGCAGATCGTTGGCGATCGCCGCCGCCGCCTCGCGCTGGGAGGACGTCAGCGCGTAGGGCAGAGCATCGATGATCTTGTTGCGCAAATGCCCGTCGCCGGCATTGCGCACACCGGCCGGGCGGCGCAGCTGCGCGCGGATCAGGGCCAGCGCGAGCTGCCCCGCGAGCAGTTCGTCGAAGGCCAGGCGCGACCAGAAGGGTTGATCAGGCAAGATGTCCGTGAGCTCGACCGGCTGGTGGACCCGGGTGAGGGCCTCCGCGACCGGCGGGAAGTTGCAGCGGCGCAGCACCTCCGGGCTGATCCATTCCGGCAGGGCCGGCAGTTTTTGCAGCGCCTGTGCGACCGCGCGACGCAGCGAGCCGAGTGCAAGGCCTTCGGTCAAGGGATAGACGGGATCGATGCCCGAGAGCTTTGAAATCGCCTCCGCGTCCAGCACCCGGTCGGGATGCACGATCTGCGGGATGCCGTCGTACATTTGCAGCGTGCCGGAGACGTAGCGCTTCTCGCCCATCGGCAGCAGCTTTTCGACGTAGCCGGGCTTGGCCCGGAAGAACGTCAGGACGACGTCGCCGGTCTCGTCGCTGGCATAGACCAGATACGGCGCGCGCGCATTGCGCGGCGGGGGCGGGCGGTGGCGGTCGACGGTGACCTCCAGCGTCACCAAGGTTCCCTGGACGGCATCGCGGATCTTCGGCCGCGCCCGGCGGTCGATGACCTGGCTCGGCAAATGCAGCAGGAGATCGACCAGCCGCGGTGTCTCATCGCGGCTGAGCAGATAGCGCAGCAGCTTGTCCTGCTTCGGACCGACGCCGGGCAGGCTGGTCACGGGAGCAAACAGCGGATTGAGCAGGCTGGGGCGCATCAGGGTGAATCTAGGATCGTTTCGACCCGTCATGCCCGGCTTTATGCCAGGCATCCACGTCTTTTTTCGCGGTCCCTCGCGCGCGTGGCGGGCCATGACAAATCGAGTGCCCTGAGGGTCGCAACAAAGGGCTGACACCGGCGGTCCGAGTGGCTATATCACGCCGGCCCGGCACGTCCGGGCTTTCGGCGTTTGACTGGAATCGAGACATGACGGGAACGACACGATCAAGTGGCGGGCTGGACGACCGCCGCAAGCGGATTCTGTTCCGCTGCTGGCACCGCGGCACGCGCGAGATGGATTTGATTCTCGGCCGCTTTGCCGACGCCGAGATCGGCAATTTGTCCGAAAACGACCTCGAGGAGCTCGAGCGCCTGCTCGAGGAGTCTGATCCCGATCTCTATGCCGCCATCATCGGCGACAAGGTGCTGCCGGCTGACGTCACCGGCGCGCTGTTTGCCCGCATCAAGGCGTTTCCGATCGCGGACGGCAATTTATGAAATCGGGTTCGAAATCGCCCGCCGAGTTGCTGACGCCGGGCCGTGCGCTGACGCTTGCCAATGTCGCCGAAGGTGCCGAAGGCCTCGTCATTTCGGACCTCGCGCGCGCCATTGCCGCGCGGCCGAAGAAGCCGGCTGTCAGTCTTGCGGTCGTCTGCCGCGACGGGCCGCGGATGCAGCAGCTCGAACGCGCGCTGCAATTCTTCGCGCCCGATTTGCCGGTGCTGACATTCCCGGCCTGGGACTGCCAGCCTTATGACCGTGTCTCGCCCCATGGCGGTATCCTGGCGCAACGCCTGACCACGCTGGCGCGGCTCGCCTCGCTGACCGGCAGCGACAAGCCGCTGATCGTGCTGACCACTGTGAACGCCGTCGTGCAGCGCGTGCCTTCGCGCGATCTCGTCGCCGCGCAGGCGCTGTCGGTCGCACCCGGCAATGTGGTGCCGATGGATACCATTGTCGCCTGGCTCGAGCACAACGGCTACAACCGCTCCTCGACCGTGCGCGAGCCCGGCGAATATGCCGTTCGCGGCGGCATATTGGACCTGTTTCCGGCCGGCCTCGACCAGCCCGTCCGTTTTGACTTTTTCGGCGACAGCCTGGAATCGATCCGCTCCTTCGACGCCGAGACCCAGCGCACGATGCTCGACATGCGCTCGCTCGATCTCGTGCCCATCTCGGAATTCCAGCTCGTCACCGACACCATCCGGCGCTTCCGGATGGGCTATGTCGCCGAATTCGGCGCGCCCGAGCGCGACGATGCGCTCTACGAGGCCGTCAGCGAGGGCCGCCGCCATCCCGGCATGGAGCACTGGCTGCCGCTGTTCCAGGACCGGATGGACACGCTGTTCGATTACCTGCAAGGCGCCGCGGTCGCGATCGAGCCGCAGGCCGAGGACGCCGTGCGCGAGCGCTTCAAGCAGATCCTCGATTATTACCAGGCCCGCCGCGATGCGATGGAGCATCCAGGCGGCGGCGCCATCTACAAGCCATTGCCGCCGGACCGGCTCTATCTGACTGAGGACGAGTGGGCCAAGCGTCTCGGCGATGTCCCGCTGGCGCGGCTGACGCAGTTTTCCGTTCCGGCCGATGGCACCAACGTCGTGGACGCCGGTGCGCGCAAGGGCCGCGACTTCGCGCCGGAGCGTAACGACACCACCGTCAACGTGTTCGAGTCCGTGGTCAGCCACGTAATGGCCTTGCAGGCCCAGCGCAAGAAGGTCGTGATCGCGCTGTGGAGCGAAGGCTCGCGCGACCGCATGACCTCGATGCTGCGCGACCACAAGTTGACCCACACCACCAGCGTCAATAGCTGGCGGACGGTGCAGGCAACGCCGCGCAACGAGACCATTCTCGCGGTGCTCGGCCTCGAAAGCGGGTTCGAGACCGACGAGATCGCCGTCATCAGCGAGCAGGACATTCTGGGCGACCGCCTGGTGCGGCCGCGTAAGGCGAGCCGCAAGCTCGACAATTTCATCTCGGAGATCACGAGCCTTGCCGCCGGCGACATCGTCGTCCACGCCGACCACGGCATCGGGCGGTTCATCGGCCTGCAGACGCTCGACGTCGCCGGCGCGCCGCATGACTGCCTTGAGCTGCATTATGCCGCCGACGCCAAGCTGTTCCTGCCGGTCGAGAACATCGAGCTGCTGTCGCGCTACGGCTCCGACCAGACCACGGTCGAGCTCGACCGCCTCGGCGGCTCTGGCTGGCAGACCCGCAAGGCGAAACTCAAGAACCGCATCCGCGAGATCGCGGGCGAGCTGATCAAGATCGCGGCCGAGCGTCATTTGCATGAGGCGCCCAGGCTGCCGGTGCAACCCGGCCTCTATGACGAGTTCTGCGCGCGCTTCCCCTATGACGAGACCGAGGACCAGTTAGGGGCGATCGAATCCACCCTCAAGGATCTCGAACTCGGCCGTCCCATGGACCGGCTGATCTGCGGCGACGTCGGTTTCGGCAAGACTGAGGTCGCGCTGCGCGCCGCGTTCGCCGTCGCGCTCGAAGGCAAGCAGGTCGCCGTGGTGGTGCCGACCACGCTGCTCGCCCGCCAGCACCACAAGACCTTCACCGAGCGCTTCCGCGGCTTCCCGGTGCAGGTCGAGCAGGCTTCCCGCCTGGTTCCGACCAAGCAGCTCAACCAAGTCAAGAAGGGCATCGCCGACGGCTCGGTCGACATCGTCGTCGGGACCCATGCGCTGCTCGGCAAGGCGATCAAGTTCCGCGACCTTGGCCTGGTCATCGTCGACGAGGAGCAGCATTTTGGAGTCACCCACAAGGAGCGGCTGAAGGCACTGCGCTCCGAGGTGCATGTGCTGACGCTGTCGGCGACACCGATCCCGCGTACGCTCCAGCTTGCACTCACCGGCGTCCGCGAGCTCTCGATCATTGCGTCGCCGCCGGTCGACCGCCTAGCGGTGCGCACCTTCGTCGCTCCGCATGATCCGCTGATGATCCGCGAGGCACTGCTGCGCGAGCGCTATCGTGGCGGCCAGGCCTTCTACGTGGTGCCGCGCATCGACGACCTCGCCGAGGTCAAGGACTTCCTCGACAAGAACGTGCCGGAGATGAAGGTCGCGGTCGCCCACGGCCAGATGCCCCCCGCCGTGATCGAGGACATCATGACCGCGTTCTACGACGGCAAATTCGACATCCTGCTGTCGACCACCATCGTGGAATCGGGGCTCGACATCCCCAACGCCAACACGCTGATCGTGCATCGCGCCGACATGTTTGGCCTTGCCCAGCTTTATCAGCTCCGCGGCCGGGTCGGTCGCTCCAAGCTGCGCGCCTATGCGCTGTTCACGTTGCCGGCGCAGCAGAAGATCACGGCGCAGGCCGAACGCCGCCTCACCGTACTGCAATCGCTGGAGACGCTCGGCGCGGGCTTCCAGCTCGCCTCGCACGACCTCGACATCCGCGGCGCCGGCAATATCCTGGGCGAGCAGCAGTCCGGCCACATCAAGGAGGTCGGCTTCGAGCTCTACCAGTCGATGCTGGAGGAGGCGATCGTCAACCTCAAGGCCGGCGTCTCCGAGCCTGCCGCCGACCGCTGGTCGCCGACGATCACGATCGGCATGCCGGTTCTCATTCCTGAGGATTACGTCGGTGATCTCTCGGTGCGGCTGTCGCTCTACCGGCGTCTCGCCGACCTCGACACCGAGGAAGAGATCGAGAATTTTGGCGCCGAGATGCGCGATCGTTTCGGCGTGCTGCCGGACGAGGTGCGCTATCTGTTCAAGGTCGCCGCGATCAAGGCATTCTGCCGCCAGGCCAATGTCGAGAAGATCGATGCCGGCCCGAAGGGCGCCGTCATCGCCTTCCGCGACAGTTCATTCGCGCATCCCGACCGCCTGGTGTCGTTCATCCGCAGCCACGGCCAGGCGGCCAAGGTGCGGCCCGACATGAAGGTGGTGTTTTTCCAGGACTGGGAGACGCCGGAAGAGCGTCTCGCCGGCACCACCGAGATCATGCGCCAGCTGGCACACCTCGCGCAGAGCAAGAAGGCGGCGTAAGGCTTCAGGTCTCACCACGTCATTGCGAGCGCAGCGAAGCAAATCCAGACTGTTGCCCGCGGGGAGATTCTGGATTGCTTCGCTGCACTCGCAATGACGATGTTTTGTTGCGGCAGTTTGCCGAAGAAAGTTACGACGCAGCCCTTGATGCATCCGCCGACAGCCGCGCGAGCAGCGATCGCGCCGTATCCGAAGGTGACAGCGAATCCACGCTGACGACGGGATCGCTGCGCATCTCGTGCTTGCCGTTCGAGGTATGCCGCATCACCGCCGACAAGCGGCGCGCGATCATATGAGCGGTGCGGAAGTCGGTTTCGGCGAACACCACGATCACGGAGCCGTCTTTCTGGGCGGCACCGAAATCCATCTGTCGCATCAGGCGGCTCAGGATCCGCGCGGCGTCCAATTGCGCGCGAGGATTGCCGGGATCGAAGGCAAAGCGCGCCACTGACAGGCCGCCGCCGCGGCCAAGTGTCTGCTCGACCGCCCTGGAAAAATCGCGCGCGAAGGCTTCGACCGTCAGCAGGCCGCTGCGCGGGTCGAGCCAACCGCCGGCATCGATCGAGCGCAGGGTGCGGCTGAGTTGCGCTTCCATTGCGTGCTGGCGGATCAGGGGCAGCGCATTGGCGGCGACCTTCGAAGGCTCGCCCGAGATCAGCTCGAGATTGGGCAAATCATAGCTTTGTACGAGCTGGTGCGCGGTGACGACAACGGGCAGGTTGCGGAAGCGCGTATCTTCCGCGAGCACCGTGAGGAAGGCATCGGTGACGCGCGGGCTAAAACCTTCGGCGAGCACGACGCCGTCGATGTCGCGGGAGTTGAGATGCTTTGCCGCCGCCTCGATCGAGAGTGCGCCGATGACGCCCATGCGTTCGCCGAGCGCGACGGAGAGCGCGGGGTAAGCCGCGCCGCGGCCGACCAGGAGTACGGTGGCATCGCGCACGGGATCAGCGTCCGGCGGCGCGACCCTCAGCTCCGGCAGCCGGCGCAGCACCGTGGCATGCAGCGTGCGCACGCGCATCGCGGCGCGAAGCCGTGCGATCAGGGCGTCGGCATTGTCGCGTGAGGAGAAGGGCAGGGCATTGGGAGGCAGCGTACTCCGTGCATCGAGGGCGATCAGTGGCAGATAGAGCGGCTGATCCGCGATCTTCTTCGCAAGCAGCGCAATATGCGGTTCGTGCCCGCCATGCATCGCGGCAAGGACGGCCGCCGGCTGCATCTGCTCGACGGCGCGCGCGGCGCTGGCCCAATCGGTATCGACGACGGGAAAGAGTCGAGCCTCGTCCAGCGCCGCAATGAAGGCGGGGCGCTCGGCATTGGACACAAAAAGGATCGGGCCCGCCTGGGACATCACAAACTCTGATCACGCAATCGATGCTGCGCAATGTAGTTTGGCCGCCTTAATGCTGCGTCAACGAATGGGCCGAAACTGTGCTCAAGTCGGCCCGGAGCGGTCGCGAAAAGCTTCGACCATCAGGGGGTTAAGCCCGAGTTCACTGAGCGCTTCGCGGGCGCGGGCATTGTCCTGGGCCCGGCCAGCCAGCCGGTGCCCCGAGAGCCGGTCGGGCAGCGCGGTCAAGAGCGCGCCCTGGCCGAGCCGGCGTGCCCATTCCTGCAGGTCGTTGGAGAGGAAGCGGTAGCCGCCAACCGCCATGATGCCGGAGGGCGGCGCGGTGATGCAGATCGCGCCGCTGGCACGGTCGATCCGCGCGGCATAGCCGGTGTCGACATAGTCGCGCGGCGGTTGCGCAATCAGCGTATCGCCAACCGGCTGTGGCGGAGCGTAGGCCGCGATCGGCACCATCGGCCCGCGCAGCCCGAGCGTGCCCTTCGGCGTCAGCAGAATGTCGCCTGCAATCGAGGATCCGGACTGCTCGCGCGGGGCGCCATGCGGCCCGGGCATCACGGTCAGAGGCATGCCGTCCTCGCCGCGCCGGGCGCCGAACAATCCGGCCTCGCCGAACAGATAAACGTCGGTGAGCGGCGCATGCGGAGCGATCCATGCCTCGCTCGCCGCCACCTGCTCGGGCGCACGCCACAAACCGACGACGTTGCGCAAGGTCGGCATCCGCGCTGCAAGATCCGAATCGCCAAGCCGCAAGGCGAGCTGCGCCGGGGCGATCAGCACGTCGCATTCATGCGCGTTGATCTGCTGCTCCAGCACCTCGCTCTCGAAGGGATGATGCAGCGCCAGCGTGCCGCCGCAGAGCAGCCACACCGCAAGCGATGAGGCGAGGCCCGCGAACGACATCGGCGAGAACGCCGCCATCACGGTCGCGCCCTGCTTGATGTCGGCTTCGAGCGACATCGCGAGGCCGCCGGCGATCAGGCTGAAATGCGGCCGCGGCACCGGGCGAAAGCCCTCTGCCGTGACATCAAAGGAGATCATCGCCGCCTTGCGGCCGTCCTGGATCACGGCGCGCGTGGTACCGGGCGGGCGCGCCAGGACGTCGTCGAGCGAGGCCATGCCCTCGGGCAGGTCGGGGCCGAAACCGAACACGTGGCGGATCGAGAAGGCTTCCGCCGCGGCATGCATGGCGAGGTCGGAATAGCTGACGCCATCGAGCTTGCTCATGGTGACGATGGCGCGCGCCGCGGTGCGGTTGAGCGCGGCGGTCAGTTCCGCATGCCGCCAGAGCAGGGGCAGCACGGCGACGACGAGGCCGGCGCGGTGGGCGGCGAGCACCGTCAGCACGAACTCGACCGTGCTCGGCAACTGGATCGCGATGACGGAATTGGCGGGCAGGCCCGACTCGACGAAATGCGCCGACAGTGCCTCGATCGCCGTGTCGGCCTCGGCATAGGTCAGCCGCCGCGGCTGGTGTCCGGTGATGCGTGCCTTGTTGAGGGGATCGAACAAGGCGGGCGCATGCGGCTGCCGGGACAGCGTGCGCTGGAACAACGTGTCGAGCGTCGGCGATACGGCTGGCTGGTTCACGGCATCACTTCGCTGGAGACGGACCCTTCGACCACCAGGTCTCCGGCAGATACCCGGACAGCGCGGTGGTCGATGGTCGTTCTATCCGATTCCAGCGCGCGATCCATTGCTCGGAGACGTTAAACAGGGGGATTGTGTAGAAGCCTGCGATCAGGGCACGGTCGAGCGCCCGCACCGCCGAGACGAAGTCCGTATGATCACGGGCCTCCAAGAGGGCCGCGATCATGGCATCGACCGCGGGATCCCTGGCGCCCATGTAGTTGCGGGTACCCGGATTGTCCGCGGCTGCGCTGCCCCAATAGAAATATTGCTCGTTGCCGGGCGAGAGCGACTGGTCCCAGCGGTTCTGGATCATATCGAACTCGTAACCCAGCCGGCGCTGGTCGAACTGCACGGGATCGACCGATCGCACGCTCGGCTCGATGCCGGCGCGCTTGAGGTCGCGCTGGAACGCCAGCGCGATGCGCTCCTGGTCGCGGGTGGTCACCAATATCTCGAAAGTGAGGGGGGCTTTGGTCGCGCGGTTGCGCAGCACTGTGCCCTCGAGATCGTAGCCGGCCTCCGACAACAGCTTTAGCGCGGCGCGTAGCGTGGTGCGGTCGCGCCCTGAGCCGTCGGTGACGGGGAGGCGATAGCTGCCGTCCATGATGTCGGGCGGCATCCGCGCGGCAAAGGGTTTGAGCAGTTCGCGCTCGCTTGCATCCGCAGGCCGGCCGTAGGCTGACAGCTCCGAACCGGCGAAATAGCCGGCAACGCGCGAATAGAGTCCGAAGAAATAGCTGCGGTTGACCAGTTCGAAATCGAACAGCAGCGTCAGCGCCTGGCGCACGCGGATGTCGGCGAAGATCGGCCGCCGCGTGTTGAACACCAGGAATTCCGACGGCTGCGGTACGCCGGGCTTGATGGTGTCGCGGATCACATCGCCGCTCTTTGCCGCGGGAAAATCATAGCCGTCGTGCCATCGCAGCGGCTCGTTCTCGACACGGAAATCATAGAGGCCGCGCTTTAAGGCTTCAAACTGGCCGTTCGCCTCGCGAAAATAGTCGAGCCTGATCTCGTCGAAATTGTAGAGCCCGCGATTGACTGGGAGGTCGCGGCCCCAATAATCGGGATTGCGGGTCAGCGTGACGCTGGCGCCGGGCTTCACCACCGTGACCCGGTAGGGGCCCGAGCCGATCGGCCCGGTCAGCGTCGTCTCCTCGAACGTCGCGACGTCGACAGCATGTTTCGGCAGGATCGGCATCAGGCCGAGGATCAGTGGCAATTCGCGGTCATTGGCGCCCGCGAGGTCGAAGCGGACGGTGAGGGGATCTGGCGCGTCGGCCTTGACGACCTTGCCATAGTATTGCCGAAGGTTCGGGCGGCCGTGGTCGCGCAGAAGCTGCCAGGAAAACAGCACGTCCTCGGCGGTGACCTGCTTGCCGTCGGAGAAGCGGGCGCGGGGATCGAGGCGGAATGTGACATAACTCCGCTCGTCGTCAGTTTCGACGGTTCTGGCGAGGAGGCCATAGAGCGTGAACGGCTCATCCTGCCCGCGCGCAAGCAGGCTCTCGACCACGTAGCCCCGCATCTGCTGCACGGCCAATCCCCGCACAATGAAGGGATTGAGGCTGTCGAAGGTGCCGAGCAGCCCCCAGGTCAGCCGCCCGCCCTTGGGCGCTTCCGGATTGGCATAGGGCATGTGGGTGAAATCGGCCGCTAGTGCCGGCTTGCCGTGCATCGCGATGGCATGCGCTTCCTCGGCTCGCACGCCGCTTGCTGCGAGCCCGGCGGCCAGAGCAAAGGCGACGACGCAGAGGCGCACACCGGGGCCCTCGAGCAGGTGCTGGAACATGAACATTGGTACACGTTGATTCGAGGACAGCCGGGCCTCAATCTTATCACAGGGAATTTGATGGGGCGCTGGCGCCAGCGCGGTCAAACACGCTTGTCGGCATTGATCTTTTCGTCGACCGCGTTAAGAAGGCGGGCAATCGCGCACGAGCGCCGAGCCCGTCACTTATCCGCCTCAATTGACGGGGAGAGAGCCGCGCCTGGCGGCTCGGTTCGGCGCTTCGGAGCGGTTCGGGCGCTTCCCGTTCAGAAAGGGTTTTCCGCAATGAATTTCCGTTATTTGGCCGCGTCCGTCCGGCCGCGCGGGCGAGTACTCGCCCTGTTGACGGCGACGGCATTGGCCGTTCCGTTTGCCGCAGAAGCCCAGACCGCCGCTCCGGCCGCGCCCAAGACGGCTCCGAAGGCTGCGCCAAAGGCCGCCCCCAAAGCTCCGGCGCCCGCACCTGCGCCTCAGGCCCAGCAAGCGCCCGCGCAGGGCGCTCCGGCACAACCGGGCGCCCAGCCGGCGGATCAGCAGATCCAGCTGATCTACGCGCCCTGGACCAAGTTCTGCCTCAAGGGCCAGGACGCCAACGCCAAACAGGTCTGCTTCACCGGCAAGGATGGCCGCATCGAATCGGGCCAGCCGGTCATCGCGGCCGTGATCATCGAGCCGGAAGGCGAGCCCAAGAAGATCCTGCGCGTGACGCTGCCGCTCGGCATGCAGCTCGTGCACGGCACCCGCATCATCGTGGACAACAATCCGCCGTTGCAGAGCCCCTATGTGATCTGCTTCCAGAACGGCTGCATGTCCGACTACGAGGCGACGCCAGAGCTCATCAACAACATGAAGAAGGGCCAGAATCTCGTTGTTCAGGCGATCAACGCCAACGGCGCGCCGCTGACCCTGCCGCTGCCGCTCGCCGGCGAATTCCAGAAGGCCTATGACGGCCCGCCGACCGATCCGAAGGTGTTTGAGGAAACCCAGAAGAAGCTCCAGGAAGAGCTTCAGAAGAAGGCTGACGAGCAGCGCAAGAAGCTCGAGCAGAGCGGTGCTGCGCCTGGCGCGGCTCCGGCGGCACAGAAGTAAGCGGGCTCAAATCCGGACATGAAAAAGGCGCTCACCTCGAGCGCCTTTTTTGCTGGGCCGCTTGGTCGGGCGAAACTCAGTTCAGCGATGGATTGCGCGGGCGGTAGCCGCCGGTCTTGTCCTTGACGAAGATCTCGGCGACCTGGGAATGGCGGATCGGCTCGCCGGACTCGTCGGCCAACAGGTTCTGCTCGGAGACATAGGCGACGTATTCCGAGTCCGCGTTCTCCGCGAGCAGATGGTAGAACGGCTGATCCTTGTGAGGCCGCACCTCTTCAGGAATCGACTGCCACCATTCCTCGGTGTTGTTGAATTCCGGATCGATGTCGAAAATCACGCCCCGGAACGAGAAGATCCGGTGGCGAACGACCTGCCCGATCTGGAATTTGGCGGTCCGCGCTTTAATCATTCTCCGTCGATAGACCAGGATTGTGGCCGATGCTAGTGGCCTCATCTGGATTTAACCTGCCGGTAAGGGGCGGATAGCCCCCAAATCTTCAGAAAACACTTCATCAATGGTCAATATCCTCAATCTGGCGCTACCATATTTTGGCTTGATCTTCGTCGGTTTCGCCTGCGGCAAGGTCAAATCGCTGCCGGAATCGGGCCTCGCCTGGATGAACTTCTTCCTGCTCTACGTGTCGCTGCCGGCGTTGCTGTTCGCGATCATGTCGAAGACGCCGTTCTCGGAATTGAACAACCCGCCGTTCCTGGTTGCGACCACCTTGTCGACGGTTGCGGCCTTCACCATCGCGCTCGTCGTCGGCAAGATTCTGGGACGGCTGACGCTGCGCGAGGCGACGCTCGCGGGCCTGTCCGGCGGCTACGGCAACATCGGCTATATGGGACCGGGGCTGGCGCTTGCCGTGCTGGGACCGAAGGCGTCGGCGCCGACCGCGCTGATCTTCTGCTGTGACAGCATCTTCCTGTTCTCGATCGTGCCGCTGCTGATCGAACTCTCCGACCGGGACCATCCCTCGCTAATGCATGCCTTTGGCGTCGTGCTGAAGCAGATCGTTCTCAACCCGCTGATCATGTCGGCCTGCTTTGGCGCAGCGGTCGCGGCGCTGCATATCGAGCTGCCGGTCGCGCTCGATCGCACCATCACCTTTCTCCAGAACGCAGCCGCTCCGACGGCGCTGTTCGTGCTCGGCGTGACGGTGGCGCTCCGTCCGTTCGATCGCGTGCCCTGGGAGGTGCCGGGCGTGATCGCAGTCAAACTCCTGGTGCATCCGCTCGCGTCCTTCGCGTTGATGCTGGCGTTCGGACCGTTCGCGCAGCCCTGGGCCGCGACGGCAGTGCTGATGGCCTCGCTGCCGCCGGCGCTGAACGTGTTCGTCATCGCCCGGCAGAACGATGCCTGGATCGAATCCGCCTCCGTCGCGGTGCTGCTCGGGACGTTTGCGTCGGTGGTGACGCTGACCAGCGTGATGTGGCTGCTCCAGACCGGACGGCTGGTGTTTCCGTAAAACGTTATTTTCGCCAGGTCGGCGTCAGGCCTTCGCGCATCGCGAAGCGCCTGAGCGGGCCGATGGCGCCGAGCAGGTGCATCCCGACTGCGCGGACCGGCTGGAGCGGCAGGAAGTCGTTGAGCAACGAACGGTTGGCGATGTCGATCGCAAATGTCCGGCTCAGGATATCCGGCCGCCGCGCGCGGTCGTAGCGCTTGAGCACCTCGGGCACCCCGGGATCGTCGCCCGCCGCAATCGCTTGGCCAGCAAGCCTCGCAATATCGGCGGCATCCCTGAGGCCGAGATTGAGGCCCTGGGCGCCGATCGGAGGAACCACGTGGGCGGCTTCGCCGACCAGCGCGATGCGGTCGCGGCCAAAGGACTTTGGCCGCTCGATCGCCAACGGGAACAGGTTGCGGCCGGGCTCGACCGTCATGAGTCCCAAAATCGAATGCGCCTGCTTCTCGATCGCGGCGGACAGTTCGTCGTCGCTCAGGGCGCGAAGCCGCTCGGCTTCGGCGGGAGCTGCGACCCAGACGACGCTGGAGCGGTTGCCGGGCAAGGGCACGAACACGCAAGGGCCGTGCGGCGTATGGAACTCGGTCGAGACGTTGCGATGCGGCCGCGCATGGCTGACATTGAAGGTGAGCGCGGTCTGCGTCAGGTCGCGCCGTGTCACGGCGATCCCGGCCGCCTCTCGGCACAACGAATGCCGGCCGTCGGCGCCGACCACCAGCCGTGCCATCAAGAATTGCGCGGAGGCGGTGCGGAGCGCGACGTCGGCGGCTTCGACGACGACGCTCTCGGCCTCGTCATCGAAACGGACGAGATCGGGCAACTCGGCCGCGCGCGCTTCCAGCGCCAGCATCAGGGAGCGGTTGTCGATATTGTAGCCGAAGGCGTCCACGGCGATTTCGTGACAGGAGAAGCGGACCTCCGGCGCGCGGAACAGCCGGCCGGTATCGTCGACGAGCCGCATGATTTCGAGCGCGGCGGCCTTGTCCTTGCAGCGTGGCCAGACGTCGAGGCCGTCCAGCAGATCGACGGAGGCGCCGAGCAGCGCGGTGGTGCGGTTGTCGGCATAGGGTACGCGCCGTGCCACCAGCGCAGTTCGGGCACCCGCTTGCGCCAGTGCTATGGCCGCCGCAAGGCCTGCCGGTCCGCCGCCGATCACGGCTGCGTCAAAGAGTGTCGAGGCGTCTGTCATGGAACGACAATTGACATGCCCGGCGGCAAATTCAAGCCGAACTCTCGTCTCGGTCGTTCCGTGGCGCGCCTCTTGGCGCGAACCCGGAATCCATCGCGCCGCCGAGCTGGTTGTGAAATGGATTCCGGGCTCGACGCTTCGCGTTGCCCCGGAATGACGCAACCCGCCTTCCTGCTGATTTCCCTTGATTTTATGACGAATGTGCGACCGAGCGCCGCAATGGCGGATGTGCAAATCGTTCTCATTCTGATAGCACGAGCCATGGACAGCCAGGAGGAATCCCTGAAGCCGACGCCAGCGATCCGTGCCGCGGCCTTCTCGGTGCACATCTTCACCGCCTTCGGCGCGGCGATCGCGCTACTGGCGATGCTGGAGGCCGTGCGCGAGCATTGGGCGGCGATGTTTCAATGGCTGGGCGTAGCCCTGATCATCGATGCGATCGACGGTCCGATCGCGCGCCGGCTGAATGTCAAGGACGTGCAGCCGAACTGGTCAGGCGACGTGCTCGATCTCGTGGTGGACTTCGTCACCTATGTGTTCGTGCCGGCGTATGCCATCGTTGCGAGCGGCCTGTTGCTGCCGGTGGCAGCCCCATTGCTCGGCATCGCCATCATCGTCACCAGCGCACTCTATTTCGCCGATCTGCGCATGAAGGCCGACGACAATCATTTTCGCGGCTTTCCGGCGCTGTGGAATGCGGCTGCGTTCTACCTGTTCCTGCTGCATTGGCCGCCGCTGTGGTCGACGCTGCTGGTCGCAGCCCTGGTGGTGCTGACCTTCGTGCCGTTCCACGTCCTGCATCCGGTCCGTGTCGCGCGGCTGCGCTGGCTGACGATGTCGCTGATCGTGATCTGGGCGCTGCTCGGGCTGTATGCGCTGGAGATGGATTTTCACGTCGGCACTGGCGTGACCATCGCACTCTGCGCGATCGCGCTTTGGATCTGTCTCAGCGACGCCGTGATCCGGCTGGCAAGATCCTTCGCATGATGCATCTGTTGACCAGTCCCGAGGCCTGGGCCGCGCTGCTGACCCTGACCGCGCTCGAGATCGTGCTCGGCATCGACAACGTGATCTTCCTGTCGGTGATGGTGTCGCGCATTCCCGAGAAGCAGGCGCTGCGCGCCCGCCAGATCGGACTGGCGCTGGCGCTGGTGTTCCGGATCATCCTGCTGAGCCTGCTGGTCTGGCTGATCGGCCTGACCGCGCCGGTGTTTTCGCTTTCGGGTTACGACTTCTCCTGGCGCGACCTCATCCTGATCGGCGGCGGCCTGTTCCTGATCGCAAAGGCGACCCACGAGATTCATGCGGAAGTCGACGCGGACAACGCGGACGGCGAGGGCGCCTCCGGCCGTAACGCTTTCGTCTGGGTGATCGCCCAGATCGTCGTCATCGACATTGTGTTCTCGCTGGACTCGATCATCACCGCGATCGGCATGGCGCAGGACATCGAGATCATGATCGCGGCCGTCGTGATCGCCTGCCTGATCATGTACATTTCCTCGGGTCCCGTGGCGCGATTCGTCGCGGAGCATCCGACCACCAAAATGCTCGCGCTGGCATTTCTGGTGCTGATCGGCGTGGCGCTGGTTGCGGACGGATTCAAATTCCACATCCCGCGCGGCTACATCTATTTCGCAATTGCGTTCTCGGCGGCGGTCGAGTTCTTCAACGTGCTCGCGAAGCGCAACCGCAAGAAGACCGGCAAGCCGTCGGTCAAGCGTTCCGGTTAGCGTCGAGTTGACAAGACGGGCGCGATGTCTTTCGCTGATCCGCAACAAGACCGAGAGCAAGACGAGGAGCTCAGGCGATGACCAAAGCCGTCCGTGTGCACAAGGTCGGAGGCCCCGAAGCGCTGGTCTATGAAAGCGTCGAGGTGCCGGCGCCTGCGACCGGCGAGGTGCGCATCCGCCAGCATGCGGTCGGGCTGAATTTCATCGACGTTTATTACCGCACCGGCCTCTACAAGGCGCCGGGGCTGCCCTTCATCGCCGGCAACGAGGCCGCGGGCGAAGTTGTCGCGGTTGGACCGGGCGTGACGAATTTCCACCCCGGCGACCGCGTCGCCTACTACCACAATCTCGGCGCCTATACCGGCGAGCGCAACATTCCCTGGGAGAAGCTGGTCAAGCTGCCCGACCACATCACCTACGAGCAGGGCGCCGTGCTGATGCTCAAAGGGCTGACGGTCTGGTATCTCCTGCACAAGACCTTCAAGGTCGAGCCGCATCATCGCGTGCTGATCCACGCCGCGGCCGGCGGCATCGGCCTGCTTGCATGTCAGTGGGCGAGGGCGCTCGGGGCTCACGTCATCGGCACCGTCGGCTCGCGCGCCAAAGCGGAGATCGCCGAGGCCAATGGCTGCGACCACGTCATCCTCTACAACGAGGAGGATTTCGTCGCGCGGGTCAAACAGATCAGCCGCAGCGAGGGCTGCGATGTCGTCTATGACGGCGTCGGCAAGGCGACATTCCCGGGCTCGCTGTCCTGCCTGAAGCCGCGCGGCATGTTCGTTTCTTTCGGCAACGCATCGGGTCCCGTTCCGCCGTTCTCGATCGCCGAGCTCAACAATCACGGCTCGCTGTTTGCGACGCGGCCGAAACTCAACGACTACATCGGCAAGCGTTCGGAGCTCTTGGAAGGTGCCGACACGCTGTTCGCCGCGGTCATCAGCGGCAAGCTGCACGTGCCGATCAACCACGCCTACGCGCTGAAAGATGCCGCGAAGGCCCACGTCGATCTCGAAAGCCGCAAGACCACGGGCGCATCGATCCTGAAGCCCTGAATGCCGTTCGCGGCAAAATCTCGGTACACTATCGGACAGATCGCGCCTTAAGGCCGATTGCTTCGCCGCTTGCTGCACATCAAGTTCTTAGAGTCGCCACGATTCGATCGTGATTGCGGCAGGGGACGGCTGATGGTTGGACCGTGGGGGCGGGATGTCGAAAACGGAAAAGCTGGAATTCAAATATCCGCAGACGCATTGCGAGTCTTGTGAGATGAGGACGCCGCATTTACACGAACGACGTGCAGTTGCCGGCCGCATGGTGGTGCGGTCCGTTTGCCTTGCGTGCAACTCCGAGAGACCCAGAGGAGGCGATGCAGGTTCGACCTGCAGCCACGACCGGTAAGCAGCGGTGTCCTTGCCGGCGATCGTCCGTCACCAAACGCCGTGACTCGTGCTTTGCAATGGCAGATCCGTATGTTTCTGACGAGCTTCGCAGCTTCATCTTGAAGCGGATCGATTCCGTGGTCCAAATCGAGGCTCTTCTTCTCATTCGATCCGGCGCCCAGTCTCACTGGAACGCGACCGGGCTGGCGAAGCGCCTCTACATCGCCGAATCGGAAGCGGCCGAAGCACTGAACCGACTTTGCGCGACCGAGCTTCTCATCTGCGTCGACGGAAACTACAGCGTCGACGGAATACCGCCGCAGAATCTCGAGTTGCTGGAAGAGTTGCTGGGGGCATACTCGCGTCACCTCATTCCGGTGACTAACATCGTTCACTCGAAATCTCGCCGGATCGGCTCATTTGCCGATGCCTTTAAATTCCGAAAGGGTTCGTGAAGATGTCCCCTTTCATCTACGGTCTTTGTGCTGCGACATCAGCGGTCTGCGCAGGCATGCTGCTTGGCGCGTATCGGCGGGAGAAGTACAGCCTGTTGCTCTGGAGTGGCCTCTGCTTCGTGGGGCTGACCCTGAACAATGTCGTGCTCGTCATCGACAAGATCGTGCTGCCCGACGTCGACCTGTCGCTTTGGCGGCTGCTGATCGCGCTGGTTGCAATGGTGACTCTCCTTTACGGATTGATCTGGGACGCCGAATGATGGGGACCAATCTTACGGCGCTTTTATCAGGCGCGGTGGCGATGGCGTCATTCGCTGCGACGCTGTTCTTCCTCAAGTTCTGGCGCCAGACCTCGGACACCTTCTTCCTGCTGTTCGGGCTTGCTTTTGCGATCGACGCAGTCACGCGTTTTACGCTTGGGCTGACGCATATCTCCAATGAATTGGAGCCGGCCTTCTACTGCTTGAGGCTGGCGATGTTTGCTCTGATCATCGCCGCAATTGCAACGAAGAACCGGGGGCGCTGACGCCCCCTATGGAGTGCATCTGGCCACAGAGAAACTGGCCATCTTCGAAGGATAACTTGGTGCCAATCAGATTTCGGGATTTCTTTCGCTTTGGGGTGTTCGGTCTCGCTGTTGCGTTCATCGTCGCGTTCGGCATTTCGCCGTTCACGGGCGGAATCGTCGAGCAATGGTCCCGAAGTGACGTAGAGACCCGATCGAGGCTTGTCTTCAATGCGATCCAACCATTTCTCAACCGCGACGTCGAAGATCAATCCTGGGATCGGCTAGCCGATCTCTTCAAGCGGGTTGCGCTGGACAAGAAGATCCTGGCCGTCGGGTTCTGTAATCAGGCCGGCGAGTTGGTCGCGCCGACCCCGGAAATGCCGGCGAGCTTCAACTGCGAGAAGATCGCGCGGTCTGAAAACGAGAGCTTCGCAAATATTGCGAGCGCCGGCACGCGCATTCTGGTCGCCGCATTCCCGGTGATCACCACCAAGGGTCGGTCGTATCTCGTGATCCTGACCGACTTGAGCTTTGCGAGCGCGCGGTCAAGCCAGGTGCTGGCCTATCTGTTGGCTTCCCTGGCTGGCGTCGTGCTGGTGCTGACTGTGGGTACCATCATCTTCGCACTCCTGATGCTGCGGAACTGGATGAATTCGCTCAGGCGTGCGGTTGACGAGGTCCGGAAGGGCACCCCCGGCGCGCATCTTCCGGCGAGCGGGTCGGCGATGGACCGCGAAATTCACAAGCTGCTGCGGCAGACTGAACAGTTCAATCTCACCAAACAGATCGACTGGACCCCGACGGCGCTTCAGGAAGTGCTCCATGGCGTACTACCGGGTGCGGAAGTGCTGGTCGTCTCCAACCGCGAGCCGTACATCCACAACAGATCGAACGGCGGGATCGTCGTGCAGAGACCGGCGAGCGGTCTTGTCTCCGCGCTGGAGCCAATCATGCGCGCCTGCGGGGGCACCTGGATCGCGCATGGCAGCGGAAGCGCGGATCGCGACACGGTCGATGAGAATGACAGGATCCGGGTTCCAGAAGGGGCGCCTGCATATGCACTACGGCGCGTCTGGCTCTCCGAAGATGAGCAGGATGGCTATTACTACGGCTTTGCCAATGAGGGGCTCTGGCCGCTGTGTCACATCGTCTTCGTACGCCCGGCTTTCCGGATCGGTGACTGGCGGATGTATCGGGAAATCAACCAGCGCTTCGCGGATGCGGTGGTGGCGGAGGCGCGCACCGAAGACCCTGTCGTCCTCGTTCAGGACTACCACTTTGCCCTGGCACCAAAGATGATTCGACAGCGCTTGCCGAAAGCGACGATCATCTCGTTCTGGCACATCCCGTGGCCGAACGCAGAGACCTTCAGTATCTGCCCCTGGAAGGAGGAGATCATCGAGGGAATGCTCGGAAGCACCATCCTCGGATTTCACACCCAGTTCCACTGCAACAATTTCGTCGAGTGCGTCGACAGGTTCGTCGAGAGCCGGATCGACCGCGAGGTGCAGGCCGTCAGTCTAGCGGGCCACGAGACGAAAATCCGCGCCTATCCGATCTCGATCGAATGGCCTCCCAGCGCCCTCCAGACGGTGCCCGCGGGTGAAAAGTGCCGCGCCGAGGTCTTTGCCCACTTTGAACTCGCGGCCGGGACGAAGCTGATCGTCGGAGTGGAGCGGTTCGACTACACGAAGGGAATCCTCGACCGCATGCGGGCGGTGGCTGCGCTGTTGACCCGCAATCCGTCCTGGAAGGGACGGCTCGTCTTCATTCAAGTCGCGGCTCCGACGCGGAGCAAGCTCGACGCTTATTCGAAGTTGCAGTCAGAGGCGGAGGCGCTCGCAGCACAGATCAACGGGCAATATTTGGACGAACAGGCGCCGATCAGGCTGATTGCACGGCACTACGAACCGACTGACGTGTTCAAGCTGTTTCGTGCGGCCGACGTGTGTGTCGTGAGCAGCCTCCACGACGGGATGAATCTCGTCGCCAAGGAATTTGTCAGTTCGCGCGAAGAC
Organism: Bradyrhizobium sp. Kon10; assembly: GCF_055807395.1. NCBI lineage: Bacteria > Pseudomonadati > Pseudomonadota > Alphaproteobacteria > Hyphomicrobiales > Nitrobacteraceae > Bradyrhizobium > Bradyrhizobium sp. Kon10. Next base: position 85,364 of record NZ_JBVVOZ010000015.1, on the reverse strand, counting down.
AATGCAGGCGTGCTCGTGTTGTCGAGCTTCACGGGTGCCTCGCGTGAAATGTCGGAAGCGCTGATCGTCAATCCTTACGACACGGAGGAAATGGCGGCCGCGTTCGAGATTGCGATGACGATGCCGGTCGATGAGCAGGTCGAACGCATGAAGCTGATGCGCCAGCAAGTGAAGGAGAACAACGTTTATCGCTGGGCCGGAGCCATCCTGATGGACGCAGCGCGGAGCCGAACGCGCGAACGGATTCTCGGTTTGACGGAGACCAGCGGGCGGACACGCTCGAGCAGCGGTGCTGCTGGCGGTTAGAGCGAACACAAGACAAATGCCGTCGCTTGACAAACCACCTGTTCGCGGGGCTGCCCAAGCAGGCTGGGATCACCGATCGAAGACCAAAACATGACTCGACCCCACGACTGCGTTAATATGTCACGATACGGCGCCTTGCTCTGGAGCTAATTTCGCACTGCACTCGGTCGTTCGCATTTGTGGGCGCGTGAACCCCGGCGGCTCGTAAGGAAGGCGATGCTTGATCCCGCGGTATTCGATCCGACTCAGCACTTCGACAAGGCGCCGTCGTCCGTCCAGAATGCAATTCTTGCGACGCTGCCGGAAGCCGAGTTCGGTCTCTTTCGACCGCACCTGAAGCCCGTTCCGCTCAAGAGGAATGAGATTCTCCAGGAGGCGCTGCGTTACCCCGATGCGGCTTACTTTATCGAGTCCGGTGTGGTTTCGCGGGTCGTTCGGACGGTCAGGGATGGTCCGGTCGAAGTGGCGGTGGTCGGCAAGTTCGGGTTTGTGGGGGTGTCGCTGGTTCTCGGAACGATGCAAACGATCCAGCGAAGCGTGGTGCGGGTGCCGGGAAGCGCACTACGCATCGAAGCCGATGCGTTCCGGGATGTCCTGCAGCGGAGCCCGACGATCAGGGAACACCTGCTCAGATACGTCCAGGTTCTGATGGCGCTCAATATGCAGATGGCGCTTTGCAATGGCAGGCATGAAATCGGTGAACGCGTCGCCCGATGGCTTCTGCTGGCCCAAGATCGCATCGGAAGCGACCGCGTACCTGTTACGCATAGTATGATCGCCTCAGCTCTGGGCGTGAGGCGTCCGGGAGTCTCGAAGGCGCTTTCGGAGCTCGATGCAAAGCGCGTCATCGACGGTTCGCGCGGAGCCATTCGAATCCGCGATCTGGAAGGGCTGCGGCGGAATTCCTGCGAATGCGAAAGGATTCTGAGGGATCGGTTTCGCCTCATTCGCGATATGCCTCATCATCACCATCGCTTTGGGTAGGGAAACGACCCGGCGCAGGGCGGGCCGTCGTGGGGAAAGCCGTCACGACAGGCCGCCTCGAGCTTGCCCGGTGCAGCTACGCCACGCGCCTCGCCGCACCCGCCTTGGTCAAGATCCCGTCCAGACAATCGATCATCTCCGCGATCTCTCCCTTCGTGACATTCAGCGCCGGCATGAAGCGCAACGCGTCGACCTGCGGTGCGTTGAGGAGCACGCCGGCCTCGAACGCCTGTGCGACAATGCCAGGTGCGATCGGCAGCCTCAGGTCGAGCGCGAGCAAGAGGCCGCGGCCGCGCACCTCACCGAGCCCGTGCCGGGCCGAGACCTTCTGGAGCTCGCTTTCGAGCAGCAGGCCGGTCTCGGTGACCGACTTCAGGAAGTCGGGCTTGCTGACCTGTTCCAGGACGGCAAGGCCGGCCGCGCACATGATCGGGTTGCCGTTGAACGTGCCGCCCTGGTCGCCGTGCTCGAAGCAGGACGCGCGTTCGGTCGCAAGCAGGGCTGCCAGCGGCACGCCGCCGCCGATGCCCTTGCCGAGCGTCATGATGTCAGGCGCAATCCCGGTGTGCTCATAGTGGAAGAGCTTTCCGGTCCGGCCCATGCCGGTCTGGATCTCGTCGAAGATCAGCAGCAGGCCGTGCGCTTCCGTGAGCGCGCGCAGATCCTTCAGGAACTGGTCGCTCGCCGGCCACACACCGGACTCGCCCTGGATCGGCTCGAGCATCACTGCAACCGTGTTGTCGTTGATGAGCTGTTCGACCGAGGCGATGTCGTTCAGCTTGGCCTTCTTGAAGCCGGCAATCTTCGGCTCGAACAGCGGCTCAAAGGCTTTCTTGCCCGAGGCCGACATCGTGGCCAGCGTCCGGCCGTGAAAGCCGCCCTCGAAGCTGATGATCTCGAACGCGCCGTTCCTGTGCAGGCTGCCATATTTGCGCGCGAGCTTGATCGCGCCCTCATTGGCCTCCGCGCCGGAATTGGCAAAGAACACCTGGTCGAAGGCACTGTTGGCGACCAGCGCCTGCGCAAGCTTGAGACTCGGCTCGTTGTAGAAGGCCGGGCTCGGTGTCAGCAGCCGCTTGGCCTGTGCTGTCAGCGCGTCGGCGATGGCGGGCGGCGAATGCCCGAGACAATTGACGGCCCAGCCCTGCACGAAATCGAGATAGCGCTTGCGGCTGTCGTCCCAGAGGTAGGAGCCGGCGCCGCGAACGAACACGGCCTTGGGCCGTGCTGTGATGTCCATCAGCGCATCATACGGATGGGTGGCGTTGGGCATGTCGAACTCCTCTGGAGCGGGGTGAAAAATGAACGCGAAATGCAAGAAGGCCGCACTTGGGGGTGCGGCCTTCTCGAAAACTCTGCTGAATTCAGTGCTTCAGCGGCGTCGTCGGACATGGCGCAACCCATCATCGTCGCGGGAGCGACGACGCATGGCTTGGCGCAGGTGGGTCCGGGAAGAGATCATGGGGCGGGTCCGTACAGCCGAATGGCGGGGCTTGTCAAGCAGGCGTTTTCTAAAACACGCTCCGGGTGCATCCGTCTGGTCCAGCGACTTGCTCATGGCATGCCGTAATGCGCGACCGTAGTCGGCAATCGCTGCATCGAGATTGCTGAGCTTGAGGTAGGTGAGGGCGCGGCTATCAAGCGTATAAGGATCGTTCTCGCGCATCTTGAGCGACTGCTCGCGATCAGTTAGCAGAGCCCGGCCCGCATATTGATCTTGTGATTGTATGTCATTGATTGCTACGCCGAAACTATCAAGCCTCTGGCGAGTTTGTGATCAGACCGCGCGAATTGGTTCGAACCGGACGCACGAGCGGCGAGACCAAGAGGGGCGGGATCAACCAGACAGTTTTTGCCTTGTCCGATAAGCCTTACCCGATCGATCTCGACAGCATTCGCGGCGCGTTCCCGCCGGGCATCGAAGCGCCACCCCTGTTGCTTGATTTTGCCGGTTGGCTGAACGGGCGTCCCTGGGGCAGCGTCGGCTGCTTTTCGCTGCAAGGCCAGTTCTCCGATCAGGCCCCGATCTTCGACGGCAGTTCGTTGCGGGACCGCTTCGCGCTGTTCATGCGCTTGCCGGACGGTTCGGCCGTCGGTGGTTGGTACGGCGCCGGTCTCGACCGCGACGACCCGCCGATGGTGGGGCTGGGGTCGGAGGGCGACTATCAGCTGCTGGCGCCGACGCTGGACGGTCTGCTCGCGAAGCTGACCGCGCAGCAATTCGACAAGGCCTGGCACGATCTGCTGCCGGATGACGAGGTCGAGTGTCAGACCGACGAGCTTGCGCAGTGGCTCGCCGGACGGCCGCCCGGCGAAAGGATGGCGCCCGAGGAGCAATCGTCGGAGCTGCCCGACTTCCGCGGCTTCGTCGAGAAGTGGAGCCGCGAGCGCGAGGACTACTGGGCTAATCACCGGATGATGGCCGAGCTCGGCTGGCGGCTTGCGGCGCATCTGCCCAAGGGCAAGAAGGCCTCGGATAAGACCCGCTTCGAAGTCGCGATCGTGGGCAAGCAATACCAGGCGCGGATTCTCAAGCAGGGACCGCAGCCGTTCGAGGAAGCCGCCTCGATCGAATCGCTGTTGCGCGAATTGCGCGAGGAGATGCGCCGGGCACAGCCCGAACTCGGGCTGTGGTACGCGATGAGTTTTGGGCTTTATGCCGACGGCCGGGTCATGCCGCGGTTCGACTACGACGCGCGCCCGGCTATCGACGGCGAGTCGGCACTGCTCTCCGAAGCCAGGGCCGATCTCGCCCGCGCGCCAAGGCCGGAGCGCTGGGTGCCGAATTGGCTAGGCTAACAGAGCTGTAGCCCCAAGCGACGATGCGCTCCCTCGCCCGCTTGCGGGAGAGGGATGGGGAGAGGGTGCTTCCGCAGAGAGACTCCCAATGAGGAGAAAGCCCTCACCCGCGCCTTCGGCGCGACCTCTCCCGCAAGCGGGAGAGGTCGCAGCGACTGCGTGGCTGCACCAATCCTAACAGCGGAAGATCAAAACCCCGCGACGCTGCCGTGCAGGTCGTATTGGTCGGCGCGCTCGATCTTCGCCGTGACGATCTCGCCGACGCGCAACGGGCGGCGGCTGGTGAGGTAGACCGCGCCGTCGATCTCCGGCGCATCGGCCTTGGAGCGGCCTTTGGCGACGGTCGGGCCGACCTCGTCGATGATGATCTGCTGCCGCGTGCCGACCTTGCGCTTCAGCCTGCGCGCCGAGATCTTCTGCTGGCGCGCCATGAGTGCGTTATAGCGCTCCTGCTTGATCTCGGCGGGGACGGGATTTGCGATCGCGTTCGACGTGGCGCCGGCGACCGGCTCGTATTTGAAGCAGCCGAGGCGATCGATCTCGGCTTCATCGAGCCAGTCGAGCAGATAGGCGAAGTCGGCATCGGTCTCGCCCGGGAAGCCGACGATGAAGGTCGAGCGCAAGGTGAGATCAGGACATTCCTCGCGCCAGCGCTTGATCCGCGCCAGCGTCTTGTCCTGCGCCGCCGGGCGCTTCATCGCCTTCAACACCTCGGGGCTCGCGTGCTGAAACGGGATGTCGAGATAGGGCAGCACCTTGCCTTGGATCATCAGCGCGATGACTTCGTCGACATGCGGATAGGGGTAAACATACTGCAGCCGGATCCAGGCCCCGAGCTCGCCGAGCTCGCGGGCGAGATCGAGAAATCTGGCGCGGACCTGGCGGTCCTTCCACGGGCTCTCGGCATATTTGAGATCGACACCGTAGGCCGAGGTGTCCTGCGAGATCACCAGCAGCTCCTTGACCCCGGCATCGACCAGGCGCTCGGCTTCGCGCAGCACGTCATTGGCTGGGCGCGAGACGAGGTCGCCACGCAGTTTCGGGATGATGCAGAAGGTGCAGCGATTGTTGCAGCCTTCCGAGATCTTCAGATAGGCGTAGTGACGCGGCGTCAGCTTGATGCCTTGCGGCGGCACCAGATCGAGATGCGGATTGTGCGCCGGCGGCAGCGCGCGGTGCACGGCATCCAGCACGCTCTCATATTGCTGCGGGCCGGTGATGGAGAGGACGCCGGGATAGGCCTGCTCGATCTGCTCCGGCTCGGCGCCCATGCAGCCGGTCACGATCACCTTGCCGTTCTCGGCCATGGCCTCGCCGATCGCCGAGAGCGATTCCTGCTTGGCGCTGTCGAGGAAGCCGCAGGTGTTGACGATGACGATGTCGGCCCCGTCATGCTTGCGGGCGAGCTCGTAGCCCTCGGCGCGCAGGCGCGTGATGATGCGTTCGGAATCCACCAATGCCTTGGGACACCCGAGCGACACGAAGCTGACCTTGGGCGCAGCCGTCTGTTCCATATCCGGAGATCTGCCTGATTGATCGGCAGGAGCTAGTCCTAATTGCCACTAATTACAACCCTTTGCAGGGCGTTCGGGCGTGCTATGGATGAATCGCCTGACGTGAGTGAGCAATGAGCGCCGAACAGTCGCCTAAAATCGTGATTGTCGACGAAAGCCCGATCCGGGCCGCGATCCTCGAGGAAGGGTTGCGCGAGGCCGGATTCACGCAGATCGTCCATATCAGCGAGATGCAGAGCCTGCTCGCCCGTATTTATGCGGTCGACCCCGACATCATTTTGATCGATCTGGAAAACCCCAGCCGCGACGTGCTGGAAGCGATGTTCCAGGTCAGCCGCGCCGTGCGGCGCCCAATCGCGATGTTCGTCGATCAGAGCGATTCATCCTCGATCCAGGCCTCGGTCGAGGCCGGCGTGTCCGCCTATATCGTCGACGGCTTGAAGAAGGAGCGCATCAAGCCGATCCTGGACCTCTGCGTGTCCCGCTTCAACGCCTTCGCAAAGCTTCAGGAGGAATTGGAGCGCACCAAGTCGCAGCTCGAGGACCGCAAGGTCATCGAGAAGGCCAAGGGGATCCTGATGAAGGTCAAGGGCCTCACCGAGGACGAGGCCTATGTGCTGCTGCGCTCCACCGCCATGCGCGAGAAGAAGAAAATCGGCGAGATCGCGCAGTCGATCATCACCGCGTCGGAGATGCTGAAATGACCGCTCCGCTCCGCATCGGCTTCATCCCGCTGGTCGATGCCGCCGCCCTGATCGTCGCCGTCGACAAGGGGTTCACCGCCGCCGAGGGGCTCGAGGTCGAGCTGGTGCGGGAGGTGTCCTGGTCCAATGTCCGCGACAAGCTCAATATCGGCCTGTTCGACGCCGCGCATCTGCTCGCGCCCGTGGCGATCGCGTCCTCGCTCGGGCTCGGCCATGTCAAGGTGCCGATCGCGGCGCCCTTCAATCTCGGCATCAACGGCAACGCGATCACCGTGTCGCCGGCGCTGCATGCCGCGCTGATGCAAGGGATCGACGGCGACCGTTTCGATCCGCTTGCGACCGCAAAAGCGCTGGCGAAGCTGGTCGCCAAGCGGCGCAAGGCCGGGGCCGAGCCGCTAACCTTCGGCATGACCTTTCCGTTCTCGACCCACAATTACCAGCTGCGGTTCTGGATGGCGGCAGCCGGCGTCGATCCCGACGAGGACGTGCGCCTCGTGGTGCTGCCGCCGCCTTACATGGTAGATAGTCTCAAGAGCGGCCATGTCGACGCGTTCTGCGTCGGCGCCCCCTGGAATTCGATCGCGGTCGATCTCGGCGTCGGCCATATCCTGCACTTCGTCTCCGATATTCTCGTACACGCGGCGGAGAAGGTATTGGCGGTTCGCCAGGTCTGGGCCGACAAGAATCCGGACGTGGTCGCCGCGCTCACCCGCGCGGCAGTGAAGGCGGCCGAGTTCATCGAGCACGCCGAAAACCGGACCGAGGCCGCGCGCATCCTTGCGCAGCCGGAACGGATCGGCGTCGATGCTGAAGTGATCCAGCGCACCCTCGACGGGCGGCTGAAGATCTCGCCCGACGATACCTTCCGCGAAAGTGCTCGCTACCTTCTGGTCGGGCGCGAAGGGGCAGGGCGCCCGGATCCGGTCCAGGCGGCGTGGCTCTATGCCCAGATGGTGCGCTGGGGTCAGGCGACGCTGACTCCCGACGGCGTCAAGACGGCCATGGCCGTGTTCAGGCCGGATCTTTACGACGCGGCTCTCGGACAGCGGCCGCCTGCAGAGGCGCCGGCGGCATTTGGCGCGTTCGCCGGCCCCACCTTCGATCCCGGTAATATCCGGGGGCATCTCGAGGCCTTCGAGGTCGGTCGCTGGAAGGCCTGATTCGGCCTGCAGCGTTCTTGGGCAGCCGGGATTATCGTCCAAATTTTGAGCTGACTGCTCGAATTTCGAGAGAGTTCCGGAGCCGGGATCTCTTGACCCTCACCATAATTGTTTGAAATGGCTCAATATTTCATTTTCGCAAAGCTGGCACGCAACTTGAATGTTGCAGTGCGGCCAGCCAGTCACAGTCGCCTGCTGCGCCAAGTCCCACAGCAACGAAGCTGCTTGGACCGTCGAGTGGCAAAGCCGGCTCCAGAGCCAGCCGAGGTCCTCGCCGGTCTTACCATTCCGTCGATCCCACCGAGGTGGCCGCAGGAGCTTCGTTACAGACTATGAAAATCGATACAGTCTCAGTCGACTTTACCGACGACCAGAAACGCTATCTCGAGGGCTTCACGACCGGTCTGCAGATCAGCCGGGTCGGTCGCGGCCTCGGCGGCGGCGCCGCCGCCGGGAAGGCGAACGCTGAGTCCACCGGTCCCGATGCCGTGCACATCAAGGCGCAGGACAGGGTCGTCGCGTCGGGCAAGAAGCTCGCCGACCAGGAAAAATTCAAGCGCGACGAGTATCCGTTCGACGCCTATCCGCGGCTGCGCCAGCAGGCGCTCGACAACGCGCCGCCGAGCCCCGCGGATAATTTCCGCTGGCGCTATTTCGGCATCTTCTACGTCGCGCCGACGCAGGACTCCTACATGTGCCGCCTGCGCATCCCCAACGGCATCATGAAGCACTGGCAGCTGTCAGGCCTTGCCGATCTCGCTGATGATCTGTGCGGGCCCTACAGCCATGTCACGACCCGCGCCAATCTGCAGCTTCGCGAGATCCCGCCGAAGCACGCCGTGAAGCTGATCGAGGGCATCCAGGATCTCGGCCTGTGCTCGCGCGGTTCCGGCGCCGACAACATCCGCAACGTGACGGGAACGCCGACCGCCGGCATCGATCCGCAGGAGATCATCGACACGCGGCCCTATGCGCGCGAGTGGCACTATCATATCCTCAACGATCGCTCGCTCTATGGCCTGCCACGCAAGTTCAACGTCGCCTTCGACGGCGCCGGCAGGATCGCGGTGCTTGAGGAGACCAACGACATCGCCTTCACGGCGTTCGAGGTGAAAGACGGGTTCGGCGTCGAGCCCGGAATCTGGTTTCGCCTTGGTCTCGGCGGCATCACCGGACACAAGGATTTCGCAAAATATTCCGGCATCATCGTCAAGCCCGAGCAGGCGACCGCGGTCGCCGATGCCATCGTGCGGGTGTTCATCGAGCATGGCGACCGCACCAACCGCAACAAGGCGCGTCTGAAATATGTGCTCGACGCCATGGGCCATGACGGCTTCCTCAAGCTCGTCGAGGAGCGGCTGAAGACGCCGTTTGCGCGCGTGCCGCAAGAGGCGTTTGCGCCCCGGCCTGCGGCGGACCGCATGGCGCATATCGGCGTGCACAAGCAGAAGCAGGACGGCTTGAACTGGATCGGCGTCTCGGTGCCGCTCGGCAAGATCACCTGCGAACAGATGCGGGGCCTGGCCAAGGTCGCGCGGGATCTTGGCGACGGCGAGATCCGCCTGACCGTCTGGCAGAACTTGCTGATATCAGGCGTGCGCGACGATAGCGTCGAGCTTGCGATTGCGGCGATCAAGCAGATCGGACTGGCGGTCGAGGCCTCCCACATCCGCGCCGGCCTGATTGCCTGCACTGGCAATGCCGGCTGCCGCTTCGCCGCTTCGAATACCAAGCGCCACGCCGCCGAGATCGGCGACTGGTGCGAGCCGCGTATCGCGATGGACAAGCCGGTCAACATCCATATCACCGGCTGCCACCACTCCTGTGCGCAGCACTACATCAGCGATATCGGACTGATCGGGGCGCGCGTGCCGGTTGGCGAGGAGGACACGGTCGAGGGCTATCACCTCTTCACCGGCGGCGGGTTCGGTCCCGATGCCGATGTCGGGCAGGAGGTCTATCACGACCTCAAGGCCGAGGACGCGCCGAAGACGGTCGAGGCGCTGCTCAAAGCCTATATCGCCCATCGCTCGTCTCCCGACGAAACCTTCCTGTCGTTTGCGCGCCGCCATGGTGGCGAGACGCTGCGCAAGCTTGCCGATGCAGAGGTGTCCGCATGAACCAGATCAGCCCTCCGCCGAAACTCGATATCATTCCAACGAGTGCGCCGTTCTCCGACGCGCAGCGTTCTTGGCTAAACGGCTTCTTTGCTGGACTGTTGTCGCCTGATGCGGCTACGCCTTTGTCGGCTGAACAGGGCGCGGCTGTGATGCAAGGCGCAGCCGGTGACGGCGACGACGGCGAAGCGCCGTGGCACGACCAGACCATGCCGATCGCCGACCGGATGAAGCTCGCTGACGGCCGGCCCCTACGTCGCAAGATGATGGCGGCGATGGCGCAGCAGGATTGCGGCCAGTGCGGCTACAATTGCCACGATTATTCGGAGGCGATCGCCACCCGCAGCGAAGCGCGGCTCAACCTCTGCGTCCCCGGCGGCAAGGAAACCGCGCGGATGCTGAAGTCGCTGTACGAGGAGCTCGACAAGGCGCCGGCGGCCAGCAAGGCCGATGCTGTGGCGGCGCCGGCGGTGACGGTCACGATTGCCGAACCCGGCCGCTCGCGCGACAACCCGATCGCAGCGACCTTCCTGTCGCGCCGCCTTCTCAACAAGGGTAAGTCGGAGAAGGAAACCTATCACGTCGAGTTCGATCTCTCCGAGAGCAAGCTCGACTACGTCGTGGGCGACAGCTTTGGCGTGCTCGCGCGCAACGATATCGGGCTGGTCGACCAGATCATCGCGCTGCTCGGCGCCTCTCACACCACGAAGGTCAACGGCAAGACGCTGCGCGAAGCGCTGATCCAGGACGTCTCGCTGTCGCCGGCGCCGGACACGCTGTTCGAATTGCTCTCCTTCATCACCGGCGGCGCGCAGCGCGAAAAGGCGCGGGCGCTCGCACAGGGCGAGGATCCCGATGGGGATGCCGCCACGCTCGACGTCATGGCTGCGCTCCAGAAATTTTCCGGCACCCGGCCGCATCCGGAGGCCTTCGTCGAGGCGCTGGAGCCGCTCCAGCCGCGGCTCTATTCGATCTCCTCGTCGCACAATGCGACCCCCGGAAAACTGTCGTTGACGGTCGATTCCGTGCGCTACGTCATCGGCAAGCGCAAGCGTATCGGCGTCGCCTCGACCTTCCTCGGCGAGCGCATCAATGAAGGCGAGAAGCTCAAGGTCTATGTGCAGAAGGCGCACGGCTTCGGCCTGCCGCAGGATCCCAAAACGCCGATCATCATGATCGGCCCGGGCACCGGTATCGCGCCGTTCCGCGCCTTCCTGCTCGATCGCAAGGCGACCGGCGCGCCTGGCAAGAACTGGCTGTTCTTCGGTCACCAGCGCAGCGATTGCGATTTCTTTTATCAGGACGAGCTCAACGCGATGAAGACCTCGGGACTTCTGACCCGCATGTCGCTGGCGTGGTCGCGCGACGGCGAGAAGAAGTTTTACGTGCAGGACCGCATGCGCGAGGTCGGCCGCGAACTGTGGACGTGGCTTGCCGAAGGCGCGCATCTCTACATCTGCGGCGATGCCAAGCGCATGGCCAAGGACGTCGAGCGTGCGCTGGTCGACATCGTCGCCCAGTTCGGTGCCCGCTCCACCGACGACGCCGTGAGTTTTATCGCCGAGCTCAAGAAGACGGGCAGGTTCCAGGCGGATGTGTACTAACGCGACAGGAGCCGGTTCCAATCGGCGCGGATTTTAACGAATAGGATTCTCGGAACCGGTCACCGCGGAGAATTTGCACCTCCAAGCCGGTATTTCAGGAGAACCGCATCGCTATTTCCGTCGCCGCCTTGCGGCCCACCGGGGTTGATCCCTCATAATCCCCCGGAATGGGACGTTGGAGATCCACAATGCGCGAGCTATCGGCGGAAGCCAGGCTGCATTTCTACGCGCGCTCGCTCTCGCGGCGGACCGGCGCCAGCGTCCATCACATCGGGCTCTACAGCGCCGTCGCGGTCATCGCGGCCATCGTGTTCGGCACGCTCTCGGTGCACCCGTTCTGAGTTGTCGTTCCGGGGCGGCGAAGCCGAACCCGGAACCTCGAGATTCCGGGTCTGATGCTTCGCATCATCCCGGAATGACGACCAACCTCACGCCCCGCGCTTGAACGGCGCCACTTCGATCCCCGCATCCTTCAACGCCTGACGCAAGCCACGCGCGATCTCGACGGCACCGGGCGTATCGCCGTGGATGCAGACCGTGTCCGTGCGCATCTTGATGACCTTGCCGGTGACCGAGACCACCGCACCATCCTGCACCATCCGCACCACCCGGTCGGCGATCACTTTCGCATCGTGCAACACCGCGCCCGGCTTCTTGCGCGAGACGAGATTGCCGTCGTCCTCATAGGCGCGGTCGGCGAACACCTCGTGCACCATCGGCAGATTGGCGTCCTCGCCGGCCTTCACCAGCTTCGAATTGGCGAGCACGACGAAGATCAGGCTCGGATCGACGGCCTTGATGCCGGCGGCGATCGCCTTCGCCGTCATGTCGTCCTCGCAGGCGACGTTGGAGAGCGCGCCATGCGCCTTCACATGCGTCACTTTGTGACCGGCCGCGGTCGCGATCGCCTGCAGTGCGCCGATCTGGTAGGCGACGAGGTTCTCGATCTCGGAGGCCTTCAGGCCCGCGATCGGGTGGCGGCCAAAGCCGTGGAGGTCGCGGTAGCCGGGATGCGCGCCGACGGAGGCGCCGCGCGCCTTCGCCAGCTCGACGGTCCGGCGCATGATGTCGGGATCGCCGGCATGGAAGCCACAGGCGACGTTGACCGAACTCGCAAGTTCGATCATCGCGGCGTCGTTGCCCATCTCCCACGCGCCAAAACCTTCACCGAGATCGCAATTGAGATCGATCGTCTTCATGGGGTGCTCTCCGTCTCTGGTCCTCTTGTCGTTTACGGCTCGGCCGCAACTTGCCAGGTCCCGGCGTCGACGGCACTGACAGCATAGCCCGCCACGTTGGCATCGCTGAGCGCTTCGATGTTGAGCGCGACGGCGTCGGCGGCGCGCAAGCGATCGGGCAGGGTGCGGATCAGTTGCGCGAATGTCTTGGCCTCGTCCTGCGCCTCGGCCATGCTGACGGCCTTGAAGCGGAACACCGTGCCGGCCGAGGTCTGCGCGAGGCGGCCGACATCGGCCGTGATCACGGTTGCGATCTTCGGATAACCGCCGGAGGTGCCGCGGTCCATCATCAGGGCGATCGGCGCGCCGTTGCCGGGCACCTGGATGCTGCCGTCGACGGTGCCGTCGGAAACGATGTTGTGGCCGTGCAGGTGCTTGATCGCGGGACCCTCGAGCCGGTAGCCCATACGGTCGGACGTCGCCGAGATCTTCCATTCACTGTTGAGGAACAGCGTCTTGTTGGCGTCGTCGAACTCGTCGTCCTGTGGTCCCAGCAGGACGCGAATGGGACCATTCATCGGCTTTGGCAATTCAATCCGCAGCTCAGGCGCGCCGCTCGCGGGACCGACGTCGAATTCGTCGCCGGACTGCAGCGGGCGCGGGTAGGGGCTGCCGAGGCCCGCGCGTGCATTCACCGCGAGACTGCCGAACACTGGCTCACCCTTGATGCCGCCTTCGATCGCGAGATAAGTGAACGCGCCGCCGCGGGCGAAACCAAGCGTCAGCGTCTCACCGTCCTTCAGCGTCACCGAGGTCTCCATGGCCACCGGTCGGCCGGCGATATCCGCGTTGCGCGGTGCGCCGGCAACCGCGACGCGCACCGCGCCGTCGCGCGCCGTGAAGGCGGCGCCGAACGGGCCGATCTCGACAACGGCGGCGAACGGGTCGTTGCCGACCAGCGTATTCGCTGCCGCGAGCGCAAGGCGATCCATCGCGCCGCTTGGGGTCAGGCCATAGCGCTGCGCACCCGGACGCCCGCCGTCCTGGACGGAGCTTGCAGGCCCGATGCTGACGACAACCAGTCGGCTCATGCGACCACCTGCTCGGCGATGATCTCGCCGGCCTCGGCGGCGCGATCCTGCTCCTCGAAGGTCTTGTGGTCGATGGCGAAAAACGTCACGCGATCACCGGGTTCGGTCAGAAAGATCGGATTCCGGTGGAGCTGATAGGTCCGCACCGGCGTGCGGCCGAGCAGATGCCAGCCGCTCGGGGCAGCCAGGCACTGGATTCCGGCCTGGATGCCCCCGATCGAAATCGTGCCGGCGGGGGTCAGCAACCGCGGATTCTGCCGCCGCGACATGTGCAGGGATTTGTCCAACCCGCTGAGATAAGACCAGCCCGGCGTGAAGCCGATCATCGCGACTTTGTAGTCGCCGGCGACATGCCTGGCGACGATGTCGTCGGGCGTGGTGTTCAGCGCCTTGGCGACATCCTCGAGGTCGATGCCGTGCTCGCCGCCATAGGCGACGGGAATGCGCCAGCGCCGCGCTGTCGTAGCCGGCGGCAGCGGCTGGGTCGCAAGCGCAAGCAGCTTGTCGCCAAGGGCGTCGAAGCCGATCTTGCCGGGATCGTAATGGACCAGCAGCGAGCGATAGGTCGGGACGGATTCGGTGATCCCATCGATCGCCGCCGCGGCGAGCACCTTGTCGAGCGCCAGCACGCGCTGGTTGGCGGTCTCGTCGATGGTGCGGCTGAACTCGACCGTGACGGCGCTGTCGCCACTGGGCAGAAGGCGGGGCGGGGGAAGCGTCGCGGTCATGAGCTGTCGAAGGGCTCTCGAAATCGGGCTTCTGGAAAACGCGGGCTCATCCTTGAGCTGCGCATCGCCTGCTTCGCGTAAATGCGCCCGCAAGTCCAATAAATTAATGCAAGGGCAAGCGATAAAGCCTTGTTATCGCGGCGCATAACAGCCCGGCGGGTCTGCGTTCTTGGCCCTTGACGCGAAGGCGGCGCCTCGCAAGATGCGCGGCGTCCTGTCCCGCCTATTTCGGAGCTCGTTGCCGTCCATGTCGCTATCCCCCGAAGCCCGCAAGACCCTCGCCGGCATCACCACCGCCACCATCACCACGGTCCTGCTCAAGAAGGGCCTGCGCAACATCTGGATGCGCGGCGCGCGTCCGCTGCGTCCGGGCCTGCCGCGCCTGGTGGGACCGGCCTTCACGCTGCGCTTCGTGCCGGCGCGCGAGGATCTGGCGACGCCGGAATCCTGGTCGTCGCCGATCTCGACCCGGACCGCGATCGAGGCGATGCCCGAGGGCTGCATCGCCGTGGTCGATGCCATGGGCATCACCGATGCCGGCATTTTTGGCGACATCCTCTGCGCCCGCATGATGAAGCGCGGCGTCACCGCGCTCGTCACCGACGGCGTGGTGCGTGATGTCGAGGGCGTGCTCGGGACCAATCTTCCGGTGTGGTGCGACGGCTATGCCGCGCCGCCCTCCGTTGCCGGCCTCACCTTCGTCGGCTGGGGCGAGCCGATCGGCTGCGGCGGCGTCGCGGTGTTCCCGAACGACATCGTGGTCGCCGACCAGGACGGCTGCGTGCTGATCCCGCAGGCGATGCTCGATCACGTGCTGGCCGAAGGTGTCGAGCAGGAACGCATGGAAGCCTGGATCGTCAACGAGGTGAACAACGGCGCGGTACTGCCGGGCCTCTATCCCATGAACGCCGAGACCAAGGCGCGCTACGCGGCAAGCAAGAAGTAACGACAACAAGCGAGGTACCACCATGGAGATCACTGTCGCAGGCACGCGGCCGACCCGCCGCGCGCCCAAGGAAAACTTCACCGGCACCGTATTGCAGGACCCCGTGATCATGGCGCCCGCGCCGGCACGGCTGAACTGCTCGCGCGTGTCGTTCGAGCCGGGTGCGCGCACCAACTGGCATCATCATCCGCTCGGGCAGACGCTGTACGTCATCTCCGGCGTCGGCCGGGTCCAGGCCAAGGGCGGCCCGATCCGCGAGATCCGTCCCGGCGACACCGTCTGGATTCCGCCGGGCGAACTGCATTGGCACGGAGCGACGCCGACCAATGGGATGACCCACATCGCCATGCAGGAAGCGCTTGACGGCGTCTATTCGACCTGGCTGGAGCCGGTGACCGACGCCGACTACGGCGCGGCAGTCGGCTAGCTATATCCGCTCAGCGGTCCACGTTCCCGTGCACATGGCGCCGCGCCATGTGCCGGAGCCGGAGGTGCCGCTGAGCCGGCCGAAGCCAACGGCGCGCTTGAGGCCGGTGCTCAAGGTGACGTTGATGCTGCCGGCGTCGGCGACATGGCCGGAGGCCGTCACGGCGGCGCTGCTCGATGCGATCTGACCATTGTTGATGCCGATCGCGACGGTTGCGCCGTTGCCGCAGGTCTCGCTCGACGACGCGATGCGAACATTCCATGCGCCGTCGAACGTGCTGGCGCTCGCTTGCGCGACCGGCAGAACCAAGGCGAACACGGAAACGAACAGCCCTTTGCGAAAGCAATTCATGACACGCCCCTGTGGTTGAACCTGCTTGCATCCTGGCAGGCGCGGGGGACACGCGATGTGATGACAGTCACGCGCGCAGGGAGCTGTGTGAGCTGGCGCACCCCGCAGCGCGGCGCAAACAAAAAGGGCCCGCATCATGGGGCCCTTTTCGATGTCGGAACGCCGTACGCGCAGCTCAGTTCACCCGCGTCCAGGTCTGGCCGCCGCAGAACATGCCGCCGAAGGCGCAGCCCTGCACTCGCAAGCGATCGGTGCCCTTCAGCGCGATCGTCGAGTCGTAGGTCGAGCCGTTGTTGGGATCGAGGATGCGGCCGGACCATTTCTGGTCCTTTGTCGGCTTCATGTTGATCAGGACCTGCTCGCCGTTCTGGTTCGATTTGCTGTCGACCGAATAGCCGCAGAGATTGTTGCCGCACTGTTCGATGCGGACCTTGCCTTCCTTCTCCTCGGTGAGCCAGACGCCCAGCGGTGAATTGAGATCACGCGCCGGTGCGGCGGCGGGAGCCGGGCTGACGGCCGCCGACTGAACCGGCGCTGGCGCTGGGAGCGGAGGCGGCGCCGGGGGCGCGGCAGCTACAGTCGGGGCCGGCGGCGGCGCGGGCGGCGGCAGCACGGCCGTGTCGGCCGGAGCATTGTTGGCGGTCGCTGTCGACGCAGGTGCTGGCGGAGCGGGCGGTGGCGCTGCAGCTGCAGGAGCCGCGGCCGGAGCCTGCTCGGCCGCGGGCGGCGCTGCGGCGGGAGCGGCGGCCGGTGCGGCCGGCGCTTGCGGATCGACCTTGGCCTGTTGCGGAGCCTGTTCCGGCTTCGCGTCGTTCTTTTTGGCCTTCTTGGTCTTGCCCTGGCCGGTGTTGTCGTAGACGCCGGGGATCGACACCGTGCCGCGATCGGGGTCGATGCGGATGGTCCGCCCGCCGTAATCGAAGGTGTACTGCGCTTGCGCTGCGGTACTCGCCAAAAGGAATGCGGCCATCGCCAACAGCTTCCTCATTTCAATCTCCTGAAACACGTGGTCCCCGCACCGACGCCTACGCCCCGGCCCGATCGCAAAAAGTGATCTAGATCACTGTTCTCGGTATGAGTCGTCCTCCCGGCGGTCCGGGTTCAATACGCGCGGAGCCGGTCCAAAGTTTGGCTGAGGCAAGCGAAAGGGGCGGGCGCTAGTCGAACCAGGCAGCGTAGATCTTCTTGTAGCTGCCGTCCTCCATGGCGATGTGCAGCCACTGGTCGACGAAGGCCTTCAGCGCCATGTCGCGCTGCAGCCAATAGGCTTTCTCGGAGAAGTCGAACGGCTTGTCCGGGTGCACCGCGCAGAGCACGCCGGCATGCTGCTTCTGCTGATAACGTGTCTCGGAGGCGTCCGTCATCATCAGGTCGGCATTGCCCTTGGCAATCTCGTCGAAGATCACGGTGTTGTCCGGGAAGACGTTGATCTCCGCGTCCTTGACGTTGGCGCGCGCAAAACGCTCATTGGTGCCGCCGGGATTGACGATGACGCGGGTGCCCTTCTTGTCGATATCGGCGATGGTCTGGTACTTGCCGACGTCGGCGCAGCGCGCGATCGGCGTCTTGCCCTCGCGCATGATCGGCACGGAGAAGTAGCCCTTCTTCTGCCGGTCGAGCGTGACCGAGATGCCGCCCATCGCGATGTCGAACTGGTCGGCCTCGAAATCCTTCATCAGCTTCGGCCAGGCCGTTGGCACATATTCGACCTTGACGCCGAGCGCCTTGCCCAATGCCTCCGCCATATCGACATCGAAGCCAGAGAACTGCTGCGTGGCCTTGTCGAGATAGGTGAAGGGCTTGTAGTCGCCGGTCATGCCGACCCGCAAAGTGCCGCGCTTGACGATGTCGTCGAGGCGCGAGGGTCCCGGCTGCTGCGCCTGGGCCGAAAGGTTTGCCAGCAACATCACGGCCAGGGCCGCCACGATTCGAACGATCATCTCTTTTCCACCGATCCCCGAGCTGTCATTGTGCCGCTCTTGATGTGGATTTAGACCAGATGGCAATTGCTAGCGAGCAGGATTCGAAAGGAAATTTAGGGTGACGATCTCGATGTACGAGGCCTCGGTCGGCCTGTTCGTGCCGCATCTGCGCAATCTGTCCGGACTGCTCGACAAGGGCGTCGCCTATGCCGAGACCCGCAAGTTCAATCCGGCCGTCCTGCTCGGGATACGGCTGTCGCCGAACATGTACGATCTGGCGCAGCAGGTCGGCGAAGCCTGCCGGCACGCCACGATCGCGCCGGCGTTGCTGGCGCAGCAGGAGCCTGTGGCGCTGCCGGCGCTGGAGCACGACATGGCCGGCCTTCAGGCGCGCATCGCAACCTCGATCGATTTTATCGAAAGCCTGCCGCGTGCCGACATCGATGCGGCGGCGGAGCGGCATGTCTTCTTCAGGCTGAAGAACGGCACCGAGCTGCCCTTCACCGGGCGGACGCTGCTGCTGACGTTCAGCGTCCCGCAGTTCTTCTTTCACGTGACGACGGCCTACGACCTGCTGCGGCACGCAGGCGTCGAGCTCGTCAAGAAGGATTATCTCGCCCGGAAGTGAGGCGATGAGCTTACGCTTCGCCCTTGCGCTCGTAATCTGCGAGCGAGCTGCGGCCTGCGATCTCGCTGCGCAGCTCTTCGAAGCGCCGATGCGCCTCGTCCTGGTGCGCATCGACGAAATGCACCGCGGCTTCGCTCGTCATCGGGCCGCTGATCACCGGCGCGGATTGTTCGCCGATGGTCTCGTGCACGTAGTACTGGCCATCGTCGCCGCGATGGACCGTCCATTTGAGGCGGATCGCGACCATCGGCCCGGGGCCGAGCTTGCTGTAGCCATCGGCGTCGGCCGGCTCTGGTACCAGCGGCTGCTCCTCGACCACGGGGTGCTCGTGCTCGTCGACGATGGAATGTTCATCGCTGACCGCGGTTTCGGACTCGGTGTCCCGGACGGCAAGCGGGGGCTCGGAGTGCTCAAAAATGCTGGCGATGGTCGCCAGCGCTTGGTCGGTCGGGTCGATTTCTGACAAGAGTCCATCCTCCAGCTCGACGCCGCCGGCAAATTGGTCCCACTGCCGGCGCGGCTGGCTTATACGCGGGTTTGATTAAGGCTGAGTTGGGGCTCGATCTGCACCAAAATGGGACGCATTCTGGCGCTGCGAAGGCGGGTGGATGGGCCACCCGCCCTGGATTCTCTTCAGCCGAGCACGTCCTGATTGATGATGTTCTGCCGGATCGGATCACCGTCGAGCACACTCAGGATGTTGCGCGCGGTCTGCTCGCTCATGCGGATCACCGCCTCGACGGTGACGCCGGCGACATGCGGAGCGATGATGACGTTGGGCAGCGCGAGCAGCGCGTGGCTGACCGGCGGCGGCTCCTGCTCGAACACGTCGATGCCGGCGCCGGCGAGCTTGCCCGTGGTCAGCGCTTCGTACAGCGCCGCTTCTTTCACGATGCCGCCGCGCGCGGTGTTGATGAGATAGGATGTCGGCTTCATCAGCCCGATACGTGCCGCGTTGAAAAGCCCGATTGTCTCCGGCGTCTTCGGGCAATGGATGGTGACGAAATCGGCGTTGGGCAGCGCGGCGTCGAGGTCGGCCACGGGTTCGCAGCCGGCGGCCTTGACCTCGGTGGCATCCTTGTAGGGATCGTAGACCTGGACCTTCATTTCCATCGCCAGGCAGCGCTTGGCGGTGCGCGTGCCGATGCGGCCGAAGCCGACGATCAGCACGGTCTTGCCGTAGAGATCGAATGGCAGCATGCCGAGGCGGTCGGCCCATCTGCCATCCTTGACGCAGGCGTGCATCTCCTGCGCGCGCTTGGCTAGCGTCAGCATCATGAACAGCGCCTGTTCGGCGACGGAGGGAGAGTTCGCGCTGCCTGCGACCATCAGCGGCACCTTGCGGCGCGAGAGGGCGGGCACGTCGACGGCGTCGTAGCCGACGCCGATCCGCGTCACCACTTTCATGTCCTTGGAGGCTTCGAGCTCGGTCTCGCCGAACGGGGTGGCGCCCAGCGCCACGCCATGGACCGGCGCATGGCTCTTCAGCAGCGCCTCGAAGTCCTTGGTCGAGATCAGGTTCGGAAACTCGACGAGCTCGATATCGTCCCGTTGGGTGAGAAGAGCGCGCGCGCCTTGCGACAAGGTTTGTGTAACGAAAATCTTCTTCTTGTTGGTCGCCATCGTCCCCCGCCTGCTCGCGCTTCTGGTCGTGCGGTCACAGCACGACGCCGGTCGCCTCGTTTAGCAGGTGCATATTGTTGAGGTCCATCGCCAAACGCATGGGTGCCCCGTCCTTGGCGCCGGCATTGGGATCGACACGGCCGCAGATCGGCGTGCCCTCGAGCCCGAAATAAACCAGGGTCTCCATCCCCATCGGCTCGGTGACGTCGAGCGCGGTATCGAAAGTCTCGACGCCGGGCTCCAGATGCGCATGCGCTTCCGTGAGATGCTCGGGGCGAATGCCGAGCAGAAGGTTTTCGGTTCGCGGCAGCGCGTTGTAGCGGGCGGCACGGGCCGGTGGCAGCGGGAAGGCGATGCGGTCGGTCAGGCGGATGTTGAGCTTGCCGCCTGACTCTTCCAGCCGGCACGGAATGAAGTTCATCGCCGGCGAGCCGATGAAGCCCGCGACGAAGCGCGTCGCCGGCTTGTGGTAGAGCTCGTTCGGCGTGCCGATCTGCTCGATGCGCCCCTTGTTCATCACCACCACGCGATCGGCCAGCGTCATCGCCTCGACCTGGTCGTGGGTGACGTAGACCGTCGTGGTGCGCACCTTCTGGTGCACCTTCTTGATCTCGATCCGCATCTGCACGCGCAGCTTGGCGTCGAGATTGGACAGCGGCTCGTCGAACAGGAAGACCTTCGGATTGCGCACGATGGCGCGGCCCATCGCGACGCGCTGGCGCTGGCCGCCGGACAGCTGCTTCGGTTTGCGGTCGATCAGGTCGGTGATGTCGAGGAGCCGCGCGGCTTCCGTCACCCGCGCCTTGATCTCGGCCTTCGGATAGTGCTTCAGCCGCAGCCCGAACGACATGTTCTCCGCGACCGTCATGTGCGGATAGAGCGCATAGTTCTGGAACACCATCGCGATGTCGCGATCCTTTGGCGGCACGTCGTTGACGACGTCGCCGCCGATCATGATGTCGCCGTCGCTGATGTCCTCGAGCCCTGCGATCATGCGCAGCGTCGTCGACTTGCCGCAGCCGGAGGGCCCCACCAGCACGATGAACTCATGGTCGGCGATGTCGAGATCGATGCCGCGCACCGCCTCGACCTCGTCGTAACGCTTGACCACCTTCCGCAATGCAACTTCAGCCATAAGACATCAACCCTTTGTCGCACCGGCGGTCAGGCCGGCAATGTAATAGTCCATCAGGAAGGCGTAGATGACCAGCGGCGGCGCGGCGCCAAGCAGCGCGCCGGTCATGATCTGCCCCCAGTTGAAAACGTCGCCCTTGATCAGCGTCGTCGTAATACCGACGGGCAGCACGAGTTGGTCGATCGACGTAGTGAAGACCAGCGGATAGAGAAACTGGGCCCAGGACACGGTGAAGGCGAAGATGGTGGCAGCGATCAGCCCCGGCAGGGCGACCGGGATGAATATCCGTGTCAGGGTCTGGAGCCATGAGGCGCCGTCGATGAGAGCAGCCTCGTCAAGCTCCTTCGGGATCGAGGCGAAATAGCCGATCATGATCCAGGTGCAGAACGGCACGGTCAGCGTCGGATAGATGAACACCAGCACGTACCACCGGTTCAGCAGAGGGATGCCGGTGAACTCCTGGACCGTCGCGAGCACCTTGAACAGCGGAATGAACAGAAGGCTGTCCGGAATGAGATAGGTGAGGAATACGCCGGTCGCGAGCGTCGCCGAGCCCCAGAACTTCATCCGCGCAAGCGCAAATGCCGCGGGGATGCTGATCAACATCGTCACGATCACGACCACGATCGAGATGATCGAGGAATTCCAGAAGAAGCGCAGGAACTGGTTCGATGTCAGGAGCTCGACATAGTTCGACAGCGTCGGGTGAAATACCCACCACGGATTGGTCGCCGCCGAAATCTCCGCGCTGCTCTTCAGTGAGGTGATCAGCATGTAGACCGGTGGTATCAGGAAGAAAATCGCAAACAGCACCAGGAAGAAGTAGGACCAACGCAACGCCCAGGTGCGGTCCCGACTCATGCTGCGCAGTTTGACTTTGCGGTTCGGTCCCGCCTTGTCGATTGCCATCGTGCTCATCAGGCTTCGTTCCCGCGTTTGGAGACATCACGCAGGATGAAGACCGCTGCGACGGCGAGGATCGGCACCATGAACAGTGAGACGCAGGCGCCGAGCGGAATGTCGCTGCTCTGGATGCCGACCTGGAACGCCCAGGTGGCGAACAGATGGGTCCGGTCGAGCGGACCGCCGGAGGTCAGGATGCGCACGATGTCGAAATTGGCGAAAGTGACGATCAGCGAGAACAGCGTGGTGATGGCGATGATGTTGCGCATCATCGGCAAGGTGATGTGCCAGATCTTCTGCCACCAATTGGCGCCGTCGATCGCTGCGGCTTCATAGAGCTGGTCGGGCACGGATTTCAGCGCAGCCAGGTACATGATCAGGAAGAATGGCGCGCCGTACCAGACGTTGACGAGAATGACGGAGAAACGCGCCCAGAAGGTATCACCGAGCCACGGAATCGGACCGATCCCGAAGAACGAGAGCGTATAGTTGAAGGCGCTGTAGGAAGGGTCGAACAGCCACAGCCAGGCCAGCGTGCTCATCGCCGGCGGGATCACCCAGGGCACCAGCAGCATGCCGCGCCATTTACGTTGCTTTTTGCCGGGAATGTTGTGGACGAAATGCGCGACGATGAAGCCGATCAGAGCCTTGAAGACCACGGCGGTAATCGCAAAAATGCAGGACTGCCTCACCACCATCCAGAACGTCTCGCGCTTGAACAGGAAGGTGAAATTGCTGAGGCCGACGAACTTCGTCATCGCCTTGTTCAGCGTCGCCAGGTAGACCGAATAGAAGGCTGGATAGAGCACGAGCAGAGCGATCAGGAGGATCAGCGGCAGCGTCAGGAAGAACGCTACGGTCGATTTCCGTCCCATTGCATTGCGCAGGCTCGCCCGTTTGCGCGGGCTCGCAGCACGAGCGAGACGGCCTTGCTCAACGACGACATCGGCCATGACGTTAGCCTCATTGCAGGACATGTGGAACGGCGAAGCTGGCGCAACGGTCAGCTTCATTGGGCACGCGGATTGATCGAGAGGTGCCTCGGCGGCTCACGCGAGAGGCGTGAACCGCCATGGCACTCACCCGGCTCAGGTCCGCATGAAGCCCTCGCACTCGCCCTCGGCCCAGGCGAGCGCCGTGTCCAGCTTCTCGCCCTGCGCAAAACGCAACGCCATCTTGGTCAGCGTCGCCTGGAAATAGATCTGTTGGGCGATCTTCGGCGGCGCCGGTGACGCGGCGATCGACAGGGTTTGGCGATGGTAGGGATCCGGATAGTGGAAGAGCGTGCCCTTCGGCGGCCCTTCCTCGGCCCAGGTCTTGAACTTCGTCATATTCGCGTAGGCCGGGAGATCATACCCGCCGCTCGCCGCGACGAACTTCTCGATCGCAGCTGGCGAGGACAGGTGAACGAGCAAGCTCTTGGCCGCTTCCTTGTTCTTCCCAAAGGCCCAGACGCCCCAGAAGTAAGGCAGGAACGGCGCGAAGCGTCCCTTCGGACCGGACGGGAAGCCGTGCGTCCAGCATTGCTCGGCGACCTGCGGCGCATCGCGCTTGGCGACCGCCCAGGCGCTCGGTGGGTTCATGATCATCGCGCCGCGGCCCGAGATCAGCCATTTGTTGTTGGAGGCGTCATCCCAGGAAGGCGCATCGGTCGGCAATACGGCGATCAGCTTCTTGTAGAACTCGAGTGCCTGCCGCACCGCGTCGGTCTTGACGGTGACGTCGCCCTTGGCATTGACGAGCTCGGCGCCGAACGACTGGAAGATTGCACCCGCCGTGTCGACGCTGTCGGTGGTCTCGCCGAGACCGATGCCGAAGGGGAAGCCGGCCTTCTGACAAGCTTCCGCGGCCTTCAAGAACGTCTCCAACGTCCAGTTGTCATCTTTCGGCGGGCTGCCGGCCGGATACATCTCCTGAACGTCGATGCCGGCGTGTTTCTTCATGAGATCAATACGGGAGCAGGGTCCCTTGATCTGGCTCCCCGGCGTGGCCGGCACGGCAAGCCATTTGCCGTCCAGCTGTCCCAGGTATTTGACGGTGCCGTTCACCTCGCCGTTCTGCTTGATGAGCGGCTCCATGACGTCGTTAAGCGGCTCGAGATTCTCGGAATAAGCATGCGGCCACCAGCTCGGCATCTGAAGAATGTCATGACCGGACTTGGCCTGCGCTTCGGCAGCGGCAGTCAATTCGATCTTCTTGTTGTTGCTGGTGATGTAATCGATCGAGACCTCGACCTTCTCCTTGTCGGCCCATTCCTTGACGAGCGCGGTGGAGGCGTCGTTGGCGCCGGGCACCCAATGGTCCCAGAAGCCGATCGAGAGCTTGCCGGCGGCGTAGGCGCCTCGGACATAGGGCGCCGTGATCAGCGCCGCGGAGGACAATGCAGTGGCAGTCACAAATTGACGTCGCGTCAGTTTCTTGCGTGACATCTCGTTTCCTCGCTTGGGTACTTGTTGTTGGAGTTTCCTCGTTCAGCTTTTTTCAGTTTTTGCTTTGCAAGTTTCTTGTTGGAGCCGCCCTTCCGATTGGAAAACCACGCGAAAAATGCGGCAAATTGGTAGCGCGATCAGATCATGATTGATTGCGTCTGTCGAGAAAGCCGAATGCCTCGCGCTCTAGAACTAACGTTGCGTATGAAACGCGGTCGCGTGCATTGGCCATGAACCGCGGCTGCTCTTTTTGCGACGCACACACGGAGCCGGCCGGATCAAGGACGATCCGTGCGCAATTACGCCGCAGTTCCGAATGAGCCTGCATAACCGCTTCGCGGCAAAGAGCTTTCGCATGGGGACGGTGGCGGTCCGCGCCTAGACCTCCGCGTGCGGAAACCGATAGAGTTGCAACCGGCAGGAGGCCTGCCGTTCGAAAGGTTGGCAGATCGAGATGGAGACCAGAATGATGACCCCGGCGCCGCCTGCGCGGCTTCGCTTGCGACGATGGCTCGCGCTCGGATCCGTCCTCACGTTGCTGCTCGGCGCCGCGGCGGTCGCGAACGCACAAGGTCTGGTCAAGGGTGTTCAGGAGGGGGCCGCGGCGGGGAACAAGGCGGCGGGGCCCGTTGGCGGCGTCCTGGGCGGCGCGATCGGCGGCGTGGTCGGTGTCTTCACCGGTGTGCTCGGCGTCAACAACAACAATGGCAGCCAGCCGGCTGCCAAGGACGCGAGCAAGGATCCCGGCAAGGATACGAGCAAGGACGCAAAGCAGCAGGGCGCCGGCAAGGACAGGGATCCCAAAAGCGCCAAGGACACCACAAAGGACACCACCAAGGCGGCCAAAGGCGCCAAGGCGACCAAGGAAGCCAAGAATGAGCCGCAGGACAAGGATGTGACGGTCCTGACCCAGAACGGCGCGCCGCAATTGACCCCCGACCAGATCGTCGCCAACAGCGATGCCTATATCGAGCGCATCAAGACCGAGCTCAACCTCACGCCTGAACAGGAGAAGCACTGGTTCGGCTTCTCCAGTTCGATGCACTATCTGGGGCACAATGGCGCGGAACGGCTCAATCTTCGGGTCGAGCGCGCCAAGCGGGATCCGCCCGACGACATCATCGAGCAGATGCGCAACGAGGCGCAGTTCCTGATCGACCGCGCCGCCGATCAGCGCAATGTCGCCGACGCCGCCGAGCCCTTGTATTCGAGTCTGGACGACAAGCAGAAGCAGGTCTTCATTCAGGAGATGGTTCACCTGAGCCACGAGCGCGGCCTGGATTGATCAAGTTGAAGCAGAACGAGCGCAGCCGAATTAACATCGCCCGCCACGAATTCGTGACCCCTCCCGCAGCTTCGAGTATGATTAGGTTAGTGCGTTGGCTGCGGGGTTGACATGACGGGCGGACTCTCCGTTTTCCTGGTCGAAGACGAGGCGTTGATCCGAATGATGATCGCCGACATGGTGGAGGAGCTTGGCCACCACGTCGTCGCGGAAGCCGACAATGTGCGGGACGCCAGCGCCTTCGCGATGACCGCGCAGTACGACCTCGCCATTCTCGATATCAATCTGATGGGCCTCTATGTCGATCCCGTCGCCGACCTGATCGAGCGCCGTGGAAAGCCGTTCATGTTCGCCACGGGCTACGGGCCGGAACTGCTGCCGTCCTTGCTCCGGCGGAGACCGATCCTGCGCAAGCCGATCGCCCTCGACGACCTCAAGGCCATGATCGAGTCGCTGTTTCCGGAAGCCACCCTCAAGGTTCCGCACTGATCGGGCAGGTAAATCGTTAGGTCAGGCATTCTGCCATAGCGTAACGAAAACGGCCGCCCAAGGGGCGGCCGTCTCAATCCAAAGTCCGGGTCGTCTCACATCAGGCCGGCGCTGAGGTCGATGCCGTGCGCCATCAGGCTGAACGAGGCGAAGAGACCCGTGCAGCAGAACACGACAATGGTCTTGAAGGAGTAGTCGCTGGATTGGCTTTCGACGCCAGCCGGAACCGCGGCGAGTGAAATCATGCTCATGTTCATTCCCCCTGTTGACCCCTGAATTGCATCAGGTGATGGGGAACTCCTACAGCACAAAGTTTGACGCGAGATTGCCAGGGATCGTTAACGGACTCGCAAGCGCTCGCGCGATCGCGTGAGTAGCGTACGCTCTGCAAGTCTCAGTTGCGGGCGCCGGCCTTCAGCACGTTGGCAATGGTATGGGCCGTCATGGCGGCGCGATCCGACGCGCGTTGCGCAGCCAGCCGCTCCCTGGCTTTTTCCTCGATCAAGAGCTCGATCAAGGCCTGCCGCTTGTCGTCGTCATCTGCCTCGGTCAGCAGCCGGTGGTAGCGGTGATAGTCGAAGCCGAGATCTGGTTTACGCATGTCACGCCCCCGTACACACGGCTGGATTGTTTCCCATCTCACACGAACCGGCAAGCGCGATCCTGCGCGGAAACGTGCATTCGATGCAATCAGCTGTGAATTGCTCAACCGCGGCGCGCGAGAAGCGCGCGGGCTTCAACCCAGATTGTGGTCGGCGAACATCTTCAGGCCGACGAAGCTGGCATCGGGTTTGGTGATCAGTCGGGTCGGGATGTTGCGCAGATAGTCCTGGAAACGCCCCTTCGCCTCGAAGCGCGCCCGGAACGCGGAGGCCGCGAGGAAGTCGGGAAAGCGCGGGGCGATCCCGCCGCCGATGTAAACGCCGCCTCGGGCCCCAAAGGTCACCGCGAGATTGCCCGCGACGGAGCCGAGGATCGCGCAAAACATACTGAGCGTCGCGCGGCTGAGCTCGCAGCTGCCGTCCAGCGCGGCTCTGGTGATGCCGGCGGCGTCGCGCTGCGGCATCTGCACGCCATCGACCTCCGCCAGCGCCTCGTAAAGGCTTTGCAGGCCGGAGCCGGACAGCGCGCCGCGCTCGATCGAGACGTGACCCTGGCGCCGACGCAGGCAGGCGATGACGCGTTCCTCGCGTTCGTTCTCCGCCGGCAGGGTCGCGTGGCCGGCCTCGGTGACGACGGCCAGCCGCGCACCATGGCGCTCGACCAGGCAGGATACCCCGAAGCCCGTCCCGGGGCCGATCACCAGCAACGGCTCTCCCGGCAAGCCATCCTGTCCGCCGAGCGGAATGAGGTCGCTTGGCTGCAAGGCGGGTAGGGACCAGGCCACCACCTCGAAATCATTGAGCACATGGACGCTGTCGAAGCCGAGCGCCGGCTGGAGCTCGTTGCCGTCGATGATCCACGGGCTGTTGGTCATGACGCAGCGATTGTTCGTGACCGGACCGGCGACGGCCAGCACGGCTCTGGCCGGCTTTTCGCCGGCGGTCCGTCGCAGCACATCGGTGATGGCTTCCTGGACCGTCAGGTGGTCGGCGACCTTCACATAGTCGATTGCTCCGATCTGGTCGCTCTCACTCAGCGCGAAGCGCGCATTGGTGCCGCCGATATCGGCGAGAAGAATCGTTCCTGGCTTGCCGATACTCATGCTCATCTGGCTACCGCGGCCTTGCCGGCTGCGCGAGCCTTTTTCCTCCGCTCCTTCGATCCGCATGTCGCGGACATGGCAGAATCCGCCCTTGGATGAGGCTAGTCAACACGGACCGCGCCAAAGCGTTGCATGCTGGGGACGAAGGTCGGACGATTTGCGCGACATCCCTGCAGTGTCGGTGGTTGCGAAGCAGCCCGGGAAGATCGACATTCATGCAAGCGGCCGGCGCCCGTTGCGCCGGGCCGATGCAATGGAGCCTGCGATGAAGGCGTCCGACCGTGACGTGCTCCTCGTGATCGACGTGCAGAACGACTTCTGCACGGGCGGCGCGCTCGCCGTCCCCGGCGGCGAGCGAGTCGTGCCGACCATCAACCGTATCGCCCAAAATTTCGCCAATGTGGTGCTGACCCAGGACTGGCATCCGCGCGACCATGTCTCGTTTGCGGCGAACCATGCGGGGCGGCAGCCATTCCAGACCATCGAGCTCGATTATGGTCCCCAGGTGCTCTGGCCATCCCATTGCGTGCAGGGCACGTCCGGCGCCGAATTCCACCAGGCGCTCGAGATCACCCGGGCAAGCCTGGTGGTGCGCAAGGGCTTTCGCCCCGGCATCGATTCCTATTCGGCCCTGTTCGAGAACGATCACCGGACGCCGACCGGCCTGCTCGGATATTTGCGCGAGCGCGAGCTGAAGACGGTGTTCGTCGCCGGGCTCGCGCTCGATTATTGCGTTCGCTTTTCCGCGGAGGATGCCCGCAAGGCAGGGTTGGAGGTGGCCGTCATCGAGGACGCCTGCCGCGGCCTCGATCTGCTCGGCTCGATCGCCGCGGCCCATCAGAGTTTTCGGGACCTTGGCGTTTCCGTCATGAGCAGCGAGGCGTTCCAGTGAAGATCGCGAGGTAGTCGTGGCAGAGAACAGCGGCAAACACCCGAAGGGAGCGGCGCATGTGTCGCAGGATGCGCTGCTGTGGCCGTTTGAAGCGGCTCGTCTTGCCATGGATGCCTGTTTCTGGTGGCTGGAGCACCGCCCGGCGGAGCAGGACGAAAGCAGCCTGCCGTGGGCCACCCCCAACACCGTGGCGCTGGAGCTTGCGACCATGCGCCTGCGCGAATGCACCAGGGCGCGGTCAGGCCACGCAGCCCTGGTTTGTGCACCCTATGCGCTGCATCGCGCGCTGATCGCGGACTTCGCGCCCGGCCACAGCGTGGTGCAGTCGCTACAAAATGGCGGCATCGACCGGGTCTATCTCACCGACTGGCGCTCCGCCGCGCCGGACATGCGCTATCTCTCGATCGACAGCTATCTCGCCGACCTCAATGTCGCCGTCGACGCGATCGGTCCGCCCGTCGATCTCGTCGGCCTGTGCCAGGGCGGATGGTTGTCGCTGCTCTACGCAGCGCGTTTTCCGGCCAAGGTGCGGCGGCTGGTTTTGGTTGGCGCTCCGGTCGATCTCGCGATCGACTCGTCGCTGTGCCGGCTTGCCCGCAATGCGCCTGAAATGGTCTACGACCAGCTCGTCGCACGTGGCGGCGGCAATGTCAGCGGCGAGGAGATGCTGCGTGTCTGGTCGAAAGCGCCAAGCCACGACGACATCGCGGCGGCCTTGCAGAGGGATCTCGCCGGCGAGGAAGGCGCGGCACTGCTCGCGCGCTTCGACCGCTGGAACACCGAAACGCTCAATCTCCCCGGCACCTACTATCTCCAGATCGTCAACTGGATTTTCCGGGAGAACCGCATTGCGAGCGGCCAGTTCACGGCACTCGGGCGCGCGATTGATCTGAAGGACGTCAAGACGCCCGTGTTCCTGCTGGCGGGCCTCGACGACGAGGTGGTGCCGGCCGCGCAAGCGCTCGCCACCGCCAAGCTCCTCGGCACGCCGCCGGCGTTCATTGCGGCGGCCTCCGAGCCCAGCAACCATCTCGGTCTGTTCATGGGCGCACGCACGCATGCCTATGCCTGGGTCCGGATCACCGAATGGCTGCGCGAGGATCGGCCCGGCGTGCTGGCGCGCAGCGCCTGACACCGCCGGCGGGGCGGGGCAGGCGAGTTGCAATTCCGTTATGCATGACGGCGAATGGCCTGCACGGGGCGGCGTCGATGGGCTAAATACAGTCGGAGCCGATGGCGGCCGGATCACCTCCGGTCGCGAAGAGATCGAAGGTACTGCGCTCGATGAGTTTTCACTCGATTTACGCCCACGGATTTGCGCGCGTCGCGGCCTGCGTCACGACGTCCCATGTGGCCGATCCCACCGCCAACGCCAAGGCGGTTCTGGCGGCGGCGCATGCCTGCCACGAGCAGTCGGTGGCGGTCGCCGTGTTTCCCGAGCTGTGCCTGTCCGGCTATGCGATCGAAGACCTCGTCAAGCAGGATCCGCTGCTCGATGCGGTCGAGCGGGGGCTCGCCACGATCGTCGAGGCCTCCTCGGCCCTGATGACCGTTCTCATCGTCGGCGCGCCGCTGCGCTTCGGGGCCCGCATCTACAATTGCGCGGTCGTCATTCACCGCGGCAACGTCCTTGGCATCGTGCCGAAGAGCTACCTGCCGACCTATCGCGAATTCTACGAAGGGAGGCATTTCGCCTCCGGCGCTGGGATCGTCGGAGAGGTGATCGCGATCGGCGCGCTACGCGCACCCTTCGGGGTCGATCTGCTGTTTGCGGCCGAGGACGTTCCTGGCCTGACGATTGGCCTCGAGATCTGCGAGGACATGTGGATCCCGGTGACGCCGGCCTCGGAGCTGGCGCTCGCGGGCGCGAGCGTGCTGATCAACCTCTCGGGCAGCCCGATCACGATCGGCCGGGCGCGCTCGCGCGCATTGCTGTGCCAATCGACCTCGGCGCGCTGCCTTGCGGCTTACGTCTATTCTGCCGCCGGAGCAGGGGAATCCACCACTGATCTGGCGTGGGACGGCCAGACTTCGATCTACGAAAACGGCGTGCTGCTGGCCGAGGGCGAGCGGTTCCGGCAGGGCGGGCAGATCACGCTTGCGGACGTCGATCTCGACCTGCTGCGACAGGAACGCGCGCTGATGGGGACGTTCGACGACAACCGTCGCCAGCGCGATGGCTTCTTCCGCAAAATCACGTTCGCCCTTGAGCCACCGGCCGCCGATATTGGCTTCCTGCGCAAGGTCGAACGTTTTCCGTTCGTCCCGAGCGACGAGAGCCTGCTCGAACAGGATTGCTATGAAGCCTACAACATCCAGGTCGCCGGCCTGGTGCAGCGCCTGCGCGCCACCGGCACCAAGCGTGTGGTCATCGGCGTGTCGGGTGGGCTCGATTCCACCCACGCCCTGATCGTCGCCGCCAAGGCGGTCGACCTGCTCGGCCTCCCGCGCGAAAACATCCTCGCCTACACCATGCCGGGCTTTGCCACCGGCACCGAGAGCAAGACCAATGCGTTCGCGCTGATGAAGTCGTTGCAGACGACTTGGCAGGAACTCGATATCCGCACGACGGCCACGCAGATGCTGAAGGACATTGGCCATCCCTTCGGCAAGGGCGAGATGGTCTACGACGTCACCTTCGAGAACGTGCAGGCGGGCCTGCGCACGGATTATCTGTTCCGGCTCGCCAACCATCATGGCGGCCTCGTCATCGGCACCGGCGACCTCTCCGAGCTCGCGCTCGGCTGGTGCACCTACGGCGTCGGCGACCAGATGGCGCATTACAATGTCAATGCCGGCGTGCCGAAGACGCTGATCCAGCATCTGATCCGCTGGGTGATCGCCTCGAAACAGTTCAGCGACGACGTCAACCGGACCCTTGCATCGATCCTGTCGGCCGAGATTTCGCCGGAGCTGGTTCCGGCCAAGCCCGGCGAGAAGCCGCAAAGCACCGAAGCCGCGGTCGGGCCGTACGAACTCCAGGACTTCAACCTGTTCTACACGCTGCGGTTCGGCATGCGGCCCTCCAAGATCGCGTTCATGGCGCTCCAGGCGTGGAAGGATGTTGCGAAGGGCGAGTGGCCGCCGGCGTTCCCGAACGACCGGCGCAAGGCCTATGATCTTCCCGAAATCCGTCGGTGGCTCGAGGTGTTTCTGCGCCGCTTCTTCGCCTTCAGCCAGTTCAAGCGATCGGCCATGCCGAACGGACCGAAGGTTTCGGCCGGCGGCTCGCTGTCGCCGCGTGGCGACTGGCGCGCGCCCTCGGATTCGAGCGCAGCGGCATGGCTTGAGGATCTGGAACGAAACGTGCCGGTTTGAGCAGGGGATGAGCCATGTCGACCGGTGATGCGTCCGAGCGGGGCGACGTCCAGAACAGCGTTCGCAATGGCCTCTACATCTTTGAAATTGAGATGCGCGATGGCAAGCGCGGCCAGGCCAAAGGTGTCGTCGTGCTCTGCGATGGCCGCATCATGGGCGGCGACAGTTATTTCTACTACACCGGCAGCTACACCTTCCGGAACGGCAAGTGGCGCGGCGACATGACCGTCAATCAGCACACCGAGGCCGTCGGCAAGACACTCGCCTTCGGCGGCAGAGAGGTGACCTGCGGCTTCTCGGGCCACTACTCCGCCGACCGCGCCGAGGTTGAAGGCATGGCGCTGGTCGGCAAGACCAGCGTAACGTTCACGGCGCGGCTCACGCTGAAGGACGCGATGTGAGCGCGATCTGATCCGGCGCGCCGATGAGCGCGTCCCGCCGTTCCCCCTTCAGGAACCTTCACGCGAGCGCGACGTTCGCCTCTGTTGGAAAAATGACGAGGAGAGGGATATGCGCAAGCATTTGATGTTGTCGACTGCCGCCGTCGGGCTGATGCTCGCATCGGGCCTGGCCTATGCTCAGGCGCCCGGTGAGCGAAAAGACGAACCGAAACGTACCGAGGAGCCGGCGAAAGGCGCCGCGCAGCAGCACGAACGTGGATCGGCCCAGGAACGGACTCAGGAACGCGGTCCGGAACGCGCGCAAGGCGGCCAGGAGAAAATGCAGGGGGCCGGACGGGAAGATAAGGGCGGCGCCAATCGCCAGGCCAGCGAAGAGAAGAACCGGCCCGCGGCGGCTTCCGAGCGCAATCAACCCAACGCGAAAGAGCAGGCGCAGGAATCCCGCGAGCCGGGGCGAGATCGCAACCGCGAGGCGGAAAGCGCCAAGCAGGGCCGTGAGAGTGGGAAGAACGAGACTGGCAAGAACGACACTGCCAAGAGCGACACTGCCAAGAGCGACGCTGGCAAGAACGAGAGCGGCAAGAGCAGCGCCGAGACGAAGCCGGACAAGTCGGCACCGCAGAAGTCGACGGCCGAGTCCGAGAAATCAAAGGCGGGAACAGCTGGCGAGCACAATGACCGCGCGGGCACGGCGGCGAACCAGAACGAGCGGAACCAGAACCAACCACCGCGCAACGCCGCCGAGCAGCAGCAGCCTGCGCAACAGGGCAACCGTCCGGCCACGGCAACCGACACCAACCGGACCCCTGCGACCAACAATGCACAGACGACGCCCTCTCAAACGGGCACGCAGACCAATCAAGCCAATCAATCAACTCAGACCAACACCCAGGTCAGCCAGCAGACCCGCATCAATCCCGAAAAGCAGGTGCGGATCTCCGAAACCTTGAGCCGCGAACGCATCGAACCCGAGCGCAACCTGAACATCTCGATCCGCGTCGGCGAGACGATTCCGCCGCGCGTCCGTCTTCACCGATTGCCGCCCGACATCGTTTCGATCGAGCCCGAATATCGCGACTACGAATATTTCGCGACCGATGACGACGTCGTCATTGTAGAGCCCCAGACGCATCGGATCGTCAGCGAGGTGCCGCGCGATCCCTCGCGCGCCCGGGCGCAAATGAACGATCGTGGCGGGTCGAGCATGGCGGCAGCCAGTGGTAGCAGCGGGACCAGCAACGTGAACTGCCGCATCATGCGGCGCGACGCGTCCGGCAACGTCACCGAAGCAGAACCGTCAACGGTCGGCTCGAGCGCCCGCACGGACTCGTTGAGCGTGACTGTTCAGTTGCCCGGCGGCGGCTCGTCCGCACCGATCGCGCTCGGAGCCCCGACCGGTGACATCGTGGTCGCCACGCAAGGGCAGGGCGATTGCACCGTGACGATCGAGCCGCAGACGCGCTGAGCGCCCAACGCACGAAAACGCGCCGCCAGGCTGGAAAGCCGGGCGGCGCGTGATCGCTTTCAATATCAAAAGCACGAGGTCCGGAGTGCCTAGGAGTCCG
This sequence comes from Bradyrhizobium sp. Kon10, assembly GCF_055807395.1. Lineage (NCBI taxonomy): Bacteria > Pseudomonadati > Pseudomonadota > Alphaproteobacteria > Hyphomicrobiales > Nitrobacteraceae > Bradyrhizobium > Bradyrhizobium sp. Kon10. The sequence continues at coordinate 51,160 of NZ_JBVVOZ010000015.1, read as the reverse complement.
GACCTCGTAACCTTGCCCCAGCCTTTGATCCCCCGCCCACGTGGTCCCCCAACCCCATGTAGCGCGATCAGAGGGTGATGCCCTTGGAAGGCCGCCGATCGATATGCGCGATGTACGCGACATCAGAATAGGACTCCATTCCGGATCACTACGGATTCGAACGTGCTTGATTCCGCGCGATGACCATGCGCCTGCACGCGCTGCTGCTAGCCTTGGACGTCCGAGTTCCTGCCGCGCCCCAGCGCAAATTGGCCAACCGGGCCCTCGGCATGGAATTCCAGCTCCGTCATCCTCGCGAACAGATCGATGTTGGTGCTGCCGATGGCGCAGCCGCCGAGTCCCATATCGGTCGCAGTCAAATAGAATGTCTGAATGAGGCTGCCGACATCCTTCAGGATCAGCGAGTAGGCGATTGCGCTGTATTTCCAGGAGATCCGGCCAAAGCGCGCGGCAATCGTGATCAGGATTTGCGGCTGACCAGGGGCATCCATGGCAAACTGGGCGGCCGCCGCGTGCGCCTGGAGTTGTCGAGTGGAAGCGCCGATCGCGACCAGCGCGTGGCTCGCTGCATCGTAGTGGTAGAGGCCGCGCGCCAGCCCTTCGCAATTCGTGACCGTCAGGTACAATTCCAGCTCGTAGGCGCTGCCGGCTGACGGATACGGCCGCGTGCTGTAGGTGACGTCGGTCCCGCCCTCGAAATACGAGCCACTCTTCCATTCGGACAGGACGCGCGCGGTGGTGTCGAGAAACTGCGCAAGCTCGCCGAGCGTGACCGGATGCTTGTCGTCGAAATCCCGTGTTGAATGGCGCTCGCGCAACAGCTTCGGGAAGGGAGAGTTCGGTTCGGCGCGGGCGAATTTGCGCAGGTCGATCTTGCTGCCGGGCCAGGGCGGCCGCACCGCCGGCAGCGGTGGAACGGCGTTCGCATAGGTGAAGGCGGCGCCGACAGGATTGGCTTGGCGGCCCTCCGTACTGCGCGTGTGAAACACCAGATCGTGGAAATCCCAGAGCACGAGATTGCCGTCGCCTTCATCCACCCGAAGGCCGTCTCCGTCTTTGGCGTCGAGCTTGATCAAGATCTGGCTGTCCAGCAACAGTTCGAGCAGACACAGCGTGGACGACGCCGCCCGCAGGTTGAGCTTGCTGATCTTCCGAGGCTGCGACAGCTCGGCAAGGGTCGTGGCGATGGCGGGGTCGCCGATCCGGAACAGCGCGCCTGCGCGCGGCGATTCCAGCACCATCTCGTTGCCGCGCCGGCGCAGATAGGCAAAGCGAGACAACACGACGGTGTCACGGCTGCCGAGCTTCGCACGTCGCGGCCAGTAGTCGGCGATCTGGGGCTCGATGATCACGAGGTCCTGTTCATGACGCGGCGAGGAGAGGCGGTATTCCAGAAGCCCGTGCCGGGCCAACCGACGCACGAGCGCGTCGACTTCCCTGGCGAGCACGCTCTTCCCTGCAAAGGACGCGAGCGAAAGGCCGGTGCTCAGGTCGCGGGCGCGAACCGTCGCGGCCTGGCTGAACTGGCCGAGGCTGACGGAATAGTCTCCCAGCGAGGCGGCGACGTTTCCGTCCATCTGCATCTGAAGCGAGAAGCGATGGCTCAGTCGAGCAGCAATCTCCGGCGCGGTCTTCCTGGTCGACTTTTTCCGGGGAGCGTGCACGAAACAGCAGCCCTTCAGGTGTGCGGAAGAAACGGCGTCAGTTCGCTTTCCAATCGCGGCCGCTCCAGCAATCCAAGCTTTACCGGCACGTCGTAGAGGCGGCCGGGCGCGAAGCGGCGATAGAAATGACGCAGGCCCGGCACCAGCACCCTGACGACGGGAACCTCGACATCAGGCCTTGTCTGGTCGAGCACGAGGAAATCGTAGCCTGCACGGGCGGCGATCTCGACGCAGGCAATGACCTGGTCCCGCGTATTGCTGTGCAGATCGAGGCTTGGCGCCGGCGGGACGATCGGGCGCTCACTCGGTATCAGAAACGGATAATCTTCCAGGCGCAGCGGCGTGACACCGTCGAGGCTCGGCTTCTCGCCGCTTGCACCGCCCATCATGCCGACGGACATGAATTGGGTCAGCTCGGTGAGGGAGCGCAGCAGCGCGATACGTCGATCGAAATGCGCGCCCGAACCGAACTCGATATTCTCGTGTCCATTCTGCATCCAGTGCATGATGGCCACGTAGGTTGGAATGCCGAGATCGCTGGTGATGTCGAGCACCCACAGCTTGCGCCCGGCTTCCGCAAATTGGCTCTGGAGGTCGCGGACATAGAAATCGTCGAACTGCGCGAGATCAACCTCGGCGCGCTGCACCCGGTTGTACCACCAGATCGCATAGGCATCGCGCTCGATCAGCTCGAGGAAGCCCTGGACGATGGCTTCGTCGCGGGTGTTGCCGGCCGCGCAGCCGTTGGAATCCGTGTGGAAGCCGCCATAGAAGAAGTACAGCAGGCCGGTCGGCAGGTATTTGAAGCGCTTGTCGCGCAACGATGAGACCGGCGACCACTCGGTCTTCGCCGCGACATCGAACGGCTCCGGCACCGGATGGGAATCGTCCGGCTGCTGGAGGAACCTGTGGTTGAACTGCGTGTCGCTGAACAGCTGAATATCGTTGGGAAGAATTGCGTCGCCCGGCGCGAAATCGCCGAAGCTGCGCGTCGTCCTGATCTCGTCACCCTGGAAAATGCCCGAATAACGCTCGATCGACTCCATCAGCGCGCTGGCCTCGCCCTGCTCGGCGGTCGAGCCCTTGCCGAAACTGCCGCCGCTCAATCCGGACCGGAGCTGGTCGATGCTGTGGGCCGGCGCGGAGAAATTATGTTGGGCAAAATAATTGGTGTTCATCGGCAGATCGGCGTCGATCCGCTCGAGCCTGGTCACCACGCCTGTGAGCGGGCTCACATGCTTGCGGAAGCGCGACACCGTAGCCCTAGAGGTCACGGTGCGATATCCACCGCTGGTCATGACGAGCTTCTTGCCTTCGCCGATCTCGACGGGGATCGGAGGCCGGCGCGGGTTGTTCAGCTTCCTGCTGCCACACGTCGGGCATTGCGGGCGTCGCGCGACGTAGTGCTTGGCGATGACGGCACCGGGCAGGTCGAAGCTTGCGATGTGATCGCGCAGATCGGTGCGAAAGCCCGAGGCGATTGCTTTCGCGATCTCGACAGCTGCGAAATGGATTGCGCTCTGTCCGACGCTTTCGCTGACGAGCGGCGATACGGCGACCGCACGCGCCGGTCCCCGGTCGAGAAACCCCTTGATCTCGCGGTTGCGGATCATGCGATCGAACAGGCAGATCCAGCAGGCGCTCTCGCCAGGCTTGAACACGGGTCCGACCAGTGGAAATGCGCCGGAGGGCTGCACCAGCAGCCATGGGGTCTTGCCGGTCACACGCTCCTGGTTCAGATCGCCGAGCCGTCGATCAAGATAATCGTTCACCAGCGTGATCGTGAGCTTCGGCGCGCGGTTTGCGATCTGAACGCCGAGCTTGCTCAAGGCAGCGGTCAGCTCCTTGGCGCCTTTGACGTCCATCGCCTCGACCTGCACGGAGCAGCCGCGAAGATTCTGTTCCGCGATCTGCGGAGACAGGCCGAGGCTTGCCCAGAAACCGCCGACGGTCTCGTTGAAAGCTTGCGAGGTCCGCGCAATGACATATCGGCGATTGAGCAGCCGCTTGATTGCTTCCTCGATCTTGTCGGCCGGGAAGCGCTTCGAAAGCCGGCGCATGATCTCCGGCCTGGTCCTGCCATGTTGTCCGATGGCGTTGGCCAAGGCGCAATAGAGCTCGCCATGCAGGAAAAACTTGCGATCCTCGGAATAGAGGCAAACCGCATCGGGAGGTAGTTCGTAGGCGGTGAAGTTCGGTGCAAATCGGAGAATGTCTTTGCGGCTCTGCCGCGCAACGCGGGTCTTGCGATTGGCCGTCATTGAGTGAGCACGCTGATCCTGTTGCCGTTACCTCGGATCGCCGGCGCAAGCGCGGTCGCGAAACCAAGCAATTGGCCGGACCCGTTCTCGGGGCCGGCCAATGATCTATCGGATTCTCGACACGCCATTCGGAACGCGCCGGAGTCTAGCACCAGCGGCAACGGCCCCACGATGCGCAGCAACCGGCGCACCCCACGGCGCATCCCACCACGCCAACGGCGCAGCCTCGGCAACCGACGCCACATCGGCAGCCCCGGCATCCCCGACAGCCACGGCATCCGCGACAACCACCGCATCCACGGTAAGCCACCTGCACGCGGCCAGCTACGTCTTCCTTGTCGAACAGGTGGAACGTGGCGAGGCTGACGTCGGCCATTTCCTCTTCGCCGAAGGTGATGGCCTGATCCGATCCGAAGTTCGGCAATTGCCGTACATCGGGGGTAGGCACGGCGGACGCCATTGCGCTTCCCGCCAGCGAAAACGTCAACCCTGCGGCTCCGAATGCCGGCACGGCGACTTTGGTCACTCGCTTTTTCGCTTTAGAACTCTGCTTCGCCTGCCGCATGGTCGAACCTCCGAGCATTGCAAGAAGCATCCCAGCCGCGGTAAGTCTACGCCCTGAAAATGAGGCAAGCAACAATGATGCGGACAAAAACATTGTGCCGCACGCTCAGGAAGCATTCATCTTCATGACATTCATGTTCGTGAACAGTATCGGCGCGTTGCGTTGGTGCTGCTTGGTGCAGTGCCGCAAGACGGAAGCGTGAACGGAGAGATCGGCGTGGATCAGCCAGAGCGCTTCGCTTGGTATGAACTCCTGACCACAGACGTTGCGGCCGCCAGCGCGTTTTATCGCGAGGTGGTTGGCTGGACTTTGAAGGACGAGTCAACGTCGGAGCTGGCCTACACGGTGCTTCGTAACGGCAGCGCGCCGGTCGGCGGATTGATGGATCTGCCGGAAGAGGGGCGGCGGATGGGGGCAACGCCGAGATGGATGGGTTACGTCGCCGTCGACGATCTGGACGGGATCGCCGCGCGGATCGGGCGTCTCGGTGGTGCGATCATGGTGCCGCCGACCGACACCAATATCGGCCGAATAGCCGTCGTTGCCGATCCGCAGCAAGCGACGTTCGGGCTGATCGCGCAACCCACATATGGCGACCGGAAATCAGGCCGGCCGGACGAGCCGGGACGCGTTGGCTGGCATGAGCTGCTGGCCGCCGACCGGACCGCGATCTTCGATTTCTACAAGGAGCTGTTCGGCTGGCAGAAGGCCGACGCCCAAACCGATCCGGCGGATTTGTATCAATTGTTTTCCGCGGGTGGGCAGACCGTCGGCGGCATGCTGACGAAGTTTCCGAGTGTCGCGCAGCCGAGCTGGCTGCATTACTTCAACGTCGACGACATCGGCGCTGCGGCGAAGCAGGTGAATGCTGGCGGCGGACGGATTCTCCAGGGGCCGATCGAATTGCCCGATGGCTGCTGGATCGCGCGATGCGTCGATCCCCAGGGCGCCCTGTTTGCATTGCAGGGTACGCGAGGTCCGGCAGGCATCGCGCCATCCTCGGCCTCGGAAATCACGTGGTCCGCCAAGTGGGGCGAGACTGAGTCTCAGGGCAGAATGGTGCTGCCCGATCCAAAGTCCAAGCCAAAGCCGAAGCCCAATCCAAAGCCAAAGCGCTAACGCCTGATCCGGACCGGTGCGAACCGGTTCTGGCAACCGACATCGCCATAGCCCGCGCCCGGAGCAGGGGAGGCCTGCGACAGGCCGATCCGGCCCGGTCGGGGCCAAGTTCCCGTTGCGCCTGATCACCCCGTGCGCTATCCGGCCGGAAAGGCCTGAGCGGCTTCGATATTTCCCGCCCGGCCAGCCAAACCCAGGACGGAAACCGCCATGCCAGCCTATCGCTCCCGCACCACCACCCACGGCCGCAACATGGCGGGCGCCCGCGGCCTCTGGCGCGCGACCGGCATGAAAGATGGCGACTTCGGCAAGCCGATCATCGCGGTGGTCAACTCCTTCACCCAGTTCGTGCCCGGCCACGTCCATCTCAAGGACCTCGGCCAGCTCGTCGCCCGCGAGATCGAGCAGGCCGGCGGCGTCGCCAAGGAGTTCAACACCATCGCGGTCGACGACGGCATCGCCATGGGCCATGACGGCATGCTCTACAGTCTGCCGTCGCGCGAGCTGATCGCCGACAGCGTCGAGTACATGGCCAACGCCCATTGCGCCGACGGCCTGGTCTGCATCTCCAATTGCGACAAGATCACGCCCGGCATGCTGATGGCCGCGCTGCGCCTCAACATCCCTGCGGTGTTCGTCTCCGGCGGCCCGATGGAAGCCGGCAAGGTCAAGCTCCAGGGCAAGACCAAGGCCGTCGACCTCATCGACGCGATGGTTGCCGCAGCCGATAGCAAGGTCAGCGACGAGGACGTCAAGGTGATCGAGCGCTCGGCGTGCCCGACCTGCGGCTCCTGCTCGGGCATGTTCACGGCGAATTCGATGAACTGCCTCACCGAGGCGCTGGGTCTGGCGCTGCCCGGCAACGGCACGGTCGTGGCGACCCATGCCGATCGCAGGCGTCTGTTCGTCGAGGCCGGCCATACCATCGTCGATATCGTGCGCCGCTTCTACGAACAGGAAGATGCCTCCGTGCTGCCGCGCAATGTCGCCAACTTCAAGGCGTTCGAGAACGCGATGACGCTGGACATTGCGATGGGCGGCTCGACCAACACGGTGCTGCATCTGCTTGCGGCTGCCCATGAAGGTGAGGTCGCGTTCACGATGCGCGACATCGACCGCCTGTCGCGCCGCGTGCCCGTGCTGTGCAAGGTCGCACCATCAGTCGCCGACGTGCATGTCGAGGACGTGCATCGCGCCGGCGGTATCATGGGCATTCTCGGCGAGCTCGACCGCGCCGGCCTGATCGACACCTCCGTGTCGACCGTGCACGCGCCGACCATGAGCGACGCGCTGGAGCGCTGGGACGTCAAGCGCTCGAAGAGCGAAGCGGTGCGCACCTTCTTCCGCGCCTCGCCCGGCGGCATCCCGACGCAAGTGGCCTTCAGCCAGGAGCGCCGCTACGACGAGCTCGATACCGATCGCGAGAAGGGCGTGGTTCGCAATCTCGAGCACGCCTTCAGCAAGGACGGTGGGCTTGCCGTGCTCTACGGCAATCTCGCGCAGGACGGCTGCATCGTGAAGACCGCCGGGGTCGACGCCTCGATCCTGAAATTCTCCGGCCCAGCCCGCGTGTTCGAAAGCCAGGACGCAGCGGTCGAGGGCATCCTGGGCGGCAAGGTCGTCGCCGGCGAGGTCGTGGTCATCATCTACGAGGGCCCGCGCGGCGGTCCCGGCATGCAGGAGATGCTCTATCCGACCAGCTATCTGAAATCGATGGGGCTCGGCAAAGCCTGCGCGCTCGTCACTGATGGTCGTTTCTCGGGCGGCTCGTCCGGCCTGTCGATTGGCCATCTGTCGCCGGAAGCCGCCGAAGGCGGCAATATCGGCCTCGTGCGCACCGGCGACCGCATCGCGATCGACATTCCGAACCGCAGCATCAGCCTTGAGGTCTCCGACGAGGAACTCGCCAGCCGCCGCACGGCGGAAGAGGCCAAGGGCGATGCCGCCTGGCAGGCGCAGAATCGCAAGCGCAACGTTTCGACCGCGCTGCAGGCCTATGCGGCGCTCACCACCAGCGCCGCGCGCGGCGCGGTGCGCGAAGTGAAGCGGCGCGTGAAGTAGACTGCTTGTAGCCTGGATGGAGCCAATGGTCGGCGCAAAGCGCCGCCCATTGGTGCGATCCGGGGCAAGTGCGAGAGCGGAGGATCGGCCCCCGGATTGCGCTGCGCTCCATCCGGGCTACGCGTCCGGCAACGCTGGCGCGGCATGCATGGTCAATGAATCCTTATCGATGGTCCGCGGCTTCGCGTTCGCATTAAGGATGCCCCGACGAACTTCGGCAGCCTGGGATTTCGCGGCGTATAATGCTGCGACCTTCAAATCCATTTCGGGCAACTGGGGCGCCACCACAATGTCTCGTACTCTTGCTGTCGTTTTCTCAACGGCCGTCGCCGCGATGTCGATGACGGGCGCGGCTTCCGCCGGCTGCTACAATTGCTACACGCCGCCGCCGTGCACGACCTGCTATCAGCAGCAATATGTGCAGCCGCAATACCGCACCGTCGACGAGACCGTGATGGTGTCGCCCGGCGCCACGATCGCCCATCGTGCGCCGGCGCAGTATCGCACCGTGATGGTCCCGCAGACGGTAATGGTGGCGCCGCCGAGCGTCCAGTACGAGCGCATCCCGCCGCAATACGCCACGCGCCAGCGCGTCGAGATGGTCTCGCCGGGGTATTCCTATTACGCCCCGGTGGCCACGGGCTGCGCCTCCTGCGGGTACTGAGGCTAGCCACAGCGGAAGATTTCGCGCGGCGCTCCCCAGGAGCGCCGCGTTTTCTTTTTCGGCCGCCGAAACGCTGTCGGTGAAGGGAAGGGCGCCGACATCAGCTCGCATCAGCGCGAGCGGTGTCGAAAGCCAAGCCACGCAGGATTCCGAATTCCGATAGCACCCGGTACTCCACCGGAGATGCGCAGCCGTCCAACTGGAACTACCCTGCGGGGCTTCCGGACGGACTTGGATGACGCGCGCCGACGAGCAGGGTAACCCACCAATCCTCATTTGCAGCAAATGCAGGAGCCCGATGGACTACCTTGCGACGCTGCCAGAGATTGTAAACCTGCCCCCCGTGTATGCCTACAGGTGCCTGCCGTGTCGGAGGGTCGATACGATCGTTCTGAAATCGAGCCGCTCCGCCAAGAGGTCCGCCAAGAGGCTTGTCCACAGCCACGACCGGCGGTAGCCCGCAGTCGCTCGCGCCTCCCAGCAATGGATAATTTGCGGTCTGCTGGGAAGCCCCTTCAATGGTGGCATGCAGCATCGCGCCAGCGGATCGTCGGTCCGCTTCCCGCTCGGCACTCCTGCCGACTGGATCGCAGACGGCCACGTCACTTGTAACGTCCAGTGCAATGGCTGCGCCCGCATGGTCGACGTCCGTCTCGACGCACTGCCACAAGGACGGCCATGGGCACAGGTCGCGCGCTCCATGGTCTGCCAGGCCTGCGGCGCAGGCGCCTCCAACGTCGTTCCGAACTGGCATGACATGCCGGATCGAGCGGTGCCGTTTACGCGGAAGTGGCGGCGCCCGTGAAGTTCCGACCCTGCCGATAGATCCGCCCAACACGCTCTGGAACGATTGATTGTGCCGGCGTTTGGGAGCGGGCAATGACGAGCAAATCCATCATTCTCTTTCCCGGGATGATCAAGCCGCTACGGCTGGCCCGTGTCTACGGCTTCCTGATCCAGCGCGGCGACGGCCTCTACCATCCGGGGGGCAACCAGCGGATATGTACGATGGCGATGGCGCGGAAGATGGTCGAAGGCGGCTGGCTCGAACAGCACGGCCAGCGCTATGAGCCGACAGAGCAAGGTCTGCGCGCGGCAGAATGAGCCCGCCGCCGGGATCGGAAGCGGAACAGGCCGGGTCGGCAGCTCCCTGCCGGCATTATCTTACCATATTCCCAGCACCGGGATTTACCCGATTGCGTCGCCGCCATCCGCCCTGCATGCTTCCGCCCATTGTTTTACGGGTCTGGGCGAGGGCTCCTTTTGGTTATCTCGATTGCGGTCGCGGAAACGCGACCATTGTCGCGCGTGGACAGCCGCGCGATTGTTTACCTTGTGCTGTTGTCGCTCGCTGCCGGCTACTTCCTCGCCTGGCCGATTTGGCGCGCGCAGTTCTTGATTGAGATCTGGCCGACGGAGTCGTGGAACGCCTATTGGCAGGACGCGGCGGCTGCGTGGCGGCCGATGTACCCCGGGCCAGATAGCCTTGCCGGCAATAACTACCCGCCGCTCTCGTTCTACGCGATCGGCGCGCTTGGCAAGCTGCTGGATATGGACAATTTGTTTGTGGGGCGCGCGCTCTCGCTGCTGGCCCTGGCGGCGCTGGCGTTTGAGGTATTCCTTTCGGTCCGGATCTTGACGCTGGGCCGCCTCGGCGGCGCAGTTGCGGCGCTTTGGTATGTCGCGATCATGGCGCGCAACTCGACCATCTACGTCGGCGCGAACGATCCGCAGCTTGCCGGCCTCGCGATCATGGGCGCGGGGCTCGTGTATTTCCTTCGGCTCTGCCAGCAGAAGCGGTCTCCGGTGCCCGCGCTGCTGCTCATGGTCGTCGCGGGATTCTGGAAGCACAACATTGTCGGTGTCCCGCTAACGGCGATCTGCTGGCTTTTCATCTCGTCGAACCGCGATGCAGTCAGGGCGACATTCCTGAGCGGCCTGGCGACTATTGCCGGGCTTCTCGCATGTGTCGCGATCTTCGGGCCCGACTTCATCCCTGATTTGCTGGCGACCCGGCAATACGCGTGGTCGAACGTGGTGGCGAACATAGGCCATCTACAATGGTCGGCGCTGGCCCTTCTGATCTGGGCCGCATGGGCGATCTTCGACCCCCGCTCGATGCCCGCCAGGTTTACCGCGTTGTACATCAGCATCGGGCTTGCCGCTTGCATCACCCAATGGTTGGGCCACGGCATTTTCGGCAATGCCGAGTTCGATTTGATTTTCGCCCTGGCGATCGGCCTCGGCGTCGCTTTCAACCGCATGCAGGCGAGCTATGTTGCGAGACGGATCGGTCCGGATCGTTGCCGGGACGCGATGGTCGCAGCTCTTCTGCTCAGGCTGATCCTGAGCGATCGGCAGGAGGCCGCTCTTGTTGCCCTCAGCCCTGAGTTCCGCGACTCGCTCTACGCAAGCGAACGCAACGTGCTGAGCGAAGCGAACACCGTGGCAGCGATCCCCGGAAACGTCGCCTGCACGGTCAAGCTGGTGTGCAGGCAAGCGGGCAAGCCATTCGTCGTGGACGAGTTCAAGACGGACGAGATGGTGGCAACCGGGAAGTTCGCCCCCGCCGACATTGCCGCTCTGCTGAGCGCCAGGCACATTTCAGTGCATCCCAAAACGCAGCCGACCGGACCGGAGCAAGACAGGTCCTTTTTGAGGTGGTGGCGCGGGCGAACCTGAGCGAGCGTCAATGCGTAGGACGACGGCAAAGGTCTGCAATCAATGAGGCCGCCCACTGAGGCAGCCTCTGATCTCAATTATTTGCCGGCCTGCTGCTTGATGTAGTTGATTGCGTCCGAAACCCCCTGATGCGATTTCATGAACTCATAGACCGCGTTTCCGGCCACGCCGAGCGCGATGCACTCGAAGATGCCAAAATCACCACCGGTGACGGAATCGAGTTCGCCGGTGTTCAGTTCGCGAATGTCGTTATGCATGTCTCTCTCCTGTTCGTCGGAGGAGGGACAATTCCCGCCAGCCGTGATCAAATGGATACACTGAGCTTCAAGGCGACCGTCGTGAGGCACGTCACACACGAACGCCAAGCTGGGCCACCCTCAAAATCGGCTTAGGCCACTCGGGTTTAAAACAGGCGAGCGCCGAAACGGTCGATGCAGGCACCGGCTAGGCGCGCCACCTATGTCAGTTCTGCTGCAGTCCAGCCCCGCCTTCGTCCGCTTGTAGATCAACAATGCCAGCATCGTAGCGCAACAGCCGGTATTGAAGGCGTTGAGTAGTGAAAGCGGGACATCGGCGAGCCGGACCCAAGCATAAACCGCGGTGGTCAAGTTCGCCCCGGTCCAGATCAGCCAACTCGAAACCGATATGGCTTTAGCGCCGCTCCTGTCCTGGGCGAGCAAAACCAATTGCGGCGCGTAGGACATCAACCGCAGCATGTTGAAAAACCCGTAGGTCAAGGTCAGGAAGTCGAGGTTTTCCGGCAGCATGGCCCGTCTCCAACCACAGCGCTTTCAATGGCTGCGTCGAAAATGCCCGACTCTGCCTGGGCAGATTGGTAGGCGGCGGTTGTCTTGCCTTCATCATCAATTCTAATTATGGGCCCGACAATTCGGTTGCCGGCGGGCGTTAGCCGCGAATCGGGGAAATCCCGCCGAGCAAGGCGACAACGTCGGTTTGGCGCTGGCAGCCTGTTTTCTCCAGCACGCCACGAACTTGCACACGAACGGTGTTCGGCGACACGCCGTTGTCGCCAGCGAGGTCATCCACCGTTTTCCCGGCCGCAAGGCCCCGGGCGACACGGGCTTCGGCCGGCGTGAGATCGAACAGCGACATCACCAGCTCCACCGGCGGCGAGGTTGGCGCGGCGACCGGCATCAGGACGAACACGGCGGTGCTGCGGGCGAAGATATCGCGCGCGGAATAGCGAATCGGCACGACGTGACCGACCATCAAGGCATCTGTGACCGCATCCCGGACCGGAAACGAACGAACACCGCCATTGTCGTTCAGCGCGATTCGCGCCACCGCCTCCGTGAGCATTTCGTCGGCGCGACGATCTTTCAGCGTCACCCGGTCGGCCGACCGCCAATGCACGAGATTGGCCATGCCTTCGACCAAAGCATTGGCGGCGAGGACTTTGCCGGCCTCGTCCAGCACCAGCGCCGCTAGACCAAGCGCCGCCAGTGCCTGGCTTGCGGCCTGCGCGCGCTCGAGGTGCAAGCGTGCCGCCATCACAGCCGTGCGGGCGAGATGCGGTCGCAGCATATCGAGCCTTTGAATGGTGGCAGCGTCGGCAGGCCCTTGGGCGATGGTGCGAGACAAGACGATCGCAAGGGTCTCGCCAGTCGGTAGCGCAAAAGCTGTCGCCGCACCCCAGCCAAGGCCCATCTTGCGCCAGCTGTCGCGAAAAATCGGTTCCTCATCCAGTTCGCCTGGCAAAAACAGATCAACTTCGCGAAGGAAGCCCGGATGGCGACTTTTATGAATGAGCGACATAACCCGACCGCGCCAATACCAGCCGTCGGCGACGAAGCGGCCAGCTATGTCGCGAGTGTTTTTCGAAGCCGTCCAGGCCGTCACTTCGGGATTGGTGACGAACAGGGAGCCGCCAGCGGATTCGGATATTTTCGAGGTATCTCGTAAGACTTGCGGCCAGAGCTCCGGCACGAAGCCGCACTCGTAGATCCGGTCGATCAGCTCAGCTTCCATGGATTTACCGCTCTATGTTATGGCGTACTAAGGTCAAGCTGTGCTGGATTTTGCGCGACGAGGACGGAAATAAAGGCTCGCCGCGCCGCAGGCCTGGCAATATGAGGCGCGGGGGTGATTGTGTTGAAAGTTCGCGGACGTTGCAACGCTTAATCGCCAAGGTTCGATGTTCGCGAAATTTTCGAGGCTAGTTTGCGGTTGCGCGCGCCTTCACCTGTCTCGCTTACCTAGTTTCAAGGCCCCGCAAGGCGAGCACGGAAGCGGCACCGCAGCCGGCCGACCCCGCTATGCCGCGCGACATCATCCAGAGGCAGTAGCAAACGACCGAACGCTGCTAGCGGCGTCCTCGCGTCTATCCCCGGAAAGAACAGCCGATTTGGCATCAGCCCCAAGGCGGCGTCAGTATCCGTAGGACAACTGCCGGTCTGCGAGACTGGCCTGATTGTCTTTGCTTCAACGCTGCACGTGCAGGTTGACCAATCGAGAACCGTTGACGGCAGGAACGCCAGGAGGTGTCGCGGGCTTGGTTGGATGCCAACGCCCAAGCCATTGGTAATTTGACTCTCGCCGGCGCCACGTTTGGATGCCATCACAAAGCCAGAGAACCGGAGGGTGCGAAAGCGTATCACCAGGAGCAGGAACGGAGCGCCGCGAGATTGCGCGGGCCGAAGCCGTCGAAGGGTATCTGGTCGAGATCGATGGGCTTCGGAGCTAGCTGGTGTTCGGCAAAAGGGCGGGCGAAGCGGATCCTTAGATGGATTGCGGGTATTCGAGGTCCGGGTTTCCAAGCCCACGGACGTCCCATCACTGATTTGGCTAAAAGTCCATCCCCGCTGTGGGGACCACCCTTTCTCTAATCCGAGTCCCACGAATCGTGATGGTATGGCGGCCTGCATTGACGGTCGACCGGGGGGACGGTGTGCGTGAGAATAAAGTTGGATTGATCGCTCTGTTCGCAGTCGCAGTGTGGATCTTCGTCGCACTTCCGCTGATCTATCTTCCAGAACACAACGGGTTTTGGAACGAGCCGCTCGGAATGAAGGCCGGAGAATGGCTTCTTTCATTCGCGACCTTCGGCCTCTGGTACGCCACGTGGAGGCTAGTGAGGGGCGCTGATCAAAATGCCGAACGGCAGTTGCGGGCATACGTCTCCCTGGTTGGCGGGGGAATGGTACACGCCACGGTAGATCATCAGCCCGGATATCAGGTGCAGATCGAGTTCAAGAACGGAGGGACTACGCCAGGTTACGACTTCACCACGTGGATCATGTCGCCCCAAATTCGTGGCCTTGACGAGATTCCATTCGGCCCGCCGCGTCCGGAGTCAGAAAGGACCGGAAAGTCGATTATCGCGCCTAATACGAGCTCATGGGTAAACCACTACGCTGTTTGGCAGCCAGGCGAACTCGAGCACATTCGAAATCGAGAAAGAGCGGTCTTCATTTGGGGCGGTGCAAACTACAAAGATGCATTTGGCCACGCTCGAACGTTCGTATTCCGATTGATGATCACTGGGGTTGAAGGAGCGCCCAACGGCTGGGCACTCACGCCTCACCGCCTCGGCTACGAGGCTGACTGACAGCGCCCCCTTGCGCTCGCCCTGCGGTTGCCGGAAACTACGCCGGGGGAAACAGATGGCTGGAGCGGTCGACAATTTTCTAAAGATTTGTCTTGCGATATCGCTGCTGGGAGCATCAGGAAGCGTTGGCTATTATTATTCCGCTTATCTGCCAGCTCGTGATGCTCAGCACGATCGTGATAGAAAGTTAGAAGCGGCGCGGGCCGAGTACGCGAGACAGGCGGAACAAGCCAGACTTACGGCTGCGCGGCAAGAGACTGAAGCCCGATCTGCTGCTGAGAAACAGGAAGCAGACGAGCGGCAGGCCGCCGCAAGAGAAGCGGTTCAACGTCGATATCGAACTTGTGTTAGCAATGCGGAAGCCAATTATTCTGCCAATTGGACACAGGCGTGCAGGCGGATTTCAGAAAAAACAGCCAAAGATCACAAGGACTGTCTGGCGCAGGGCACCGCAAAGGCGACTTGTGATCAGATATATTCTGAGCGAAGTGCTTCGTCAGATTGTAGCCTTCCTCGCGCACTGGGCAATGATATCAGCGAAGTGTTGGATAAGACGCGCACCCGATGTCTGGAAGAAAGTCGAGCGGGACTTCAATAAATACGTACCGATGCACAAAAGCCGCTCAAGCCGTCGATCGTCGATGCGGCACGGGAGCGCCGCCTATTTGTCTAGCTAGTGCCGGCCTGCCCATATGGCTTGCGCCGCGGTGAGATCACAGCGCTCCGCTGGCGTCCCTTAGATCTCGGCGACGAGCAGCTTGCCGTGATCGAGCACCAAGCAGAGACCGACCAAGGCGACATCCGCGAGAAGGAAGCCAAGAGCGGCCGCGGCGGGCGTCAAACGCCAGCCACATGCTCGCGTCCGAAGGCTCATCCAAAAATAGTCCAGGAGCGCCTTGGGCACTCCAGCATTGCGATCACGACGGATATTTGTTCCCATCTGGGCTGAACATGCAAGGGAAGCGAGGCGGCTGTTGACGGAGTGCTGCTCGCGGCCATAAACAAGCGCGCCGACGACGTCCGGTAGCAAAGCGAAGGAAATGAATCGCTCCGTTCTCCGGACAAGAGCCGCAAAGCTCAATGATAACAGCGGCTTGGAAGGGTGGCCGAGTGGTTTAAGGCACCGGTCTTGAAAACCGGCGTGCCCGCAAGGGTACCGTGGGTTCGAATCCCACCCCTTCCGCCAGTATACTGTTCGCCACTGTTCGTGGTCGTTCGAACTCCACAGCAAATTCAGCAGCTTACGCCGAAAGACTGTACTTCGCAGTTCGTCGGTGTTCTTCCTAATCGGGTCGCTGACCGTAGCTGAAGACCGTGGGTTCGGAGGACGATTCACTGGGAGGAACAATGGCTGGCCGGCTCAAACCACTCGACGTAGAGCGCCTCACAAAACCCGGCAAATACGCCGACGGCGGCGGCCTCTACTTGATTGTTACAGGACCAACGTCGAAAAGCTGGTCCTATAGATATTGGAAAGACGGCAAAGAGCGGTGGCATGGTCTCGGCTCGTTAAAGGAAGTGTCGCTGAAGGATGCGAGGCTTGCTCGGGATGCGGCACGGCTGCGCGTCAAAGGTGATCGCAGCACGGCCGGGGTCGACATCGTCCAGGAACGTCGAGAAGCACGCGAAGAGGCGAAAGCCGTCCTGGCCAAGGTGGTGCTGCCGACCTTCGAAGAATGCGCGGAAGCCTACATCCGGGCGAACTGGTCTATCTGGAGTGAGAAGCATCGAGATCAGTGGCCGTCCTCCCTCAAGCGCTATGCCTACGCCACGATCGGCAAACTGACGATCCCGGAGATCAAGCCCAGCCACATCTACGATCTGCTGGAGCCGATTTGGGTGGAGAAGCAGGAGACTGCGAACCGCGTCCGCGGCCGAATTGAAACGATCATCGCAAAGAACGTCGACATCGATGATCCCGAGTTCCGCAATGCAGCCGAACTTACACGACAGATGCGCGAGAAACTGCCAAAGCGTTCCAAGCGAGTCGTTCGGCATCATCCCGCTTTGTCCTATGCCGAAGCACCGGCATTTTTGGCGCTTCTTGCGAGCGCTCAGGGCAGTGCTGCCGCTATGTTGCGCTTCCTAATCTTCACGGCTTGCCGCACCAACGAGGCCCTTGAAGGGCGTTGGTCCGAGATCGATCGGCCAAGCTCGACCTGGAAAATTCCGAGCGAGCGAATGAAGATGGACCAGGACCATTACGTTCCCTTGTCCGAACCTGCACTCGCGGTGCTTGACGAATTGCGCGATGGACGACAAGACGAACTGATCTTCACCAGTCCTGATGGCGGAGCATTCTCCGAAAACGCAATGTTGGCGGTGCTTGATCGTCTCGGCTACGGACACGTGACGGTGCACGGCTTCCGGTCGACGTTTGCAACCTGGGCGGAGGAATGTACCGATTATCCTGACGGCGTGCGTGAGGCCGCGCTGGCCCACAAATACAAGACCGAGACCACCGCCGCCTACCAGCGGGGCCACAAGTTGGAAAAGCGGCGAGCCCTGATGAAGGATTGGGCCGCATTCCTCACGGGCAGTAATGTGATCCAAATGAACGATCGCAGGGCAGGGTAAAGCTTAAAGGAGCGCGTCCACTCTTCCGGCGCCGCCGCAGCCGATCGGTTCGGCATACTGATTACGAGCAGCGCGATGAGTGACGTCCTCTCCCGCCTTGCCCTTCATTTTGCCAGGGGATGCCGGACACGTCGTGAACCGTGCGGCGATCATAGCGCTCCCCGAATGCAACGATTATGAACGAGGTTTATTTCGAGCCCTCGCCATCGCCACCATGGCAGCTGTCCGGGCACCCGCAACGATTCCAACCTGCAAAATTACTTCGCGCAATCCGGCCTGAAGGACGCCGTCGCTAGTTCGCGGGCGGGCAACGCCGCCGGATTGGCGGTCGTCACGCTGACCGAGGTCAAAGAACCGAGCAAAACGCCGACGGAAGCACGGTGCACGGCGAGGGCGAGGATGAATAACACCAGTGTCGTTTCGCTGGATTACGGCCGCAATTCCTCGTTATAGCGGGAATATTGAGCGGTGCGGCCACGTGCGCGGACGGCTGGCATTCGCCTTCCATCGGATCACGAGGAGCATGCTCCTATCATGGTGGCGTCGCTCACGCCGGATCACTGTGGATTCTGATCAGCATCGCCGTTGGATTTGCGGCCTGGGGCCTTGCGGACGCGAATAGTCCCAGGAGACGGCGAGAGTACGATGAACAGAGGCAGAGAGCGCTCGCGGCAGCCGCGAAGGCTGAGGCACGCCGGGCTGAATTCCATCAACGCCGCACACCAGAGACGCCGCGCAGTCCCGCATTAGAGGCCGTATTTGAAACGGCCGCGGCTCCCATAGGCAAGCGCTGCTCCAAGTGCGACGAAGCAATGCGCGCCATGAACTCGTCCACCGGACCGCACGCTCACCGTCTGCATTGGAAGTGCTCAAATCCAACTTGCGAAGACACGGTCTTCATCGAGGATGACCTCTTCCCTCCGCATTCACTGCCGTCGCCAACCAAGCGCGGCCGGCGGCCTAACCGGAGGCACCGCCGGCGATAGCGGCGCAAGTTCGCCGATTTCTAGCCGTTGAACGGTCCAGAGCCTGCCCGAATTGGTTAGCGAGTTGTTAATCGGCGATCGGCAGGCTTGCGGAGCGCTGCCAATCAAGCCCCCCAGCCACGGTAGCGCAAGCGATGGTCGGCGGCAGTGATGCCCGCCGGCCATTTCGTTGGTGACCGCCGCGCGCAAACGCCGTGGCGGAGCCTCCGGAGGGCAGGGCTTGTGGACACGTCGGGCATAAGCGAAAGCTTACTGCCCACTACGGCCACAATCCGTTCTGTCAAGCCAGACGTAGGGAAAAGACTTTCCGAAGAAGGGCAACTTGTTTCCAAAAAGAGGAACGGACTGCGGACGAAAGTCGAACCGGAGCGCCTGAAGATAGCGATTGCGTCAAACGTCGGCTTCAAGGCGATGACCGCCGACAATCGCAAGCGCATCGCTGCGTACCTCTATGGCGAACGAGAATGGACGATGGAGGCGATCGGGAACGCGTTGGGCGTGGGATTTTCAATGGTTCAGCGCGACCTTCACGGTTTACCCGCAGCGGGTAAACCTTCCCGCCCCAAGGGCGGCCGCCCGAACAAGGCCGCAGCCGACAAAAGGGATCGGATGAAGCAAGCGCCGAAGCGCCATCCGAAAACGATCGAAGTCGTGGCGATGGCCGACAGAGCGTGATCAATCCAGTCCACCCTCTGCCGGCGATCGGCACGCGAGGGTCGCGCGGCGCCTTCACACGAAGACAAGATGCTTCGCTCGCGACGGCGACAAGGAAGGCGGTCGACCCCGATCTAGAGGTACCGCAGTGAGCAACTGCAAAAACGATTGTCACTTGTCGGCGAGAGAGCATGAGCGTTAATCTAAGTACATTTCGCGCAGCTTGATTTCAGCACCTTGGGAAATTGCCATGACGAAGAACGACACGGCCGTCTTCGACGCGATATTTCCTAGTTCAAACGGAAAAAGGCGATGGGCGGGCCGACTAGGCACGCGCGAGGCGATCAGACGCGGCGGCTTAGAGATCGATGCAAGCTCGCTCGCTTACTGTCCGCACGAGTGGCTCAATCCGGCCGGCTATGTCGACCTTGAATTGGTGCGCAAACACCAGCTTATCTTCGCGCTGTGACGTCATGGCGGACGAAGACGGAGTGGCAAGCACTTCGCGCGCCAGCGAAACAGCGATCCGACGGCTCCTAGGGCAGGCGGGAAAACGCTCACGTCCAAAGCGGGCTTTTCCACCTGTGCCGTTCGGCACCGACACAGATGCAAACCGCGAATTATCTCGGAACGAGCCAGTAGCGGTTTGGTTCTTCGTCTTCCTACCGATTTTCGTTCTGCTCTATGCGATCGTCGAGAAGATGAACGTGAGATAGCGCTACGCTACCGCGCGGCGAAGCGGCTGCTCGCCGCCGATCAACAATGGTCCACACCGCGGCGGCGGGCGCGCCTCGAAGCTCTGCTGCGCGACGAGAGGTCGCTCCCAATGGGCCGCGAGCAGGTTTGGCCCCAAAGTGAAGGGCCGCTGCGTTAAACAGCGGCCCCGACCGGGTCACAATAAATCCGGAATGAAAGGTTGCCAGCCCCGGTACGTTCACCATCCCTCGCGGTGCAGGTTCCCGCGCATACATATGTTAATGGTGAGCCGTCGCGCCCGGAACGACCCCGGGCGCCCCGGGGCTGGCAGCGGACGCGCCGGGGCCGCCCGACGCGCCACCGAAGCGGCACGCCATTGCTATCTTCGCTACCGCTAAGCTTTGCGCCGCATCAAATGATGGGTCTTCCTAAATACTGTGGTGCAGGAAAAGCACGAGAGGACGGCGGGCTCCGCCAGAACTCGCCTTTTCTATTCCGGCATGTCGGGTCTCGGTCTCGGATGGCCATCGCTCTCCGCACTCGGGATCGGCGGAGCGACATGTTTACTTCAAAAACTGCGCAAACGGCTGCCCGCTCGTTCTACTCGCTCGCCCACGCTGTTTTTGAAACCGCTGTAAGCGTGCGTAAACCGCTTGCCGGGTGCGGCCAAGCCGCTCGCCAGCCTCCGCAGCTGTGGCGCCTGCGGCGAAGAGGGAGAGCAGCTCCGCCTCTTCGGCGGGCAACCAAGGACGGGTCACGGTACGACTGTTCGTCATTCGCGAAGCCTGCAATGCTCAAAGGCGCGGCGGCGCTGGCGGCCGCGGTTTGTCGGGAATTCGGTTTGGTCGTTCGAGCCGCATCGGTGCCGGCAAGCGGGCTGGGCTCCGACAATCGATTATCGCGCACCATCCACGCCACCAGGCGAGCATAACATCGTTTAGGGCGGGCACGAACCAAGCAGATGCGTCCTCGTGATCAATCCTCTGACAATACTTTCGAACCGGTTGAAAAAAGATTGCTTTTCCGAACTGGTAACTGATCCTCAACAGTACGGAAGCAGGCTGGGCTGAGCTTGTGCACCCACCGTAGCTGGCAGCACTAGTTGACCTAAACGCGCCCGGCGCCGCCAGTCATGCGCCTGCTGAGGCCGGCAGCCATGCCGGCGTGCGATATCTGTTACAACCGCGCCCGGCGCGGCGTCGTTGCGTCATCTGGGATGGGATTGAACCCGCCGGAGAACTAGACGGCAATCGGGAAGGCGCGCCAATGCGTCGGATAGAGGTTGAGATCGAGCCGGATCAGCCTACGTTGTCGACGTGGAAATCGGTGCCATCGACTAGTGTCACGCCGTTCTCGACCAAAGCATAGGGAAGTTTGTTAAGCGATCTTGTGTGCGCGCATTCGCAGCCGCGCCAATTGGCGCTCCGGCGATGGAGCCGCGTGCCGGTCCGCCTTATAACTTGCAGGGCCATGGCTAGGGCCGTAGTTTCGATCCCGAATACCCATCGATGGAGCGTACCTCGGCCACCGCGATGAGGCGTGGTTGCGACATCCCCTCGCTGATTTGACGGCTGCCCCTTTGCGCTGCACGGCAGGCATTGGTAACAGGTGGCGGCCGTGCACCTCGCCTGGGGTAGGTTAGTTCTGCACATGGCGGCCCGGTCACGGAGCGGCCGTGACCGTTTCCAGCAAAGCATCCATTGCCTAAAGTTATGTCGATGCGGCGAGGGTTAAGTTCATCACGCTCAAGCGCTTTTTCCGACAGCTCGCGCATTGATCATGTCGGTCTCCGAGCATGGGGTCCGCACGTCCACTGCGCGGGGCAAAAGGTCCGCCGAGGCAAGGCTCGACAGCCGGATCAGGTTGCACGCTGCTTCTTAGTCCATCTAGTCCAAGATCCACGATTGAGACGGGTCTGTAGAGGACATACTCGGCCTTGTGCTTGGGGGAAGGCCCGCCACAGCCCAGCCCGAGGTGCCTTCCCTCAGCCCAGAACCACAGTTTCAACTCTCAGGCACGGCCTACACCTGTAGGCGTAGCGGCGGGTCGGTTTGCAGTTGCCGGCAGCGTCGCAAGAAAATCCATCGGCCGCTGACATCTGTTGCAAATGAGGGTTGGTGCGTTGTCCGTGTGATCGCCGCGCGCCATTGCCGTCTGCCCAAAAATGAGAACCGTAATTCGATTGTCCGGCGCTTACATCTCCGGACGACTACCGGCGGGTCCTATCGAAGCAGCCTCCGCCGGTGAGCCGCTATTGCTCTTGAACCGAGACTCAGTTCTCATTCCGACTATTGCGGCCAAATTGCTCGCGGGGGCGATCGTGAACGGCGAAGCCGGATGCACCGTTTGTAGCCAAGCTCGACTGCTCAAAGCTATTTTCCCCGTGGCCAAAGGCTACGAGCTGAAGCTATATGAATGCGCCAGCTGCAGCAGTGATCTGTGGTTAGTTACCCGAGTGTCCCGATCATCCGTGCCCAAGCGGCAAACAGGAATATCTCGTCCAGGTATGCGGCTTAAGAGCCTCGAAGCGGTTTTTAAGGGCGCCGCTCGTGCCGCGGCTGATGACCGTCGTGCAGCGAAAAACGGCGTGAAGCTTAGGGACGAGGCATGATCGACGACAAGCTTTCGCTCTCGGTATTCACGATCGAGGTGGATCGAATGCCGGTCATTGCTTTTCCAGCTCGAAAATATTCGGATGCCGAGGCGATCTGTGCCGACAATAGGATACGCGCCAAACTCAGCGCGACGCAATCGGGCGGAAAACCTCTTTGCGACGGTCTGGCAATCTTGCGCGTTCGACTAGCCAATTCAGACGAAAAGAACCGGTACCGAGAGCAGACGGCTGCGCGATCCGCGGATGCTGGGCTGCCAGTGTATTTGGTCGATTTAGATTGAGCGCGCGGAGAGTGGCGCGAGGAGATGCTTCAATTCTGGTGTGGATGAGTGCCGGCGCGCGCAAGGCACAGCTTCCGGGCCGTCTTGAAGCCATCCGCGAATTACTTCACGCGGCGATAGCTGGCTTGCCCAAGCCGACAGAGCGGCCCCGGCCATCGAGCTCCCCGCAAGCCCGGGGCGTTTCTCCGCCTCTAGTTTCGAGCAAGCTTATGCGTTCCTCGCCGTCGATAGTGCCGCTCGATTGACTCGATCGCAAGGTTTACCCTGTTTTCGAAGATGTCGCGGCGCGCGCTAACGTGGCTGGGAGCCCCTTCTTGCCATCCAATTGCACCTTTGAGCTGGTTGACGCTGGGCCCGGCGAGCCGACTCGCTTAGGGTGATAATTGTTTCAAGCACCAACACTACTTTCATTGCAAAAATTTATTCAGAACAATGCAGAGACCTTGGGCGTCCGAAGAGACTGAGCGGCTACGGCAGCTCGCCAGTGACGGAAAACTGATCAAGCATATCGCCGCCGAACTTCAGAGGAGTGAAGCGACTGTTCGGCGAAGAGCCGAGGAATTCGGCATAGAAATTCGGCGAAGTTGGCTGCGGTCTCGGCTGCCAGACATCCCGACACACCCCGAGCGCACAGCGATTGTGGCCCTTCACCACGGCCTGCCACTCCCGCTTGGTGTCGGGCGAGCGACCATTGAAGGACTCAAGCAAAAACGCTGGATTGAGATGCAAAGCGGCGTATGGCAGGCAACGTCTGCCGGGCTTAACGCAATTCTGCGCAAGATACCGGTCCAGGACTAGCCTTCGGCCGCTCTGGACGCATGCGCTCGCCTAAACCGAGGGAAGATGGCCATTAGCGTTGATGATGAAGGGTTCTTCACCGCGCCTTTCACCTGCATCTTGCGCGATGGTATCGAGTGCCGCCTTGCTTGCGGCTCTTCCAGATTTGTCGATCGCGCCACGAATTGCGTGCGTATTCCGCGAGCAAATAGCTCGCTTGCCCAACTTGTAAGCTCCACGCTACATTGACGGTGAGCATTATCGAGTATTTCGATGTTTAAGTTGTAAGTGGGCGACGCTGTTGTTAACAGGCCGACTCAACAATGGTGAGGAGCTGATAAGTTGAAACCTACTGCCAAAAAGAAGACGCAAATACGCCGCGAGTGGACTGCCGCTGATCTGCGGGGCCTCAAGAAGCATTCGAAGTCTCGGACACCGGTTGACGTGGTGTCTAAGGATCTGAAGCGGACGGTCGCCGCGTTGCGCGTAAAAGCCTCACAGCTTGGTTTCGGCCTCGGTCATCAGCGCTGACGTTGGTAGAATTGCGTGGCGTTGACGTCGCGCAGCAATCCGCATTGGCGCGCTCGTCTGTGGCAGCGGCGCGCCCGCACCGGCGGACCATGCGCCCATGGGCGAACGAACCGGGCGCGACGTGAGGCACAACTCCGTTCGCGACAGCGCTGCTGCGGATCGCATATCAAGGGTGCGGCGGCCTGATTGACTGTGTCGCAAATTCTTTCAGCGCTGCAGGAATGGCAAGATCCGTCCGCGCGCAGTCGCCGCAACGCTGAGAGGCTTTTCAGATGCGCCACGCTGTCTCGGATGGAACCGTGGATTACAACCGTAGTTTTCGCTGGATGCGCCAAAAAGCATTAATGGGTCAACGGAATGTGGAGGAGGGAGTATCTCCCCCGAAGCGCCTTTACTGTTTAGGTTGATGAGGTACTTCAATAATTTCGAAACGATCGTTTTTTTGCCTGAACTGCGTCCATTCCGGTGACTTCATCCAATTGCGCAGTTGAGATACTCGAGCCTGAAACCTCGGTTCTTTAGTCCATCGAGAGACCGTTGTTCGATTGACGTCAACCAAGTCGGCGATCGAGCTCGAACGTAGGTCTGGAGCCTGAGCCAGTATATATGCGGCCTTCTCCCGAGAGATGTACGAACTTATCGCTTCATCCGCTGCAGTAGACAACTTAAGCAGCCCTTGTATGAGACGTTGGAGGTAGCGGCCAGGCGGAGCCACGATGTAGCTCTGAAGCAAGTCGAATGCGATATAGGCGATCGTGGAAGGAGGCAGGAGCCCGCCGGTTCTTACAGGAGCATTTCCGTTTCCGCTAAGGGCTTCTAGCTCCTGGGCAAGAAAAAACGCGAGCGCCTCACCGGTCGTCGTTGGTTGTCCACCCCGTTGCGCAAGTCGCTCTCCTTTCTCTGCATCTTCCTTTAAAAGGAAATCGATCTCGTAGTCACCGTCTTGGGTGAGAGATCCTAGCTGAGGGGGAACGTGCCAAACAACCTCAGAATGGTACGCGCAGCTACTCACAGCTTCAATTATACCCTGCGGAATCATTCTAGCGCTGCTTAGTGCTTCATACATTTCGAAGCGCAGATCGGCATCAAAGCCTCCCCGCACCCATTCTCTGGGCAGATAAAGCCGAATTGTCTTGGAAGCACTAGCTGACTTGCTTCTTTTCCGCGCCATCGCTTTGAACCTGTGCGCCTTAAATTTAGATCGCACGATGTGCATATCGGATTTCTCACGCGCGGGCAGCTGTAATTGTTCGCGCCCATTCATCAGCCTCCGCATAATCAGCCCGCAAGGTAAGGAATCGAATTGTTCCTGACTTGAGGGTGCTGGATCGGAGCTATTACGGCAGCAGCACCCACCCTCAGGGGGGCATCGTCTACTGCGGGGTGCGACCAAGACGAAGCCCGGTCCGAAAGGTGCGAGGGCGGTCGCCGGAGCGATGCACAGCTCCGCAAGTAGGCACCGATGATGGCCCGCAGTATCGCGAGGTCATCGCCCTAAAGCGAGGGTCGGCTCCATGCGGACATCATCGTGGCGGGCATAGGGACTACCTCCGCGCAAAGCGGGGGTAGTCGTCCTATTGCCCGTCGCTCAGGTCTCACCTTCAGACATCGAAACTAGAACTCAGACAGAATGATCCGGACGATGCAGAAAACTTTCGACAATTTGCGGGACCTTCCGGCGCTCGTCGCCACGGTGAAC
Organism: Bradyrhizobium sp. Kon10; assembly: GCF_055807395.1. Lineage (NCBI taxonomy): Bacteria > Pseudomonadati > Pseudomonadota > Alphaproteobacteria > Hyphomicrobiales > Nitrobacteraceae > Bradyrhizobium > Bradyrhizobium sp. Kon10. The sequence goes on along the minus strand of NZ_JBVVOZ010000015.1, from coordinate 25,761 downwards.
GAGACTATGGCTGCGCTGAAGGTGGGCAGGGCTAAGCTCTACGAACTTTTGGCAGCCGGCGAACTGGAAAGTTATCTTCAAGGATCTTCTCGCCGCATAACTTGGCGCAGCATCGCGAGCTATTTGGAACGTCGGCTGAAAGAGGAGGAAGCACGACGGCAGAATCGCACGTCCGCTCGTGGCGGCCGTGCTCAAGAGGGGTTTTCTACGTGAGCGGTTGCCCAGAGGTTAGAAATCGATAGGATTGCGCGCTTCTATCAATCGGAGATCAGGTGCGCGACGTCCTATGCACACTCTACGGAATAATGGGGGAGCAAGTGTGCCCCTCCACAAGGCGCGACGGGCGGACGCGGCGGGGCCAACGTCGCGCGAACTCCACGAGGGTTCGGAGGTCAACCAAGTACGCGAGGCCGAGTGGGCCTTCTCCCTCGTCAGGAGCTTCAGAATGGGACTTTTCCAGACTGAAGGCGGAAAGGGGCGCAGCTATGCCCTTATGGCCAGAGCGCTGACTTCTCGATCCCTCCAGAGGGTGCCCGTGCCGCGATCGTCTGAAAGCGATAACTGGCCGACAATTCCGTTTTGCTTCTACTGGGCACCGCAGATACGCTGCATGACTCTAAGTTCGGTGGAGGGTAGGAGGCCGCACATCGTGACCTCCACGTCTTGCAGCTCCTCCATGCCTCTTCCGGCGCTTCTGGCTTAGTGAACCAACGCGCCCGGGGTTAGCTGACTAGTTGAAGTCAATGTCTATGCGCACTTTGTCCGGAGTGACACCGGCGTCCCTCGCTATGTTATTGCGGTGGTAATCGATTCGATCGCGCAAAGATGGTGCGCTGGAGGGACTTTCTGCGCCGAGCGAAGCGTTCACAACGGCGCTATCCGCGGCGTCTGCTTCTTCGATCTCCAATTCATCGGCCTCAATGGAGCCCTGCAGTCGATACTCCTGCCAAATGTCCTGATCCAGGTGAGGTGAAAGATCCTTACTTCTAGCCGCGAGCTGGTCGAGCACGTATTGCTTCACGATCTCTGAGGGGATCAGAAACGCGGCCAGTCGATTGGGTGCAATGCGGATGACTGCGAGCACGAATGTGTAGCTGAGCGCCGCCTCCAGTCGGTCCGGTATGCCGTTCGCACGAACATCCTTCTCGGTGAAGACCATAGGGAGCTGGGGAAGGTTGCAAGTCCGGACCTGAACGCTGCTGCCGTCGGAGAGACGCTTCACAGTCGCTTTGTGGTGGGCGTCTGCCACGTGGCCTACGATCTTGTGCCCGGCCTCAGCTAGCAGACGGAGACCGCCTTCCACCATCAGTTCTTTGGCGATTGTCATCGGTAATCCTTTTGGTCTGAGAGTTCCATTATCGGTAACGTAACAAAAAGGGCATCGGTGTCAATAGCGAAGATAACCGATAACTTAGTGCTAAGTTAGCGACCCTATGAGGACGAGCCGGATGCTCCAAAAGCGGTCCGCACGCTATTGCATTTGCGGGGGCATCTCGGATCCGCCGGGGCTGAGGCACTGAGAGCTGTGGAGGAGGCGTCTTTTCAAGAACGTGAACGGGTCGGATGCGCGATGCCAGCATCATCATCCACCATGTCGTTACGGACACCGGGCGCGTGAGACAGTGAGTCACTGGGCCGACACCGGTCTCCAGGATGTCTCACGAGATGAGACACGGTGGCTATGGAGACACCCGAGCCTCGAAACCGCGGCGGCATCTGAACGTCCGCCGTGGCCGCGCGGCGCTTATCCGGGAAATAGGCTGGCAACGCGCGCTACGGGCAACGAGACGCCCCACTGGCCAGCCCCGAATGTGTGGCCAAGAGCCTACCGCGCTGGCCTATGCCGTGCTCGATGAATCCCGCAATGGCGCGCGACCGCCAAGGCGCCGATCCCGCCACCGGACAGCCTGCCGACTGGACACGGGCCAGACAGACGCCGGTCCAGACGGACACCGGCAACTTTGTGGCAGGCTTAGTCGACCAAGACCAGCCGCGGACGCTCGCCCCGCACCTGCGCTGGTACAAGGGCTCGACCGGGCGCTGCAACGTCACCGCCAACCCGAAATAAGTTGATGCCGCTTCCCTCCGCAAGCGCTTCGCCAATCGGTCGCCGGCAACGAACAACAGCCGGTTGGTCCGAACGCTCGACCGCCCGATCCGCGCGTCGTGAAGGAGCGCATCACCATGTCCGACCGGCAGCTGCAAACTAACCGACGGTGACCGTTTCGCCAGCGACCCTCGGATAAGCGTGCGCGAGACAGTGAGTCACCGCGCTGACTCACCCCTGTCTCATGAGACAGTCGCCGCAACGCCGACGGGCGATCCAGCTCTGATTGCCGTAACTTACGCTCGGTTTGCCCGGTTTGCCTCTGTGAGACAGGAGATGAGACATGCAACCCAAGCACTGACCCGGCGGCCAAGCCGATTGCGACCAATGGCTAGGCCACCGGCCCGGCCTGGATGGGACCCGATTGAGAGTAGCTCCCGCGCGTCACTGATCGACAGCCCCTCCGCTTCTTGGCCCTTGACCCGGCAGTGGCCCGCCGGTGCCGGTCAGCCGGACCGGCACGCCGGGCGCCATACTCGGCCGCGTCTGTTCATGGAAATGAGACAGGACGCGAGTGAGACACCCGAGCATTGGGACCGCGGCATCGTCTAGCACCGAGCGGTACACCGCACGGATGACCGAGCGATCGACCGGGCGGTGCATCGGTCGATAGAGGCGACAATGCACACTCTAGGGGCGGCGGCAACATGGCTGGCAGCTACGACGCGCCGAGTGTTTAGTGGGACCTGCGGGGCGGGAACCATAATCTGGCGCCTCAAGTTGCTGGGCAGATATCAGCCCATCCATGTTCCTGGTGGGTGCCGCTCGTCTCGCGCTCTCATTGCCTCAACCATCATCTCGTAGACACGTCGCAGTTCGGATCCGGGAAGCGCCTCTGCCCCTTGCTGGTCCAATTCGGGCAAAAAGGCGAAACCGAACGCGCGCTTGAGTTCGCGCTCATAGGCTTCAACGGCTGAATGGTATTCCGCGAAATAGTCGTGGGCGTCGCTTCGGTCGGACAAGGTGTTTTCTTCTCACTGTGGGCGAGGTTGCAGACCGAACAGGCCAGTTTGAGGCGGTGGCTTCTGGCCCTTACTCGCCCGCAACGGTGCATCTGCTCGTCGATTGAGCTGTTCACACATGGTTGGGGGCTGGTAGAAACCGAGCAGTCCTTGGCCTGTGTCGTCGGTGCGTGTGGTAGACCGAGGTAGGGTCTGCCGCTCGCATCCTGGAATCACCATCTGCAATCCAGCCCAGGTACGTTCCAAGTTTGTCACAGCGGACCTCCCTTGATCTTACCAATTGTCCGAGTCAGTCGCGATGTAGACGAGCGTTTCGAGCCCTTCGTCAGCAGCTAGTTTCCGCCCAGCTTCCTTCATAGTCAGCAGGAGGGACAGGGCTTCTTCTTTGGAAACGCGAGCGTCTCGGGCGAGCATTTCAGCAGCGGTCGGGTTATGAAACATGATAATCGCCCAACCCAGGATCTGATCACGCCTTTTCTTGCCGAAACCTTGCATCTCGACGGCATTTGTATTCGCTGCCCACATGAGCAGGTGGACCAGCGCCGTCGCCCTTCGCGAGCCGGCGAACAAGCCCATACGATCGACGACCTGTACGGCCCACCACCGTCGACCTAAAACGAGTACAGCCAAGCCCATGCAACCGCACACTCTTTAGTAATCCCCCGCACGATTGTAACTTAAAAGAGGTGGCCTTAAAAGCGGTCGCTTGGCGGTATCCCCGTTGTGAAAAAGACTCACAAGGGACCGCTCCGGGATGTGCTGGCGAGAAACATGCCCCGCCTGCGTGCCGAGCGTGGCCTGAGCCAGGAGGCGCTGGCGCATGAGTGCGGCATCAACCGGACCTGCCTGAGCGGAGTCGAGCGGTCTGAGCGAAACATCTCACTCGACAATATCGCGCGCATCGCCCGAGGACTCAGTAAGGCCATGGATGCTCCTGGACGACTGTTCTGGAGCTCAATAAGAGCCTCTTCGTTAGCTGAGCAGTCTCTCTCTCTCCGGTGCCCAGTTTTTTTGACGATAGATTGATGGTCCGGAAGCGTTGGGGCCACCATTGATCGACCAGCAAAATAGGCGACATGCACTTCGGCGCCTCTCCCTGTGGATCAGATCCTCAAGGGCGCGAATCCGAGCGACCTGTCCGTGCCTCCGGCGAAGTCCGAGTGCCGGCGCCACCGCATCAGCTTCGACTGGATGCTCGAGGGCTGTCTCAAGGGCCTCAAGAGGATGGTCGACGAGCACCGCGGGCGGGCGGCGGCTGTAGCGAGCACCGCGACCATCGTGGCCAAGTACGCGCAGCTCTCGCCGGAGGACCAGGCGATCGTGACGGCCAAGATCAAGCGCATACTGGCGGAGCGTGACCAATGAAGCGCCGTCGCAAGATCCACCGAAAGCGCGACCGGCAGCGGCTGATGACGCACCGCCGGCGGTTGAGGCGGCAACCTGGCGTCAATGGGTAGCGCGGTACGATCCATTATCGCGGATTGGTGACGAGTACCGCGCTACGCATTGGCATAGAGAACCCGCTGGCTCCCAGGCCGGCGGGTTTTCTTCCGACCCTGGGAAATTTACGGGTGGTGGTGCTCCGTCAGCTATCGCACGATCGACGTTTGCCGGGTGGTAAGGCGATCAGGCTCACCGCCCTTCAGTGCTGCTCGTCTGAGGCCTGTCTCCTGCATCCGCCGCTGAGCCGGTCTGCTAGGAACCAACAAGGGCAGCCGCCAATTATTAGACTTTCTAGTTTCGTTACGACCTGTCTCTTTGCGAGGCCAACCATGAATTTAAGAATAGGGATTGCGGTCGGCACCCGTGTCAAACTCAGCGAGCTCGGAACGATTCGATGTCCCGAGCTGGCTGGCCAGGCTGGGGTCGTTGTCGACATAAGCTCTCGTACGACGGGCATCACCGTTCTGTTCAATGGTGCCAAACGAGCAACAGTTCTTCATAGAGACTACCTCAGCCCAAGCTTTGACGAGGATTAACGATCGGCGCGTTCCACTACTTGCTTCTTCCTAATGAGGTACTCAAAAAGGATGTCAGGATAGCTGGCGCGGTCGTACAATCGCCCGGCTTTGTGCCCACTTCTTCCATTTTCCCCAGCTTCACTAAGCCGGTAATCTCCTTCGGTCACCTCGGATGGGGGATGAAATCATGGAAATATTTCGGGCGGAGCAGGTTCTCGTTATCGAGGACAACTCAAGCAGGGCGTGCCAAACCTGCGGCAAAAAAATGAAGCTTGTACGAGCGATGGTGGACGCTGCGAGCGGAGGCATCATCCACATGTTCGAATGTGCTTGCGGCAAGCGCTTCTGGGACGAGTAAGGCCTACTTCCGCCGATTCACCGGCAGCGAGCCCCGGTTCACGCTGGCGGGCCTAAGCATCGAGGCACGGGACGGCGGAGTTTTCGCAGATCAAGGCGAAGGAATTCTTGGCCGCAGCATCGTCGAAGCAAAATCGCGTGCCCTTGTCAGCTTGCTCGACCCACCAATCGGCCTTGCTTCCCCGTGCAATGCGGGAGGCTTCACCACGCAGATGATCCAGTTTTCTGCCGTAGGCCCGGACAATCAAACAATTCGTTTTGGCCATGGAAACACCTCGGAGGAAAATACAAGAATGGACAGTACCCTGTCTCTTCAGACAGCTCGACGTCAAGGCGGAGAGCGGCCCCGGCCTTGAAGGGGAGATGGGGTATCGCTGGGGCCGCTCCGCCGGCTTTTGAGCCAGCGACTCAGGAACAGCTCAGTGAGGGCTCCGTTCCGTGTCGCTCAGTGCTTCGCCGCTCTCTCAAGGAATTCCAGCATGGAGGGCGCCAGGTCCTCGAATTCGACGAAGCGACGGCGCAGCTCATCCGCGATATCCGCGGTCACATCGCGCGACCATCCCTCGGTCGTGTTGAAGGCGACGATGCGAGCTGGACGAATGTAATGGCCTTCGATCAGGTGCCGCAGCAGAGTCGCACGATTGCCGTCCTCTTCCGCCGTTTCGGACCAGGCCCGGCCGAGACGGCCGCCAAAGTCCTCAAGCACAATGTAGACATCGTGGTTGGCCGCACTCTGCGGCACGATGGATGGAGAGTGAGCCATGAAAACGCGCTCGACCAGAGTTCCTTCAGGACCGAACATGAGCCCAAACGGTCGAAAACCCTACGTCTAAGAAGGGGTAGGCAGCAAAGGGCTCGGTCTGGGCCACCATCACGGCATCGCAGCAATCCATGGCTTGACGACGATCGGCGATCGGGAGTCTGATCCGCCGCATGGGGCGGCATCAGCACGACGCCGACGAGCTCGCGCGCATGGAGCGGGACCAGTCTGGACCGCACTGATCATCACTGTGTAGGCAATGGCCGATTTGCGCGGAGCCGTTGCCTATTTGGCACACTTCGCGATTATCGCGCGGCCAATGTTCGGTATGCCAGGTAATCGACAGACAGTGTCGGGGAGAGGTGAGTACGGTAGAGGCGGGTTGGTAGGCGTATTCGCGTCAGTTCGCCATGTCGGAAAATGTACGATTCCACCAGTTAGCTGAGCTGTGTAGGGAACGGGCGGCCCAAGCTCGACAGCCCATCGATGCAGAGCCGTGGCTCAAACTTGCTGACGACTGGCTCGAACTAGCACGAGCCGACCAGCAAGGACACGGCAACGGGGAACCTACGAGCCGCGCTGCATCCGATGAACGGCGATAAGAATATCTGGCCGCTCGAGCACTTCCACCAGCCTGTCCAAGATAATGCGCTCGTTGTTCCGGGCCTCGGTTCTAAGTATTCCTCGAGAAGCCGCGCAACGTCCGTGACACCTGCCGTGACAAGAACGATGCCGCCACGAGTGTCACGGCTGCTCAATCGCCGGTCTCACCTGATCGCGTTCAACTTGCTCTCGTTTGCACTTCCGCCGAGGACGGGGAGAAGGATATGGTCCGCGACTTGCTGGCACAGGGCTCGCATATCTCGGCCGTGGCGCAGGCGACTGGGCTGAGCCGGCAGACCATCCATCGCATCAGGCAAGATCCAGCAGCGGCGGAGGCCGCAATGGCTACTTGGGCGAGCCGTGCGGCTTAGCTAGTGAGCGGAGCGGCAGCAAAATGAAGCGTCTAACAGAATATCTTCAGCACGCCGTGACGCTCGAAAACCTCGCCGCGGATGAGCGGGACCCACACTTCAAAGCCCTGCTCCTCGAACAGGCCCTTGCATATCGCCGCCTCGCGGAGAAGCGGGCTGAGGAGCTCGGCCTGCCGCCACCCGGCCCACCGGAAGGTGTCAAGGGGACCTAACCATGTCGACAGTCGCCGGCTATACCATCTGCTTCGCTTGCAAAGGCGTTGTGCGGCAGATCACGATGGCGCTCGACGACGATGCCGAGATCGAAAAGCGGCTCGTGGCAAGATTTGGCGAGATCGAGATCATTTCTCGTGCCGGCGTTGGTGCGCGAGCACTTGATCTATTGCAGCTTAAACCCGGCGAGTGGGTCGAGTGGGTGCCCTCTGCCGGCAAACCTGCATCATGGCCTGATTGAGCGGGCGATCGAGCGATGAGGTAACACGGCTATTCCGCCTGGGGAAAAAGCAAATCTGCTGCGGTTACATGACGCAAAAAGCGCTGTAATGCTCTCCTGAGTCGAGGGTTGCAGCATGCTATTGCTACTTCTCGCGGCCGTTCTGGTCGGCGCGCTGCTTTTCGTGGCGTTTGCCGCTAAAACCAGCGTTCACCTGTTGCCGCAAGTCCTCAATCTGACGCGGAGTCTGCGCGTCAGTCAGGCTAGCTTTGACTGTGCAGAGACCGCGCGCTCACTTTCGCGGTTCGGAGGTGCAGCATGCTCAGCTGGGTTGCCGTGCTTTTCATTTTGGTGAGCGTAGCGGTGTTGGTTGCGCACGCGATCGATGCCATCCGGACTGACCCAAACGAAAACGCCGACTTCCAAAACCCCTGCCGGCTTCAAATCGGAATGCCGGCCGGTTTCATTTCGGAATCGTGGCCAGCTTCAAATCGGAACGGTGGCCGGCTTCAAGTCGGAATACCCGGCCGGAATAAATCGGAATCCGCAGCCAGCTCGTCCGCGACCTCGCTGGTCGCGTCGGGAGACCAGCCCTCGACTGCATTGAATGCGACGATGCGGACCGGATAAGCTCGCTAGGTCCCAGAGCAACTGCCGCGCGCAGCCACTACTGCCTCAGGCTTTTCCCGCCAAAAGCCCATGAAGTGACTCGGGCGGCTCGTGAGGTTGGTGAACAGGCCCTAGGTATTCTGCCAGTCGACGCAATCCTATTGCCATCCCGTTTAGGCGCGCCGCTTCATACTCCGCTAGATTCGCCGTGCACGCCCATCCGTCGCACTGGTCGGCAAGATGTTCCATCTGCGAACTCGACAGCAAGCCTAGTGTGCCTGCTGGAGGTACAGCGAAGAAATCAACCAGGGCAAGTGCGTCCGCTCTCGCGAATGGCCCCTCCGGTGCGCCTCGTCGCTCGATGATGCACCGCAGAAAGTTTGGAAGATTCCGTATTCTGCGTCGTCGCTCAGCTTCAGCCTCTTCGAGAGCCGCTTCTTTGATGAGCGTGAGCTTACCCTTCATTTCGGCGATCTGGTCAGCTGACGAGCTTGCCGCAATATTCTCCGAAATCTGAGCGTACCTGTGCGCGCAGAGTTGGACGTAATACTCGGGCTCGAATTTTCTGATCATTAATGAAGCCTGCCCAGCACAGTGCGCGCTCCTGTAAGGCTCGCACAGGATACAACAACATCAGCGCTTCGAAGTGGGGGAGGAAGCATAGACGCAAGTTATTGACTTTCCACGAGATGGTAAGGCGGCTTCCGAGTAGCACGATTGGACGCACGCAGGTTCACGCGCTAGAGGCATGACGAAACTTCGAATCTGCCGATGAGAGAGCCAGATCGGTCGCGGTACTCATAGACATAAACTGCACCCGCATCGATCTTTATCCGGCTCTTGGCGCATGCAGCATCGCGTACTTTCTGCTTACGATCTGCCAAATCGAGCTGAGTTGGTCGCGTGACCAGGAACTCCCTCGTTAGCGAAAAAAAGCCAACCTGCGCACCAACTAGGGTCATGTAGGAGTTTATTGGTTTTGGTATCAGCAGGCCGGCGGCTTCAGTTTGCAGGATTTTGTGAAGCTCAATTTTCGAATTTATCCTTTCGCTTACCCAAATCGAAAGGGCAATCACAATTGCAGCCAGTGGCCCTGGGTAGCTTTGGACAAAGGCAGACAGCGCGCGCGCGATGCGGAAACGTTTTGGCACTAAATCGCGGACGGCAACGCTCAGCTCCGATGGAGTCAAATATCCGAGGCTGCCTTTCGAGGTGTGCGCTGCGACCATGTAGAGGCGGCTGAAGCCAAGGAGCATGGCCGTAAGGTCGACCGCTTTTTCCTCCTCGCGCAAAGGATGATGGATCGAATCCAGGACGACATGCGATAGTTCATGCGCAATGGCGATTGCGACTTTCTCGTAGCTGTTCGCTTCGAGAAATTCCTTGCGAAGGAACATTCTAATCGAGAGTTTCGTAAACTCAGAGCTGCCGTAGAACGGCACGTTGGCTGGCATCTCGACCCACGCCGGAGCTTGAGTCATTTCCTTGGGACCACCGCTGTTTACCCAGCCCACCAGAAGACGGACGTCGAGATTCATGGCCCTCCGGATGAGGCGCACCATGCCCTCGTAGTCACCCACCCGGTGTAGGGCTTTTAATCTTCGCGCCGCGATAGGTGGGACATGAGGAAGATGCTGCCGCAATTGTGCGATGAAGGAGCCAACATCTATATCGCCCACGACACCAGCTCTCCCGCTCCCGCGTTATCCATGCACTCCGGCGGCGCCTTGAGCCTAGCCGAGAGGATTGCTCCCAGTCCGGGCGTTCTCACGCCTTTTCACTGGACGGTCCAAACCACGCATGCCGCTACCTGCACGTTGTAACGCTATCCCCCTCGCCCAAACCGATAGTAGTGCACGTGATTCCTTCGTCGCTTGCTGGAGCTTTCCCGGAAGGAGCTGGCACTGCGAACGGCGAAAAGTCGAGCGCGGGCGCGTGCTCCTCCTCGTTCTCTCGGCGTATTTGGCGGGTCCTTTCCCGCTGGTAATCTTCCGTCACCGATCTGGCCAAATTTGACGTAGCGGCGCGGGGATCGAAGTCTACGCCCTGGGCTTCCACTGAAGAGCCGACACATAGCACGACCATTAGCGACAAAGCGAAACGTCCAAAGCGCATGAATTCTTCCCCCGCAACTAGCGAATGTAACTTAAAAGCGGTCGCCTTAAAAGCGTTCTTCCGTCGAAATCACAGGGGTGAAACGAACACACAAAGGCCCGCTGCGGGACGTCTTGGCGAAGAACATGCGTCGCCTTCGCGCAAAGCGAGGGCTCAGCCAGGAAGCTTTGGCATATGAGTGCGGTATTAACCGGACCTATTTGAGTGGCGTTGAACGATCTGAGCGGAACGTCTCGATCGACAATATCGCGCGCATAGCCCGCGGCCTAAAGATCGATCCTTATCTCCTCCTCAAGGATGACTGACTCCATTTTCACACGGCCTGCGCGCACGCCGGATTGTCAAGAATGGCCGCCAGTGCGTTTGGCTCACCGCGCGTGTACCGCAGGGCCGGCTCTTGAGCTTGATCCAGAATTTTGCCGGCCACCGCCAGGGGCAGCGGAACGGGGCTCCTCCACACAGTCGATCCTAAATGCATGATCTTTGTGCCAAATTCGGCTTCGAGTAGAGGGATTCCGCGAGTAGCTACGGTGAATTGCTACGAGCCAACGCAAAACTACGGGTTCACTGCAGGCATCAAAATAGGTCGCCGTGCTCCGCCGAGAGGAAGAGGGGCCTAAGCAGCCTGCAAAGAAGGTTTGTTGCGATCGAGTGGGAAGACGTCCTCGACAATGGCGATAACTCTACGGAACTAAGTCACTTACGAACGGTGAGCAGGTCGGATGCCTCCTTTACGTCGCCCGATAGACTTCGCGCGCACGTTAGACTGCCGCGAGAAGGTGTAGTTCGGAGGCAGCACCCGATTCGCAGCCTCGCTTGGGCTCGTTCTGAACAGTCTCGCCGCTTCTCTCCGAGGTAACGACACCGATGAAAGCGTGCGCGCATTCCTTGTTCAGGCCGCGCGACCCAAAGGTGCCGATCCATTGACAGACGGTCGGTCGGTTCTCACATTCGAGCCATGACAGAGGAAAAGGATAAGGGGAGGGGATCCAGCCCCGCCTCCCGTGGTGGCGCTGGAGTCTACATCGAGGGCGAGCTCGGTGCCTATTATCTGTTGGCAATGCTGGCCGACACGGAAGCTCGGGGAATGTCGGGTGTGAAGATAGTCGGCGTGCACTTTCAGGGCGTCGATCGGGGCTTCGCATTGGATGACCTGATCGTTGAAGGGGCCGGTTCGGCCGGCGACGCGCTGTTGGAAATCCAGTCCAAGCGGGATATTACCTTTTCCCCAAAAGATACGACTTTCGCAGAAGTAGTGGCGCAAGCCGCTCGCAGTCGAGCGATGAACGTGCCGGAGGACAGGCATCTGCTGGCTGTTGCGACCCAACGCCAGAGCAAGTCTATCACTGGCCCTTATCAGGACGTTCTGATGTGGGCGCGCGCAGCGGAAAGCGGCAAGGATTTCTTTAAGAGAATTGGGACCAAGGGCGTTGGAAGCGATCCAATGCGCGTTTTCGTCGCAACGTTTAAGACGAATCTTCTCGCCGCCGGTGCAGTCGGTGATGACGACGTTGTTTGGAAATTGATCCGGCGCTTCGCGATCCTCGTTTTTGACTTCGAATCGACGGCGCCACTTGCGCGCCTCCAGGCTCTTGCGCTGGCGAGACAGGTTCTCGCGGACGAGGATGTCTCGCGCGTGGAGAGCCTCTGGAGCGACCTCATTGAGATTTCGATCGCGATCGCTAAAGTTGGAGGTTCGATTAGACGGAACGACCTGCGCCTGAAGCTTGTGGAGCGCGGGTACCGTCTCGCCGGAGATCGAGACTACCGATCGGCACGCGCTCGGTTGGCTGATCTGGCCAGGATGACGCTAGCTGGCATCGGAACAACAGTAAGGGGGGTAAATCTTTCCCGCCATCAAGCGGTCGCAAACCTAAACGAGGCGCTCGATGGACACAGGTTTGTACAATTACGCGGAGGGCCAGGCGTCGGGAAATCTGGCATCCTGAGGCTGGTGGCTGAGCGCTTCGGGCGTGAGGGTCAATTGATCGTTCTCGATGCGGTCTCGACCCCGGCGGGAGGATGGCTCGGGTTTGCGCAGGCATTAGGAGTTCCTGGCTTAGCGAGAGATTTTCTCAATGACTTAGCCGTCACCGGCGGCGCCTTGATTGTCGTCGACGGCATAGAGATGTTCGCTGATCTAGGTAGGCAACGCACCGTTAACGAGCTTCTACGCGATGCCGCAGCCATTCCAGGCTTCCTCATTCTCACCACCACGCGTGCCAATGACGATGTCGGTGCGGGGGACTGGATGGCGGAGGATGTAATCGCGTCGTTCGGCGGGGTCCGTTCCGTTGCTGTCGGCGAGCTAAACGACGAAGAAGTGAAAGTTCTGTCGGAAAAAGCACCAGAACTACGGTCGATCCTCGCGCCGGGACATCCAGCTGGCAGCATCGCACGCAATCTCTACAGGTTATCGCAGCTTCTCAAAGCACCGGCATCCGGTGAGATTCGGACCGAGGCGTCGCTTGCGAGTCATTGGTGGTCCACTGCAGATAACGCGGCCAGCGGCTCCATAAGGGCTGGCCAGCGCATTATTGCCAATCTCGCGGGGATCAGCCTAGCAGGCGGTTCCCTAATGGAGCTAATTGAGGATTCTGCCGCTCGCTCGCATCTTATCAGGTCGCTGACACTCACCGAGGTCAGACGCGATCAACTTGGATTCTATCACGATGTCCTTCGAGATTGGGCGATTGGACATCTACTCCACGAGGATCACGCAAGGCTATCGCGAGTCGATCTTACTGTGCCGGCTTCGCCGCGCGTCGCGCGTGGCATCGAGTTCGCCGCGCGTTTTGCTTTAGAGACATCGCGCGACGGCTCCCAATGGTTAAGCCTGCTAAACAGATTGTCCGCGGCGGGAGCGCATAGCTCTTGGCGGAGGCACGGACTACTCGCGATAGTTCGCTCCGAAGTTGCCACAGAACTTCTGGATCGCTCCAGCAATGAGTTGCTCAGGTGTGGTGGCGCGCTCTTCGTTGAACTCGTAACGGTGATCGCTGCGGTGGAGACTACATCGACAGCCGAGCTCTATGCCTCGATGCAGATAGCGATCGACAAACCCCTCCCGAAGTCGCTTCGCACTAACACGACCAGCTCAGGCTACAGGCTGCTCCATTGGGTGTTGACCCACGCGGATAATATACCGATCCAGTCGATCCACGCCGTCGTCAATCTCGTCCAGATTCAGCTGCAGCTGCTCTTGACGGTGCCCCGGCTGGCTTCGCCAACCGCGACCATGCTGTTCAATTGGCTGCGTCAATTTGACGTGCGGGATGCGACAGTCACGATTCCTACGGACCCGACCGCTGAGCGGTTGGACAGCGACGTTCGACGTCGAATGGTCGAAGATCTCCAGACCATGGCACTTCTAATGTCCGTGCATTCGCCGGACGAGGCCAAAGCCTACCTCCGCGAAATTGACGCGCAGCGTGACAATTACAAAGTTAAGGCGATACGGCAGTTCAGTACAACGTTAGTCTTGGCTGCTCCGGCCGAATTGGCCGAGCTGATAGTCAATAGCCTCATCGAGAGGCGAGGCCGTAAGTCTCGTTATGGCGCAGCGGATGGCCGCGCCTTCAGCTATGCCGACGACCACTACCTGCCGGCTTCGCCGGCTCAGCCGCCGTTCTTGAATCTTCTTCTCGCGTCGCCCGAGCATGGACTTGCGCTAGTGCGGCGTCTCGTGAGCGCAGCAGTCGAATCTCACAGTGGCGCAAGAGAGTCAGGCAAGAACGGGTTCACGGTCGTATTCGATGATGGTCCGCGCTTCTTTCCCTGGACCCAAACCTATTTCTGGTCCCGTGACCAAGCGCGCGAGTATTCGGCAGCGTCTGGCCTCAAAGCACTTGAGGCGTGGGGGCATCATCGCCTGGATGCTGGTGAGCCAGTTGAAGCGGTGCTCTGGGACATTCTCGGCCCGGTCGGTAGTTGCGCCGCGTACCTACTAGTTGCCGTAGATGTTTTGATATCTCATTTCCCGGCGACGCGATCGGCCTTGGTGCCCTTCCTCGCCAACCCCGAGCTTCTTGCCGTCGAGCGGCAGCGCCGCGCCCTTGACGGAAGCGGCCGCGGGGGCTTCGTGATAGGCGTCGAGCCTTCTGGGAGTGTCACGCTTGCGGACTTACAGGCCAAGCCGTCGCGCAATGCCTCGCTTGAGGACATGCTGCGAGCGTTCCTGTCCGCCGATACCGAGGCGCGGAAGTTGAGAGATCGTTTACACGCTGCAGTCGAATTGCTTGAGCCGTATGATGGGCACGCCGATTTTGCTACCCCGGAGTTCATGGGGCGTTACGCGCTGAACGTCCTCAATATGGAGAATTGGGAGAAGGTTGAACGAGGCTACATTTATCGATCGCCGCCGGTTGAAGCCGCGCACCTTGAAAGCCTCGATGTTCGCCGACTTCGCCTGGTACGCGAAAGCGAGATTGAAGCACGCATTGGGCTTGCTATCGACGGAACAGGGCATGCGACGCTGGAGACGGCGCGGGACGCCGTCGAGCATGCTAGCGGCGCGGTGCCGAACGGTAGTGATACTGACTCATTGAAATCCCGATCGACCCGATTGGTCGCAACCGCGCTTCTGGTCGCTCGCGATGGCGACGATGACCTCCTTGATGCGCATGAAGTGTGGGTACGGGAAGTCATTAGACTGGCTCTAGAGGAAAAAGCTGACCGACGTTCCGGCCACAGCGAAAGCCTGCGCTACAATCGCTCCGCTCTCGCGACCCTAACGCTGCTCCACCTTTGGCGCAGGCGCAATTTAAAAGCGGATCGCGACACATTGGTACCGCTTGCCGCGCATAGGGGTGGGACTTGCGCGCCGGCATTTGCCGCAGCAGTTTCCATGATTGTGGGCAAGGATGCTAGGTTACTAAAGGCAGCAATGCGCGCGGCGTTGACTGGTTGCGTCTGGCGCTGGCATCCCTACAATGACGACAAGACCGTGCAGCAGCGCTTCGAGAAGGAGCGCGACGCGACCGCAAAGGCAGCCGTTGCTGCCGAGATCGATTGGCTTGACGGTGGGGCGGAGCCGGCGTGGCCGGCATTTCCAGACGAGAAGCCGGTTGTAGGAAACTCACATCGGATTCGAGTTCCGGGAGATACGGAGCCGGAGCTCGACGGGGACTTTGCCGAGGAAATGGCCGAAGGCGGCGCAGGAGTTCATCTCGAAAGCCAGTCAGCGGCGAAATGGCTTCGGCTCCTTAACGAGCCGGCCGGGAAGAGCGTGGGCTGGGCTACCGAGATCGTTGAAGCATACTCCGGCTGGAGCAGCAGAATAAACGGCTCAGGGCTGCCACCGAACGCCGAGGTGGACCATTTGCCCAACGAATGGAACGCGGAGTTCTATGCGCTACTCGCCGTGGTGTTGTTGGATGGGGAACCGCAATATTTTGAGGGTCTTCTTGGGCAGGTCACGAATCTCCCGGATAAGTCGTTCTGCCATGTCGCTGAGACGCTCCTGCATGCCGCCGATGTCCTCTACTTTAACCAGGCATCGCGAACGCCACAGCTGCCGGTGGAGTTGCGCACACGGATAGCGGCCCGAGCGATTTCGTTGAGACGTTGGCAGTACAACTACGCGCCCGGCGACCTATCGATCGACTACGATACGGGGGGCATCGTCGCGAAACTCCTCCTCAATACACATGACCCGTTCCAAAGTACGCGCAGCTATCTCGTACCGGCGGTCGCCGATAGGCTGGACCCATTACTTGAGCCAATGCGCCGACTTTTGTCCGGTGGGCCAACGAGCTTCGTCGCCTTGTGTACGATGAACATGCTGATGGTCGCGCCACGAGCAAGGCACTTAGATTTCTTGCTCGCGGCGGTTGAGGCGTGGTTCGAGCGATTGCCCTCCGACGTCGGCCTTTGGGGCACGCTCGGGGTCGGTCGGAAGGTCGTTGCTTGGTTCGAGGCCACAATGCTTGAGGAGCCCGCGCTCTTGGCACCTGCCCATCCAAAAAGAGTGCATATCGACCGCGTTCTCGGCCAGCTGGTCGCAGTGGGAATCGCAGAAGCCCATGAGGTTGAAATGCAGGTTGAGCGCGTCGCGGCGAATATTTGGGGAGGCCGCCACTAACGGATCACCGCTCCTCCGAGCCGGAACAACCAACCCATTGGATGCTCTGCAATTTCCGTGTCTCGTCCTGAGGGTTGGGTGATTAGCTACGGTGCCAAGCTACAACTATGCGCCATTTGCGACCACCCCCGACACCAAGGGCAGGGGACTTCGCAAGCCGCTCTAATCGGCTGAACACTTTTGATGAAGATCCAGACGCGGGTTGATTTCGACGCTGACAACGCGGACCTCGGGCGCGCCGATTTCGCGGTGCAGTAATGATTAATGCTTCGATGACTGAGAGGCTTCGCGTTCTGCGATTTTCAATTGCCAGATTTGTAGCGCCTGGATCAGCGGGCTCAAGCGTTGCTGCCGAGCTTGCACGAATTGAGTAGGCGAAAAAGCCCAAGCCGAAGAAGCCGGCGCGGAAGACGTTCGCGCATATTCGCCACTACAGTGAAATTTCAAGGTGACGCGCTCGACGCTCGTGGTGGACTGCCGATCCGTCAGCAGTAGCCATCAGCAGCGCACGCCATGTCCGCCACAGTATGGGTTCGGAAGTTCAGATAGGAGGGCGCCACGATCACCAAGGCTGTTCCGGATAGGACGAGCAAACAGGCAATCACAATGCGCCGCGGAACGCGCTTTCCATTTGAATAGATCATGATTCAATTGCTCCGCTGAAGCTGGAGTTTTGCGCCCCCGCGGACGGAAGCAATTGTGAGCTAGTTCATAGATTGGAGATTAAGTTTGAAGTCGGAGGCGCAGCCCAGCAGCGGGTTGATATCGACGCTGACGTGCGGACTTGATCCGCGCCAACTTCGGGGTGCAGTAGTTGCCTAAGGAATGATTTGAGAACGTAAAATCTGAATGGGTTGAGCGCGCCCGGTCACATGTACCTCGGCGCCAGCGTCCGTCGTCTCAATCTTCTTGATCGTGCCGGCGTTGTACGGGTCCCGGTCTAGATGTCCGCGAATGGGGAGCCCCGGCTCAGCAATGCAGAGCTGCTGGCCGTCCTCGTGAACCCAGGTAAGACGTGAAACGGTCATAGGCTCCTCGTCGCGCCGCTAGCCCGAACCAACCGACTTTGTGAAAGACCCGGCCGCTGAGCCTACAAAATCGCCAAAGAACGTGGCGATCCGGCTCCGCGCCTCGGACGTATCAGCGCCCTTTGCTTCCGCGATCGAGTCTCCAATTGACTTGCCGCCCAAGTTCGGCGGCATAGCATTGAGGGCGGCAAGTGCCTTGGTCGTTAACCGGAGGCGTTCGCGCGGAGTAAGGCCCGCGCTATGTACAAAATCCTCTTCGTTGAGCCATTGCAGCGTTGCGCCAAAGACTTCTTTGAACATGCGACCGGATTCTAGTTTTGCGGTCGGATCATTGACCCCCATGATCAGCATCACGGGATAATCGTCGATATTCACCCGAATCGGGTGCTGCTCCAAAAGCTGATCGAGGATGAGCCCCGCGATGGCTGCAAACTCACGCAAATTGGCCCGTTCGCCCCCCATAAATTCCCTCTATTTACATATCCAATATATCGGCAGCCGTTGACGCTTGGGCGCTCTCCAGCACCCGCTACATCTGGGAAGGTTGGGCACCAAGCGTGGGGCGCACCGCGCTCTCAATGATCGCAACTGCGTGGATGTCCTGAGAGCGCCGATCAGGGCTGTCTGGCTTCGACAAGTCCCAAATATCCTTTTCCAACTCCCGCCAGAACTCAGGGTCGCTGCGAGGCTGACCGACGTTTTCCCTGAGCATATTGCTTGCCAATTGAATCGCGTTAAGCGTCTGCACTATCAGTTCAAATGCGCGCGGAACATCGGTCCCGAATAGGGCTTGCGCCCGGTATTTCTTGCTCAGGAGCTCAGATACAAAGTCCATCTCCTTTTGCAGGCGGACAATCGGAACGTAGTACCCATCTCGGCGCTGAGCTTCAGGTTCGGCCTCGTGGGGCCGCCGCTCTCGAGTTTTGCCTTCATTGCCAAATGAAAATGGACCGCGAACGGCGCGAACAACATCCTTCAGCTTGTAGAACGATGCGAGAAGATCTTCACCAAACTCGACGGTGCGGCGGTAGTCATGAAGCCTCTGCTCGTATCTAAACCTGCGCTCAGCAAGGCTCGCCTCCGCCTCCAATTTGCGTTCGGCCAATTCCTTCTCAGAGGTGATCTTTTCGAGATTGATGACTTGAGACGCGCGCTCGACAAGTAGTGCCCAATGATGGTCACGCCCCCGACACAACCGCCGCGACAAGTGCGGGGCCGACCAGTGTACTCAAATCCATTGTTGCAGCTCCTCGCAGGGTTCAACCTGAACGGGCGCGGAAAGGCAATGGCCTCCTATACAGATATTTACTCTGAACGGCCATTGCGTCGCCGCGACTCAGGGGGGCGCCCTTCCGCAGCGGTTCGCGTCTCGGACGACTTTGCCGATTTTTGGATATCTCCGGCGTGTACAGGCAAGGTGGCCCAAACAAGCAGGTGGAAAATGGTGGATTTTTATTTCGGTACTACGCTGGTCGTGCTCGCTTCCGGTTCGCGATGATCGTAGCGACCTGGGCAGCCGGTGAAATTGAGCGGACGTTGCGTCGATGATCTTGGGCGCGGTTCGGGTTATAGCTCCCGTCCCATCGCGGGATGGCTCCGGTTCTTCACCTTGACCCAATGCTTCTGCCGGCCGCCCCGGTATGGCCGCTCGCGGTGTTTCGAGACCAACCCCTCGAGGCCCATTCGGCAGGCGGCGCGGTACAGATCGGGGCCGATCTCGCCGCGCTCGAACGGCGCCACCGTGATCCCATCCGGCCGTCGCGCTAACAGGCGCTGTAGATTTGTCTTTCGCAAGTGCAGCGGCAGGTTGCGAAGATCGTCACCACCCATCGCCAACACGTCGAAAGCATAGAGCTGCACCTCATGGTCGTGCCTCCGGGAGTGCAGCGCGTTGAAATCGGAAACGCCGTCGATGCCGAGGATCACCGCCTCGCCGTCGATCACGAAATGGGTCTGTCGGTTCTTCAGCGCCGCCTCGGCAATCCATGGATAGCGCTTGGTCCAATCGGTGCCGTTGCGCGAGAGCAGCCGCACGCGCTCGTTCTCCCGGATGACCAGCATCCGATAGCCATCGTGCTTTACCTCGTGGATCCAATCCGGTCCTGATGGGACCTGCTTGCCGGCAGTCGCCAGGCAGAGCTCGTACGCCATACGCATGGGCGAAAGATAGGAGCGTGAGAGCAATTTTGGGAGTCGGGAACAAACGGCAACGCACCCCGTTCTCACTGTGCTCCGGCTTCAAGCCCCCCTGCAAACCGGAGTATTTGATCCCCGGCTCCTGCGCCTCCCCGACGCAGGGGCCGTTTTTTATCGGAACCATCCCAAAATGGCATCGTTGGCAATCACCGGCGGCGTTCCAGCTGTTGGGAGATGACTGCCCGTGCTCTCTCCAGATCATGTCCTCCGTGCTTGCCCGAATTGTCATGCTTGGCCGATGCCTGCCAACTTCATCCGCCCGATCTGGCCAAGCCAGTCGCCCCAAATTGAGTTTCGGTGCGCAAGGTGTGGTCATGAAGAGACCGCGCAGGTCGAAAGCACAGGCGAGATGAAGCCGGTTAAGAAGCGGCGGAGATGGTCACCTGAGATTTTTCGGTGATACAGCCGAGCGCGAGGAACGGCATGCGAGGGAGGGAAGCCGAAAGACTTTCTCAAGGATTGAGGGTCGATGCTCAAGAGATCGCGGGAAGAGTTCCTCAACCACCCCTTTCGCGATCGGACATAATAGCCCGTCGGCGCAAATGCCGGCGGTTTTTTTGGGGAAATTTCCGCGGCTAGCGGCTAGGCCTCAGCAATCAACGTCAGCTTCAGGCGTTCGGCTTCCTCCCTCGTAAGGTTGGCCGCCCAACCGCCGGCCTCAATCAGAGCTGGGCCCTTGCGTTCTCGATCATAAACCATCCAGCCCACGCTTCCCTCCCGTATTAAGAACCTGGACTGTGAACGCGCGCTCTCATTCACGATCGTACTCTCCGAATTGCCCTGCCGTTCGTTAGTATTCGGAATGAAGCAAGCTACGCATTGCATTTGCCCATGTGAATCCGGAGGGACAACTCGCCAAGTTCCCTCCGAAACGAATACAGCTGATCACCGATTTGTCCTAGCATCGCGATGCTTGGCCTCCTCAGATCCAAGCACCTCCAGCGGCCCCGGCCCGGAATCGCAAAAGCCCCGATGGCCGGGGCCGTCCTTGCCCGCCGCGTCAGTCCCCCTGACTTTCTCCTCACGGTCTGACGAGCTTGGACCGCATGCCGATCAGCACTGTGTAGGCAAGCCGCCGCCAAATCAGGTTCATCAGGACTCGCATGTTGGCTTCCCCGTCTTGGATGCCGCTGACCCCGTCTGTTTCAGGAGGATTTCGCCGGGGTGCGAAATGGCTTCGTACCGGTAGCGAGAGGGAATGCCGGTTCACGCTGGCGGGCCAGTTCTCTGTCGCATTTGCAGTGGCCGACCCGCCGCAAAAAAAATGGCCCCAGCTCCGGGGCAATGGGAACGATGGAGCTGGGGCCCATCGGGGCCGCCCTTGGGGAAGGGCGTCAGGAAAACCCGATAGCCGGCAATGGGTTCCTGTCGTTTAGGAACAGCAACCTGACTGCCTGAGTTTATATGCGGGACAAACATGGAGACGCTGGTGGTATTGACTGGAACCGTAGTGATGATCATCGTCGTTACCCGCGGTCTGTCTAAAGCCGCTGGGAAGCGCGGGGAACTCTCGGACTTGCCGCTTGTCCTTGAATAAAGTCCAACGCAAGCCGGCTGCTCATAGAGCGGAGCCAACAGTTCATACAAAAGTCAGCCCGATCGTCACGCGCCGTCGGCAGCTCGTCCAAGAATACATTGCCGAGCAGCGGCCGATTGCCGAGAAGCTCCACCGCAACATGAACTAGGCGCCTTTTCGGAGGCGCGCCATCCTTCTGTGCATTTTTGAACAGTTCCCGGAACGAAACACCTCGGCATAAATCGCACGGTTAATGACGAGGACTCCACGAGTGTTGAGTAAGAAATACCTGGTGGACCAAGCAGCAACGCTATTGAAGTTTGCGAAGGCCACGACCAGTCCAGACGTTGCGGCGGGCCTTCTTTCCAAGGCAGCTGATCTTTCGTCCAAGAGCGAAGAGGCCCCCGAAACCAGCCCCCACGCGCCGGAGGTGGAGCAGTCGGAAGACTGACTTTCCGCCGCCGTCCGCTCCGCGAACTGCAAAAGGAAAACGCGCGGGACCAACTCATGCGCAGGGATGGTTGTGCGCGTGGAGCATCGTGCGATCGCCGGTCAGCTTCTGCACATAGTCGTCGATAGCGTCGACAAGCTCGTGCGCCGGTTCGCCTGCCTTCTTGCCGAACATCAGGTACGCCGAAGCCGCTCGAGCTCGACCAGATCCGCGTTGACGGCTTCAGCCCGCGCAAGTTCGCGGCGCTTCCGTTCCTGCTCGTCGCGGTAGGCTCTTGCAGCCGCGCGGTTCTCTGCCTTGGTCATGGCGCCATCGAACCTTGACCGTGGCACGAGTCAAATCGTCAACAGCTTGGGCCTCCGAGCGCGCACGAGCTACTGCGCGTCGTGGCCAGTGTGGGTGTGGCAGGATAGCTGGCTTGAACCTGGGCACCATAGGTGCATATTCGGCGGATGCTCGAGCAGCGACCAACTTTCATGGCTCGGAAAAATCCCGGACTTGGCTGGGGTGTCGATATTCTGTGGCCCGACGGCGAAACGGAAGCAATCAAGGGGTTTGTTACGGAAGGCGACGCGGTCAAGTGGATTGCCGAGCACGAGCACTCCAAGCCGTGGCAGGGAAATACAAACCAAAAGCCATCGCTAGCGCCTTAGAAAACTCGTCCCACCCTCCGGAAATGGATCGACTGACAGCACACTGGCGTGCGGTCCGCGGCCATGGGCGGATTCCCAAGGGCGAGATAGTCGGCCAGCGCCATCATGGCGAGCTCATAGCTTTGCTCGATCTTGTCGGCGGGGTTCATGCGGGCCATGCTCAAGCAGGTCCGCGCAGGGGCAGCGCCAGTTGGACAGCAAAAGGGCGGCTGGCGTTCGCTTCGATGAAAGCACGCAGCACCGGCGCGATCTCGCCGTCCCCCATGTCGCGCCTGGCCAGCTCGTCCGCAACCTCACTGGTCGCATCGCGAGACCAGCGCTCGACCACATTGAAGGCTACGATACGGACCGGATAGGCGTATTGGCCAGACAGCAGATCGCGGATGAGCGTCTCGAAGTCCGTGTCCTGCTCGTCCGTCTCCCGCCAGGCGCAGCCCGCGCGCACGCCGAAATCTTCCAAGACGATCGCGATCGAGGCGATCCAGCGGCACGATCGAGGGCGAGAAACGCATACGCTTACTCCGGAACAGGGAGAGACGGCCCGGCGTCGAAGGGATGGGACGGTATGACCGGGGCCGCTCCGCCGGCTTGGGCAAGCCAGCGAGTGAGCCAACGGCGCAGTGAGCACGCCGTTCCTCACAAAGGCTTACCGGCGGCGTGTCGTGGCGCACGCTTCCCGATCCGCGCGGCCGGCTTTTGCAGAATTTTAATGTGTTGCTGGAGCAAGAAGGCGAAATCTGTCAGCGACTCGCGCTTATATGGTGCCTGGTCGCAGCCGCCTGCGACCAGGCGGCCGGGCGCCATGGTCCTCCTGCAACCCCAGGGCCAATGGATGCTCGGCCGCTGCAGCTAACAGGGGGCGATCAGACTAGGCAACACCGCCTGACGCGATTCCTGCGCGAAGCCGAAGACCTGAGACTTAAATGCCACGCGTCGCGCGGCGAACCATCAGATAGCACGCGGCGAGCGAGGAGACCGTTCCAAGCTGGCTTGCGGAGGATGAATGAATATTGTCTGTGCTGACAAGAGCGCAATCCTCGCACCTGAACAGCCAAGATCTCGCATGTTCGCCCAAAAACCTCATCGGCCGTAAGCAAAGATCGCACTTCCGAGCTGGCTTGTTGCCGCCAGCTTCCGTGAAAATGAATTTCATCTCCACCTCAGGTCATACGAATCTGATTCGCGAGGAAGTTAAAGAGGCCGCGCGGCTACAGTTCGCGATTGATGGCGGCGTGTTGCCTGTTCTTCACCTTGACCCAGTGCTTCTGTCGGCCTCCGCCGTAGGGCCGATCGCGGTGTTTCGAGACCAAGCCCTCCAGACCCATGCGGCAAGCGGCGCGGAATAGGTCGGGGCCGACCTCACCACGCTCAAACGGTGCCGCCGTGATGCCATCCGGCCGCCGCGCTAGCAGTCTCTGCAGGTTTGTCTTTCGCACGTGCAGTGGCAGATAGCGAAGATCGTCCACGCCAAGCGCCAGCACGTCGAACGCATAAAGTTGCACCTCATGGTCGTGCTTCCAAAATCACCGGCTCGCCGTCGATCACAAAGTGCCAGCGCGGCCTCGGCGATCCAGGGGTAGCGCTTGGTCCAATCGGTGCCGTTGCGCGAGAGCAGCCGCACGCACTCATTCTCCCGGATGACTAGCATCCGGTAGCCGTCGTGCTTCACCTCATGGATCCACTCCGGTCGTGAAGGGACCTGCTTGCCGGGGTGGCCAGGCAGAGCTCGTACGCCATACGCATGGGCGAAAGATAGGAGCGTGACAGCATTTTGGGAGTCGGGAACAAACGGAAATGCACGCCGTTCTCTCTGGGCTCCGGCCTCCAGCCCCCTGCGAACCGGAGTCCCCACGGCCCCAGCCCGCCGCCAATTGGCTGGGGCCGTTTTTATCGGTACGATCCGAAAAATACATCGTTGGCAATCAGCGGCGGTGTTCCAGGCTATTGGAGATGACTGTGCTCTCTCCAGACGTGATTGCCCAAAGTGTCATCCTTGGCCGATGCGGCCAACTTCATCCGCACGAGCTGCAGCCGCTGCAAATTGAGTTTCGGTGCGCAAGATGTGGCCATGAAGAAATCGTGCAGGTCGAACGCACAGGCGAGATGAAACCCGTTCAGAAGCGGGGGCGGAGATGTCACCTGAAATTTTTCGGTGGCACAGCCATCTCAGAGAACTACGCCGCCGGACGGCAACGAAATACGCCGCTTTACGCTGGCGGCCTGTTCGCGTCATTGCCTGACGAGCTTGGACCGCATGCCGGCTAGCATCGTGTAAGCAGCGCGCCGCCAGATCAGGTTCATCAGGACTAGCATCTTGGGATCCCCGCTATTCGATGTCGCTAGATTCGAACAGTTCTGTTTCACGGTGATTTCGCCGAGGGCGGAAAATGATTTCGTCCGGACCAGGAGCTTGGCCGCCGGTTCACGCTGGCAAAAGATCTGATGGGGTGCGCATGAGAACGGCCCCGATCACGCAAAGGAGCAAAGCATCGGGGCCGCCCTTGCCAGCCGTTTGGAGGAGACCAACGCCGGCGCGAGATTGAACCACCGTTGAATACACCGGGCAACCGGACAGCCTTTCTGACAGGCTTGGAGAGTGGCTGAGTGGCATTGCGTGATTGGGCGCAAGGGGGCGCCGGTTCACACTGGCACTTTCGTGCCATCCTACAGGTGGCGGCCGGCCCCTCTAGTCGGCTGCCTCGGCCAACTCCCGCTAACCTGCGCCGGTTCACTCCGGCGCCTGCTTACTCTCGTCCCGTGAAACAGACCGACTCTGCGTGCATACTTGGCGGATGCAGGTGCCATGCCCCAAATGCAAAGTGATCGTCGCCGTTGGCAGAACGAAGTGGTTCTTTGACGGCGGCGAATGCAGAGAGCTTCGCGGTATCGTTGAGGTCGATGCCAACGAATATGAAAAGTGCCCGGTCCTGATCGAAGCCGTGTCTAAGGCCGGCAAGAATGCCACTAGCTGAACGAGCGCCATAACGCCGCCTTAAGGCCGTATCGGTTCTCGGGTCTTCTGGCCGGAGAGACTGCCCCGGCGTTGAAGGGAGCTGGGGTATCGCCGGGGCCGCTCCGCCGGCTCTGTCCGGGAGAGCCGACCAGAAGAAGCGGCCCGCCGAACACACGGTTTCCTATCAGAGCAGGTCCGAAGTGCTGGCACAATTTCAGCTGCTGAGGTTTAGTTCGTTGCTAGCCAATGGCAACCACGATGCCTCTTACTCTGCGGCAGATCGGCACGGATGATTACACCGTCCACGAGGACCGGCAGCCAGTCGGCCGCCACCGAACGCTCGCCCGGGCTCTGGCAGTGGACCTGCGTTGTGACACTTCCGGGGGCGCCTTATGGGGATGCCGGCTCGCTTGATGAAGCGAAGGGCCGCTTCAGGATTGGTTGGGAGCAGTTCAAGGCGAAGCATACGGCGGAAGAGTTGGGGATGGCCTTCACAGAGATGAACCACGGCAACCGGCCCGACCGCATGTCAATCGGCGTTCGACTGGGACCCCCTATCGGCATCCAAAAGGGACCCCTTTGATCGGCGTGCTCTGCTGGTAGC